>DASZAI010000032.1:0-82424 GCA_035945295.1 Terriglobia bacterium | reverse complement strand
CTGCATGCAACACTTTCAACCGGTCCCGGTCTCGCGTGCTCATCACCAGCATCTCCTGTTTTCTCATCCCGCCAGTTTGACGGTTCCCAACAGGAACTTTCTACTTTGCTGGAATAGGAACTTCTCACGTTGCTGCGACATCCTTCGCGATAAGATGGCCCGAGGCGCCAGTTTTGTGTATGCTAGGCGGGACGCCAGGAGAATCGAATGGCGACCGTAGTTGAACTCGCGTCCCCCGCTAAGCCTGAATCCCTTCGCGCTCCTCAACCCGCGCCGCGCAACCTAGCGGTTGACGTCTACCGCGGCCTCGTCATGCTGCTGATGATGGCCGAGGTGCTGGAGTTCGCGCGCGTCTCGGAGGCTTTCCCGGCCAGCGTCTTCTGGAAAGTCCTGGCGTGGAATCAAACCCACTCCCAGTGGTTTGGCTGTTCGCTGCACGACACCATCCAGCCGGGATTCTCGTTCCTGGTTGGCGTGGCGCTGCCTTATTCCATCGCCAGCCGAATCGCCAAGGGCGGCACTTTCTGGAAACTGTTCGCGCACGCGCTATGGCGGTCGCTCGTGCTGGTTCTGCTGGGCGTCTTCCTGCGTTCCATGGATCACAGCCGCACGTACTTTACCTTCGAAGACACGCTCTCGCAGATCGGCTTCGGGTACCCCTTCCTCTTTCTGCTCGGTTTCCGCCCGCCCAAGTGGGCGTGGGCCGCGCTCGGAGTGGTCCTTACCGGCTACTGGCTGGCTTGGGCGCTTTATCCGCTGCCCGCGGCCAACTTCGATTGGCCGTCGGTGGGCGTTTCTGCCGCGTGGAACGCCCAGCACAACTTCACGGGCTTCGCCGCGCACTGGAACAAGAACTACAACCTCGGAAACGCGTTCGACCAGTGGTTCCTGAACCTGCTCCCGCGCGAGCAACCCTTCGTCTACAATGCGGGCGGTTACCTCACGCTCAGCTTCATTCCCACACTCGGCACCATGATTCTGGGCCTGATCGGGGGCCGCTGGCTGCGCGCCTCGTCGCCCGCGATCCCGATGAAGAAGCTCCTGATGGCTGGAGTTGCCGGCATCGCCCTGGGATTACTGCTCCACTACACGCACGTCTGCCCGGTGGTGAAGCGCATCTGGACTCCCAGTTGGACGCTATTCAGCGGCGGGATCTGCTTCCTGTTTCTGGCCGGGTTCAGTTGGGTCATCGACGTGAGGCGCTATCGCCGGTGGACCTTCCCGCTGGTGGTGATCGGGATGAATTCCATCGCGGCTTATTGTATCGCGCACTTCCTGGAGAGTTTCATCATCGGTACGTTTCGCATCCACTTGGGTCCGAACTTCTTCCAGTTTCTCGGCGCCGGCCTTCAGCCGTTGATGACGGGAATCGCAGTGCTGAGCTGCTACCGGCTGGTGCTCTATTGGATGTATGGAAAGAAGCTCTTCCTGAAGATCTGACGCCTGCGGCGAGAGGTCAGGACCTCCGTCAGAGCCGCCAAGTATTCCGCAGGCTCGCTCGTCACGCGCGACTTCGAACCACACTGAGGGCCTTCAAGATCACGGCGTTCGCCCGGATCACCTCGCCGAACCCGTTTTCGAAGCCGGGCACGGCGCCTCGGAACCGCGTCGAACCTTTCAACCGAACTTCCCGGATCACCTTCCCTAGACGCGGGCTTGTCCATTCAAGAGCGAAGAACGTGATGGGACCTTGCGCCGCACGTCCGCACACGACCAAGTCGGCGCCATAGCAGTATCGTCCAGCGTGCTGGTTCTTCTTACCCCAGTTCCATTCGAGAATGTTGACGCCGTAACGGATGGGAACGACCTCCACCAGTCCGTCCTCGTACACCACTTCGTACCATCCCAAGAGATCCGCCGAATCCCTGGAATCCCAGATCAAGCGATAGGCCTCTTTGTTGGTGGCGGGCCGGGCGCAGGCGTGCAGAAAGATCAGGGTGGTGGCGTCGAGGCCGACCTTGATGCCTTTGACCTCGCGCGGCAGGGGATTGGGCTGCTGCCCCTCGGTCCCCACGACGACCGCCACCTTGCCCGACCGTCCGGGGTCAGAAAGATCGAAGACCCTGTGGCCCGCGCTCACTCTTCCCTTGGCAACGCCTTGGAGGTCCACGCCGAACGAGGGCTCGGCGAGGCCCATGTTGAATGAAGCCGAGATGTCCACCGGTGATACCGCGTCCGTGTCGCTCGCAGGGATCTCGCCACTCAGCCGGCGGCGCGTGCGCGGCATCAGGCCTTGGGTCAATGATGACAACTGGTCGCGAGCCAGCGCGTTCTTCGACCACAGAAGGCCGGCACAGCCCAGGATGCTGTAGAGCATGTCCTTGCCGGTGTTGAACTCGCTGGTCGCGGCCCACGAGGACGGCGCTCCGCCGAGCAGCGTCGACCGCTTGCTGCGCTCCAGGTAGTCGGGGACGTCGGGTTCCATGTTGCCGTAGATCTGGCGGAATCCGAGCTCCTCGAGCTGCGCCTCGTTGAGCTCCCCGTGCTCTTCTTCCGACCAGAACCAGTTGAAGATCAGAATGTCCTTGGGGACCAGCTTCCTGACCTGCTCCGGCGTCATCGCGCCCGGCGAATGATAGACCCAGCCGTCGGGCGCCACGTGCCGGCGCAAGCCTTTGCCGCGCACTCGCTCGAGCAGATAATCTCCCCAGATCGCCATCTTGATGCCGCGGTTGGCCAGATAATCGTGAATCTTCGTGAGGTCGCGCCCGTAGAGCTCGCCGGGATCCTTATCCTTGCACAGCGGACACAAGCCGAAGGGCGCGAACCATTCGTCGTGACCGGTATGGATCATCCTGGGTTTCATCACTTCGATGTATTCGTCCATCACATCGAAAAGCAGTTCGTAGCTTTGGGGATTCGAGGAACAGTACGTGTCAGACCACTTGTCGCCTGAAACTTCAGAGAGATCCTTGTGCCGCGCGAGCAGGTAGAAGCTGTGAGTGAGGGATGGAATCTCCGGGATGACTTCGAGATAATTCTCCTCCGCCCAGCGCACGATGGCGGCGATTTCCTCCTTCTCGATGTAGCTGCTGTCGCCGCAGTCCTGGTGGGAGGAGTTCTGCTCGCGGTGGTGAAAGGCGCCGGGAGGATAGTTCAGCCGGCGGTAGTTGGTGTCGCGCGTGAACTCGATCCATCCGGCGTTCACCTCGGGATGGCGGTCGAGACGCATGCAGGCGTTCAACTCGATGACGATGGTGTTGTACTTGTAGAGCGCGGCAAAGTCGCGCAGGAAGCGCTGGAAGAAAGGAATATTGGCGCGGCCCGGAACGTAAACCTTGATGCCGCGCAACGGCTTGTCGGGCCAGTCGCGGATTCGCGCCGCGCGCACCTCGACCCCGGCGTCCCCCTGGTGGATCATTTGCCGCAGCGATTGCAGTCCGTAGAACGCGCCGCGCTCGTCACTGCCGCCAATCACCACGGCGCGCTCGCTGACCTCGAGGACGTATCCCTCGGGACCCGGTTTCTCTCGCGACAGGTCCAACCGCTCGCGGACCGAGTATTCGCGAACCAGCGGGTTACCGGCTGCTCCCATCAGAATGAAAGGGCCGCTCGAAGGCAACTGGGCGGCAGGCTTCGTTCGGAGCCTGAGACCGTAGCGGTCGCTCAGCTCGGCGGTGAGAAAGCGGGCGAGGAACAGGTCGTTGGCCGAGGCGGGGAGCGGCACGATCAGCGCAACGTCTTCGTTCAAGGCCAAGCGGCCGGGCGCGAGTTGGATTTCCTGCGGCTTGGGGAAGATGATTCCGTCCGTCTGGCCGGCGGGCGGGCCAGGAGGATCGAGGCTCACTGCCCGCGCCACCGGCTCGGCGAATGGGGATCGCGAGGCGCCGGCCTTGGCGATCAGTGCGGCGCCTGCCAGTTTCAAGACGTCGCGCCGGTCAATGAGCGCTGCAGGTGCGTCCTGACGAGGACGACCTTGGACGATCCCTTTGTCTATCCGCTTGAGTCTCGAGGAATCCCGATGATTGACCGTAACTCACCTCCGAAAAAGGGGCGTGGCGAAGCGCCGGCCCTGTAGGCCGGCATGCGATACCGACCTGATAGCCGGCGCTACGCCTCACGCGCGAGAGGCCAGCGATCCCCGCGCGGTTTTCCAAAGAACGATCCGACAACCATTCCCAGGCCGGACAAAGCAAACGAGCCCAATCCCGCATTACTGACCGAGACATGGAAGAAAAAGAAGCCGACGGATCCCGCCACGCCGGCCAGCATCGCAAGGTAACCCCCCAGCAGGGTCGCCCGTTTCCAATAGAGACCGGCGATGACGGCGGTGAAGGTGCCGCCCAAGAAAATCGTTGCGGTGATGTTCAGATAGAAATACGTCGGGCCGGGAAGCGTATACCAGAGCCCCCAGAAAAGCACGAAGAGGCTGACAAAGATGTTGGCGGCTCGATTGAGCAGGACCTGGCCGCCCTGACTGAGCGGCCGGCGACGCAGCGGCAGAATCACGTCCTGGGCGATGATCGAGCTCCATCCCAGCAGATACGAGCTGTTCACGGACATGGTCGCCGCGAGCATTCCTGCCACCACCAGGCCCAGGGCACCGTGGGGCAGAATCCGGGCCAGCATCCGCGGCATCGCCTCGAGCGAATTCTGATGGGCGCCCAGGAGAGCCAACGCCGCGATTCCCCAGAGCATCGGCAACATGCCGCGTCCGAGGTAAATGAATCCCGTCCACAAGAACACCTTCTTGCTGACCTCCGGGCTGCGGGTAGAAAAAGTCCGCATGGCCGTAGTCTGCCAGCAAGTATCGATCGCCAGCCAGAACAAAAACTGGAAGATGATGTAGGTCCAGCCGTAAGCGGGATTGAGGATCGGGCTGAAACCTGCCGCTCCCGACGTCGCTCGAACGGCGTCATACATGTGCCCCCACCCGGCCACGTGGATCGAGTACGCGGTCACTAGTACCGCGCCCAAGCTGAGGGCCCCGAACTGGATGAAGTCGGTGATGACGATCGAGACCATCCCGCCGAGCACCGTATACATCAGCTCCAGCAGAAGAATCCCCGTCATGGTGACCTTCAAGTATTGCAGCGGTACTCCCGTGACGATGGTTAGAAAGAGACCCTCCACCTTCAGGAATACACCCATGTTGAGGATGCCGCCCGTGGCCACCAGAATCCCGGTCAGAATGCGGAGTCCGCGGCTGTAGTGCGTCTCGAAAAACTCCGGAACGGTAGTCAGACCCAAGGCGCGGAGGCGCCGCACGATGAATCCCGTCCGGCCGATCAGGATCATTGCCAAGCCGGCGATGAGGCCGTTAACAAAAGAGGCAAACCCGGTCTTGTAACCGAGCTCCGCGTAATACATGAAGGTAATGGTTCCGATTTCGGTGGCAGCGAGCGTGGCGATGCCGATGTAGAGTCCGAGTTCCCGGCCGGCCACCAGGAACTCCTTGAGGCCGTAGATGTACCGCTTGCCGTAAAGCCCGGCGGCGAGGGTAGCGGCGAGATAGACGAGAACGATGAGCCAGTCAAGGACGGAGAAGTTCACGGATCCCGGATCTCCTGGTCTTGCCTCTCGTTAGGCCCGGCACCGCCTGAACATCGCACCTTGAACGGCCCACGACCATTCTGGAAAACGGGAGCGGTCATGATATGCTCGGCGTATCGCTTTCATCAAGCGCCGACTCGCCGGCGCGGAGGGATCCCTGAAACCGGCGGCGCGCTGAGGGCATCGGCATGCGGGGTTGGTATTACTTCTGGGTGGCGAACTTTGCGCTGGCGGGATCGGCCTTCCTGGGCATCGCGCTGGTCGTTATGGTCGGCGGGATCGGTGATCTGCGCCACATGTTCCGCAGCTTGCAGGACGCCCACAACCGGAAGCCCGCCGACGACATCCGGCGATGACCAGGCTCTCAGCGCCCGCACCATTCGAGAGCCGCCGCCAACAACACCTCAGCCGTTTTCATCACGGACGAGATCTCGACGTACTCATTCGGGCTATGCGCGCCCGCGCCGCGGGGACCAAACAGCAAAGCTGGGATTCCGAACCGGCGCTGGAAGATGAACGCATCGCAAGGATACTCCGCCGCCGTCAGCACCGCCTTCGGGCCGAGCACGGATCGCGCGCTATTCACCAGGCATCGCGTCCAAGGGTGTTCGGCGGCGAGTTCATGACCGAGGAGCGGTGGATCGAAAAGGGGCCGCCACTCGAGGCGATGCGTCCGGAAGAAAGCATCGCGATCGCAAAAGCGATTGAGCGACCGCCGGACCTCGCGGATCACACCGGTCACGTTTTCGTGGGGCAGGAATTGGAAGTAGAGGCGCAGCCGCGCCCTGAGCGGCACGCTGAGAGGTACATCAGGGTCAAAGCGATTCGCTTCCGCGGCCAGCACCTGGACCGGAGCGGGGTCAGGAAACTCTGCATAAGCGCCGCCTCCGCCCCGCACGCGGCGCCGCCTCGCCCTCCAGGAGTCGACCCAGCCCAGCAGGCGGCCCATCGGAATCGCCGGACTCACTACCTCTTCCCTGGAGAAGTAGTCGGCCGACTCGATGGCCTCGGCGACCAGATCGAACACGTATCCCCCGCGGCTCGCTCGATAGACGGAGAGATTGGTGGGCTCCGGTATTACGCAGGCATCGGCGATATCGCCGTGCAGGCGTCCGGCTAACGTTCCTCCTCCGCCACCATACTCTTCATCGACCACCGATTCGCACAGCAGGTCCCCTTGGAGGCGAATCTTGGAGCGCTTCAGCGCCACCATCACCGCGGAATTGGCAGCCAGGCCGCCTTTCATGTCGTAGCTGCCCAGCCCGTACACTCGCCCCCTGCGAACGGTCGCGGACCAGGGACTCTCTTTCCAGGGACTGAGTCCCGAAGGCACCGTGTCGATGTGCCCGGTCAGCAGCAGGCTTCGACCGCGCCCCTTCCCGGGCAGGCGCGCGATCAGGTTGCGCCGGCCGGCGTAGTGGCGCTCGCGGCGGACGCCGGGGTTCCGTGAACGCTCGAGGAATCCAGTGTCGTACATCTCGACGTCCACTCGGTTGGCGCGAAGAAACCGGTACAGCACCCTTTGCGCGGGCGTCTCGTGACCATCGGGTGGAACGGCCACGCTATTGGTGGCCACCAGCCGCCGTAGGAGCTCAACGATCTCGCCCTTCAGCGGCTCGAGCAGCCGTCTGGCCTCAGCAGGAGCTGGATGTTTGGCCGTGGCGGCTTGTCGTGTTGTGTTCCGAACCGAAGGAGAGTCTTGCCCAATCACCAGATCACCCAGTCACTCAATAGGTTCACTCATATCTCAGCGCGACCATCGGGTCTACACGAGCGGCGCGGCGTGCCGGAATGTAGCAAGCGGCAACAGCCACGGCCAGCATCAATGCCGATACGCAAACGAAGGTGAGCGGATCGTAGGACGGAACGCCGACGAGCAAGCTTACAAGCAGCCGGCTTACGCCCAGCGCGGCGAGCGCGCCGACGACCACCCCCGCCCCTACGAGGACTAGGGCCTGGCGGATCACCAGCGCCAGGACGCTTCCACGTTCCGCGCCCAGCGCCATGCGAATGCCGATCTCATGTTTGCGCTGGCTGACGCCATAGGAGACCACGCCGTAAACTCCCACCATCGCCAACAGCAAGCCCAGAGCGCCGAGCGATGCGGCGAAGCTCGCCCCTACCTTGAACAGGAAATATCCGTTGGCGCCGGCAACGGCACGGTCCATGGTCATCACGTCGTAGACCGGCAGGTTGGGATCCAGGTCGCGCACCAGGGACTCAACCGGAACGATCAGCGACTGTGGCGCGACCGACGTGCGCAGTTGAAGGACGTGGGTCGATTTGTAGCTCTGCGTCTGGGGCACATAGAAGAAGTTTCCAGGCGTGTCGAGGAGGCCTTGGAGCCTGGCGTTTCGCACCACGCCGACCACCGTCACCCATTGGCGTCGAGCGCCTTGACTCGAACTCTTGAATGGACCTTCGGATCCTCCCAAGCTGAAGCGCCGCCCCAGCGCATCCTGTTTGGGCCAGAGGTGTTCGGCCATGGTTTGATTCACGATGGCCACGGGTGCGGAGGTGCTCGTATCGGCATCGGTAAACGCTCGCCCTTCGAGGATCTTCATGCGCAGGCTAGAGAAATAGTCCGGGGTCACACAGTTAATGCCGGCGCCTGGGGCGCGCTGGCCCTGCAGCAGAGGTTGGCCTTCCACATAGACGCTCGTGCCGTCGCTGTAGTAGCCCAATGGAACCGAGAACGCCAGGCTGGCCGATTCGACGCCAGGGAGCGCTTTCGCCCGGCTCAGCAACTGCCGGAAGAATGCCTCCGCGCGCGGCTGATCGTAGCCCTGGAGTTTGGGATCGAGGTTCACGTTCAGGACGTGATGCGGATCATAGCCCAGGTCGATCGATTCCGCATTCGTAAGGCTGCGCGTGAACAGGCCGGCCGCCACGAGCACGATCACCGAGCCAGCCACTTGCGCGATCACCAATCCATTGCGCAGCCAGTGCCGTCCGGTGTCGCCTAACAGGCCACGACCGCCTTCGCGCAAAGTGTTATTGAGATTGGTCCGCGAAACGCGCAGGGCGGGCGCCAGCCCGGCCACGATGCCGGCCGCCAGGGCGACGCCCGAAACGTAACTGAACACCCGCCAGTCAAAGGTGAAGGCGAGTCGCAGCGCGAAGTCGCCGAGGGGCCGCAACTTCTCGAGTCCGCTGATCACCCAGCTCCCGATCAGCGCGCCGCCCAGGGCGCCCGCCATTGCAAGTAGCATGCTCTCGGTCAACATTTGCCGGATCAACCGCGCGCGCGTCGCGCCCATCGCGGCTCGCACGGCGATCTCCCTCTGGCGCGCCGCCGCTCGCGCCAGCAGCAAATTGGCGACGTTAAAGCAAGCTACGAGCAAGACTAGACTGACCATCACCAGAAAGATCGTAGTCACCAGCGGGATGGAACTCTCTACAGCAGGCTCAGGGCGGGCGAGTCGCTCTGGAATCACGCGCGCCGTCTCGCCCTGATTGGTTTGAGGATACGCCTTCGCCAGTCGCCCGGCGATAACGTTCAAAGCTGTTTCGGCCTGCCTGGCGGTTACTCCGGGCTTCAACGTAGCCAGCACGCGCAACTCGGTATCGCGCCGGTCCGTGAAGAAACTGGCATACTCGCGCGCGCTCGCCACCATTCCAACCGGAGCATAGGCGTCCAGTTCCACGATGTTGTAGGGGCCGGTAAACTGCTCCGGCACCACACCAATCACCGTCACCATTTGCCCGTCCAAAGTGACGCTCGTGCCTATCACGCCCGGATCCCCATTGAAGCGGCTCAGCCAATAACTGTGACCGAGCACCACGACGGGACCGCTCTTCGGCTCATCACCTTCGTTGGGAGCGATGAGCCGCCCGAGCGCGGGGCGAAGGCCCAGCATGGTGAAAAAATTGGAGGGCACAAAGGCCATGATGACGCGGTCCGCGTGCCCACGATAGCCGAGTCCTGCCAGGTTGAGGTCGTAGAAGGTCATGTTCGTGAAAACGTCAGCCTGCTTGCGGAAATCCTGGTAATCCAGATAGGAGAGTTGGCCAGGGTCGTCGTCGGCACGATATTTCACCGCCACGACGGTTAACCGATCGGCCTCCTTCACGGGCAGGGGGCGAAACAGGAAGACATTGCCCAGGCTGAAAATCGCTGTGTTCGCACCAATGCCGAGCGCGAGCGTCAGCACGGCTGCCATTGTGAAGCCGGGATTCTTACGCAGCATGCGCACGCCAAAGCGAACGTCCTGCCAGAGATGATCCCACCAGATCCAGCGCCCGGACTCGTAAAAGCGCTCTCGAGTCTGAGTCACGTTTCCGAACGCCCGGCGTGCCGCCATTCGGGCCTCGTCGTCGCTCTGGCCTTGCTCCTTGAGGCGCTCTGCTTCGAGCGCCAGATGCGCTTCCACCTCGGCATCAAAGTCGCTCGGCTTGCGCTTTCGTCCGAACATCGCTTTAGCCTTCCGCCGCCTCGGTACCGAGAATCCGTCCGATCGCCGCTGCCAGGCGGTTCCACTTCGCCGCTTCCTTCGCAAGCTGCTTGCGGCCGCGCTGGGTCAGCCGATAAAAACGCGCCTTGCGGTTGTTCCTGGAAATGCCCCACGCAGCGGAAATCCAGCCCCGCGATTCCAGGCGTTGAAGCGCCGGATAGAGCGCACCGTGCTCGACGAACAGCTCGTCTTCGGACGTCTGCTCGATGGCCCGCGCGATCCCCTGGCCGTGCTGGGGGCCGAAGATCAGTGTACGGAGGATCAGCAAGTCAAGCGTCCCCTGCAAGAGTTCCAGCCGGTCCTTGTCTTCTCGGGTAGACATATAACCTGAGCATGCATCGACTAGGGTAAGATGTCAACCCAAAAGATTGACTGGGACCGACAGTGGCCTGACCGTTGCGGAGATTAGAGGACTTCGAGACGGGGCGGCGTTTATGGTAACTTCGCGTACTGAGCCTAGCTTGGGTAACAATAGGCGGCGGTGCCCGACCCAGGCGCACGGGAGGCCGCTCGCTGCTCAAGCGATCAAACGACCAGCCCACCTTCTTTGAGCTTTTGCTCGGTCGACTGAACCTCCGGGATGAGGACCAGTCCTTCGACCTTTACTTTACCGACCCAGCGCGACGCCTCATCGTCAGTAAGGCCGAGGAGAAGCAACAAGTCGACCAACTCGGGTTCATCCTGAAGCTGACGGGCGGGGGCATTGAGCCGGCCGACATAAGGCACGAAGCGGATTTCGAAGACCGGTTTGGTCCTCTCGGTGGGAGCTGTATAAGCGATGCGAACATTACCTTTGAGTTTGGTCACCTGGCAACGCCCCTGGGCCACCTCTGTCTCTCGAATTGGATTTCGTGGTTTACCCGACGGCGTTTAGCTTACGACACCCTATGGGTGCGCTTCAAGTGCGAGCCGGTCCGGCGGCGAGTCGAATCGCGAGTCCGCTGTGAGCGCCCCGGCGCTGGCCTATACCGTATAATACAGTGATGACTCAGGAGGCCCGGGATGGACCGTGAGGCGGCGTGGGAGTTGCTGGCGGAATACACCAAGAACGAAAACTTACGCAAGCACGCGCTGGCGGTTGAAGCATGCGTGCGAGCCTACGCGCGCAAGCTGGGCGAGGACGAGTCGAAGTGGGGCGTCGTAGCTCTGATCCACGACTTCGACTATGAGATGTATCCCAACGCGCCTGACCATCCCCTCAAAGGCAGCGAGATCCTGAAGGAGCGGGGCTATCCTGAAGACGTGCGGCGGGCGATCCTCGGGCACGCCGACTATACGGGTGTACCGCGCGACACCTTGCTGGCGAAGACGCTTTTCGCCTGCGACGAACTCGCGGGTTTCATCACAGCCTGCTCGCTCGTCCGGCCCGACCGGGTCATGACGCTCGAGGCCAAGTCAGTGCGCAAGCGGATGAAGGACAAAGCGTTCGCGCGTTCGGTCAGCCGCGCGGACATCACGCGAGGGGCCGAGGAACTCGGCGTGCCGCTCGACGAGCACATCGCCTTCTGCATTGACGCGATGCGCGGCATTGCCGAAACCCTGGGTCTCGCGCCCGCAGCTCCGGCGTCGGGCGCCGCTTCCCAAAGCTCTCCAAGCTGAGCCACGGAAGCGGTGAGGGGTTTCGCCCGCGCACATCCTGCCTCCGCAGTCCATTTCAAAGAGACACTTTCTCGAGGTAAGAAGGGACGACCACGTTCCAGTGAAGCTGCTGGGTGATTTTCTCCTTCAGCGACTCGGCGGCGCGCGGCTCGCCGTGTACCATGAAGGTTTTCTCGGGCGCCTTGGGGAACCGCCCGAGCAGGCCGAGGATTTCGCCGTAATCGGCATGGGCGCTGAAGTTGTCCATGGTTTCGACCCGGGCGCGGACGGGCACCATCGCGCCGAGCATCTTGACCGCGTCGGCGCCGGATTGAATGGTCTGGCCGCGCGTCCCGGCGCCCTGGAATCCGACAAACAGCACGGTATTACGCGAGTCAGGCAGGCAGCGCGAAAGATGATGGACGATGCGGCCGCCCGTCACCATACCGCTCGCCGAGATGATGATGCTCGGGTCGCGCACTTCGTTGAGCGCTTTCGACTGCTCAACCGTGCGCTCGTAGTGTACGTTCGGCTGGGCAAAAAGCCGCAGGCCGTTCTTCTCAAGCTGGTCGGTTTCGAGGTTGTGGTCCTCGTGGTGGCGGCGATAAAGGTCGGTGGCGTCAATGGCCATCGGGCTGTCGACGTGAATGGGCAGGGCGGGCATCTGGTTGGCGGTGGTCAACTCGCGGAAGACGTAAAGCAGTTCCTGGGTGCGGCCGACGGCGAACGCCGGGATCACTGCTGTACCCCCGCGTGCGGCCGTTTCTTTGACAATCGTTGCGAGACGCGCGTGGTAGTCGTCGGTCGGGTGCAGCCGATCGCCGTACGTCGACTCGCACAACATCACATCCGGAGGCTCGGGGACGACGGGCTCGCGGATAATCAATTGGTGGCTGCGGCCGAGGTCGCCGGAAAACAGGATGCGGCGCGACGCGCCGTTCTCCTTGACGGTCACTTCGATCATGCGCGCTCCGATGATGTGTCCGGCGCGGAAGAATCGCAGCGAATAGTGTGGGGACAGTTCGAGCGGTTTGGACTCGTCAGTAGGATTCAAGAAATCAAGCGCTTTCACGGCGTCCTCGTACGTGTAGAGCGGCAATGCGGGCTTGTGTTTGCTGAATCCCTTGCGGTTGGCATACTCCGCGTCTTCTTCCTGGATGTGACCCGAGTCCGGCAGGATCAGACGCGCCAGGTCCACCGTGCCGGGCGTCGCGAAAATCTGGCCGCGAAAGCCATCCTTGATGAAGCGCGGGATGTATCCCGTGTGGTCCAGATGCGCGTGCGTCAGCACCAACCACTGGATGCTGGAGGGAGCCACGGGCAGCGGATTCCAGTTGCGCAGGCGCAGTTCCTTGAGTCCCTGGAAAAGCCCGCAGTCGATCATCAAGCGCTCGCCGCCCGCTTCGAGCACGTACTTCGATCCGGTCACGGTTCCGGTCGCGCCGAGAAATTGTAGGGTAGCCATAGTTTCCTTTGGGTTCACGCGAGGCCGATGAGACGCGGGCCTGCAAAACGTCAAATTACCACGGACTCTTGATACTCCCCAAACGCGCGGCGCATCGCGTCGGAAATCTCGCCTACCGTCGCGTACGCTTTGACCGCCTCGAGAATCGCGGGCAGCAGGTTGCGGTCCGAGCGCGCGGTTGCCTCGACTGCCTGGAGCGCGGCGGCGACGCGTGCGGGGTCGCGGCGGGCGCGCAGCTTCTGCAAGCGTTCGACCTGGGTGCGCTCGATTGTAGGGTCGAGGTGCAGCAGGGGCGGCAATGGAGACTCGGCCGTCTGGTAGCGGTTGACGCCGACCACCACGGCATCACCTGACTCCACCGCGCGCTGATAGTCGTAGGCCGCCTTCTGGATTTCGCGTTGGACGTAGCCCGTCTCGATGGCGCGTAGGACGCCACCCAGCGCGTCAATCTTGCGGAGATATTCCTCGGCGCCGTGCTCGATCTGGGTGGTGAGATGCTCGATGAAGTAAGAGCCGCCCAGCGGATCGACGGTGTTCGCGACGCCGCTCTCCGCGGCGAGGATTTGCTGAGTGCGCAAAGCAGTCAAGGCGGAGGTTTCAGTGGGCAGAGCGAGCGCCTCGTCGCGCGCGTTCGTATGGAGCGATTGCGCCCCGCCCAGCACGGCGGCGAGCGCCTGCAGGGCGACGCGCACCAGGTTGACGTCGGGTTGCTGCGCGGTGAGCGTGCTGCCCGCCGTCTGGACGTGGAAGCGGAAGAGCCAGGAGCGCGGGTCGGCGGCCCGGAATCGCTCGCGCACGATGCGCGCCCAGAGTTTGCGAGCGGCGCGGAACTTCGCCACCTCCTCGAGCAGGTCGTTGTGGGCGTTCATGAAGAACGAGAGGCGCGGCGCGAAGTCGTCGACCGCGAGCCCGCGCTTGAGCGCCGCTTCGACGTAGGCGATGGCGTTGGCCAGGGTGAAGGCCGCCTCCTGGACGGCTGTCGATCCGGCCTCGCGGATGTGATACCCGCTGATCGAGATAGTGTTCCACTCGGGAGAGTGCTGGTGGCAAAACGCCATGATGTCGGTGACCAGGCGCAGCGCCGGGCTGGGCGGATAGATGTACGTGCCGCGCGCGACGTACTCCTTGAGGATGTCGTTCTGGACAGTGCCCGAAAGTTTCGGGAGGTCCGCGCCCTGCTTTTCGGCTACTGCGAAATACAGCGCCAGCAGGATGGCCGCCGTAGCATTGATGGTCATCGAGGTCGAGATGCGCTCGAGCGGGATGCCCTCGAATAGCATCTCCATATCTTCCAGCGAGTCGATGGCGACGCCGGCGCGCCCGACCTCGCCCCTTGCCAGGGGATGGTCCGAGTCGAGACCGATCTGGGTGGGCAGGTCAAAGGCGACCGAGAGACCCGTGGTGCCCTGCGCCAGCAGATACCGGTAGCGCGCGTTCGACTCCGCCGCCGTGCCGAAGCCCGCATACTGGCGCATCGTCCACAGCCGGCTGCGATAACCGGCGGGATGGATGCCGCGCGTGAAGGGGAACTCGCCGGGGAAACCGAGGTCGCGCTGCCAATCCCAGCCCGCCAAGTCTTCAGGACGGTAGGACGTCTTGGTCTCGATGCCCGAGGCGGTCTTGAATCGTCGTTGGTCGTCTTGGTGGGAACCCATGTGTGAACGGAGAGCCGCGGAACCAGCCGTCAGAGTCCTCTATCGAACGCTGCGCGCCTTGGCGAACGAATACAGGCAAAAGATAATCAGCAGAACCGTAAAGCTGGCCACCAGGGTGAACTCGGCGAGCCCCAGCGATGGAGCGCGCTGATAGTTGCGCCACTCGGAGAAGGATACTCCGACCCCCAGGCCGGACAGACCCAGAAACGCGACGGCGATCAGGGTGTGGAAAGTCCTCTTGGTGTGGCGAAATAATCGACCTAGCATCCGTTAACCCCGCGTGTCCGCTTGTAGCAGGCACCCCTGGGTATCTTAGGAGCAATTCCGCCATGCCGTCAATTCCACGATCGCTAATGATGGTGCTCTACTGTGCCGGTAGACGCGGTGAGGCTACTTGGCTAGTTGGTGGGGGCCGCACCGTGCGACATTGCGCCAAACGCATTTCCAAACTGATCCACTACTTAGCGGCCGGTCGTGACTCATTTTGGAATTCTCGAGAAGATTGGCCTCATCACCATATGCCACGCCAGAAGGAATGAGGTAAGCCAAACCATCCCGAAAAATATCGCCCATCCCAATCGCGTTCCAGAGAACCCAATTCCGCCTAGCAAGTGGGCCGATACGATAAGGACCGTCTCAATCAGGAGGCGGCAGAGATATAAGAGATATAAAAGGCGCAGGGTACGGCGGCAAATCTCAGAATAATCATGCTACTCTCCAGTTTGGCAGCCTATTTCCCGTCCAATAGAGCCACGATCTCTTCGATGTCCCAAATAGAGTGCCCCGACGTAGTGGCCTCCTTCCTTGACTTCCAGCGTCTGAGTGCAAGATACTAATAAATACTACTACACTTCTCCGCAGGTGAGTCGGGCTGTCTCCAGCGGGACGGGGACGCGTGGCGAATCGCGGATCGAAAGATTAGTCGAAAGATTAGACGATGTTTGACGCACTTCAAGATAAGTTCCAGAGCGTGTTCAAGACGCTGCGCGTGCAGGGCGTCCTGAACGAGCAGGCGGTGGATGAGACGCTGCGCGAAGTGCGCCTGGCGCTGCTCGAGGCGGACGTCAACTTCAAGGTGGTCAAGGAGCTGCTCGACCGCGTGCGCGTCCGGGCGCTGGGCGAGGAAGTCCGGTCGAGCCTGACGCCGGCACAGGAAGTCGTGCGCATCGTGCGCGACGAACTGATCCAGATCCTGGGCGGCGATGCGGCGTTCCTGACCTTTTCCAAGGATTATCCCACCGTATTCCTGCTCGTGGGACTCCAGGGTTCGGGGAAGACGACGACGGCGGGCAAACTGGCCCTGTGGCTGGCGAACAAGAAGCGGCGCCCGATGCTTGTCTCGACCGACGTCTACCGGCCGGCGGCGCGCGAGCAACTCGCCATCATCGCCAAGGCGATCCAGGTGCCGTGTTTCCCCGGTGAGGCTATCAGCTCGCCCATCGAACTCGCCCTGGCCGCCAGGAAAGATGCAGCCGACCGCGGTCACGACATCCTCATCGTCGACACGGCCGGACGCCTGCACATCGACGAGGAGTTGATGCAGGAAGTAACCGAGCTGCGGACCCGCTTGCGTCCGAGCGAGGTGTTGCTGGTTGCCGACGGCATGATCGGCCAGGACGCGGTGAGGAGCGCGCAGGAGTTCCACGAGCGCCTCGGCACTTCGGGAGTCATTCTCACCAAGCTCGACGGCGACGCACGCGGCGGCGCGGCGCTTTCAATCCACTACGTCACCGGCCAGCCGATCAAGTTCATCGGGGTGGGCGAGAAGTATGACGCCCTCGAAGTCTTCCACCCTGACCGCATCGTCTCGCGCATCTTGGGCATGGGCGACATGCTCTCGCTCATCGAGAAGGCCGAGGAGAAGATCGACAAGCAGAAAGCCCTCGAAGTGCATCGCAAGCTCCAGACCGACACGTTCTCGCTCGCCGACTTCCGCGACCAGCTTCGCCAGATGCGCTCGCTCGGCTCGGTCGACCAGATGCTGGGGATGCTGCCCAAGGTGGGTATCTTCAAGGACGCTGGCAAGGCTCGAATCGATGAGAAGGAGCTGGTCCACATCGAGGCCATCATCAACTCGATGACCCCTCAGGAGCGCGAGCACCACGAGATTATCAACGGCAAGCGGCGCAAGAGGATTGCGCGCGGCAGCGGCACCAGCGTCCAGGAGATCAACCAATTGCTGAGGCAGTACGTGCAGACCAGCAAAATGATGAAGACGCTGAGTAAGGGTCTGCTGGGCAGGCAGCTCAGCCGGCTGAAACCGCCGGGAGTCCCGGCCGGACCGGGCTAGCGCCGTTCCAACTTGATTCGCAAGAAAAGGCTTTTCTGATTTGGAGTTTGTGACATCTAATTTTTCAAAGGAGGTGTGATTGCTGAGAATACGATTGGCTCGCACTGGAGCCAAAAAGCAGAGTAGCTACAGGATCGTGGTGATCGACCGGGAGAGGGCGCGTGACGGCCGATTTGTCGAGATCGTAGGCCATTACAACCCTCGTCGCAAGCCGGCGGAACTGCTGATCAAACGCGACCGGGTGGATTACTGGCTGGGTCGCGGAGCTCAGCCTTCCGAAACCGTTCGCAGCTTCCTCAAGAAGGCGAAGGAAGCGCCGAGCCCGGCTCCGAGCGCCTGAGCGCTCGCTGCGGCCGGAGTCGTGGTGACTGTGCGGGGTCAAGCGCGGGCTGGAGGCGCGCGGTTTCGGTCATGCGGTCTGTGAAGGCTCTCTTCGGATTTTTCCGGACGACTCGGGTCGAACGAGGAGGCCATCATGAAGGAGCTCATCGAAGCCATTGCTAAAGCGCTAGTTGATAATCCAGATCAAGTTCAAATCCGGGCCGTCGAAGGTGAACAAGTCACGGTGCTCGAGCTTCGAGTTCACCCATCGGACCTCGGGAAGGTGATCGGGAAACAGGGTCGTACGGCTCGCTCCATCCGCACTATCCTTGGAGCAGCGGGAATGAAGCTGAAGAAGCGTTTCACGCTGGAAATCCTGGAGTAGAGCGCGAAGTCGGATAGGCTCGAGTAAGAATCCACGACTGGCGGGGCGGGGGAGGAGGCACCTTCGCGGGTCTGTCGTTTTGAGACTGCGTTGTTTCTTTGCAGGCACACCCCGGCAACGTTTCGGGTCAATTCCTCGCTGTGGCGCGCATCGCCCGGCCGCAAGGCCGTCGCGGCGAGGTCGCGGCGGAGCTTCTGACGGACTTTCCGGAGCGCTTCGAAACGCTTCGGCAGGCGTACCTCGAGAGCCCCGGCCGCCCGCCTGAGTCCTGTACCATCGAGAGTTGCTGGTTTCATAAGGGCCGCGTCATCCTGAAGATTATTGGCGTGGATTCCATCGAGGCGGCGGAACGTTTGCGGGGACGTCACGTCCTGGTGCCGCAGGAAGAGAAGGTGCCGCTTCCCGAACATCAGTATTATGTTGCGGATTTGGTGGGCTGCCGGGTAGTTCGGCAGGGGACGCTCGACGAGGTAGGCACGGTCATCGACGTCGACACCACGGGCGGCGCGAGCGTCCTGCGAGTGGCGCTTAGCGGCGCAGCAAGTGACGAGCAGCGGAGCAGCAAGCCGCGCGAGGCGCTGGTTCCCCTCGCGCAGGCCATCTGCACGCGAATCGATACGGCAGCGAAGCTCATCGTCATCGATCCGCCCGAGAATCTGTTGGACGTGAACCTCTAAAAAGGAGGTTGCTGCTGAGCGAGGAATCTGGCTCTGAAAATAGGGACCCTGCGAGATTCCTCGTCCCTCGGAATGACATGATTCCAGAACGTTTTTCAGCAACCTGTAGGTTTTGAGCGGCCAGCGTTTGAATCGCATCCATGCTGACGTTTGACATCATCACCATTTTCCCGGACTTCTTCTCGAGCGTCCTCGAGTACGGCATCCTGGCTCGCGCTCTCGAAAGCCGCCAAGTCGACGTGCAGTTCCACGACTTGCGCGATTTCACGGACGATGTGCACCGAACGGTAGACGATCGGCCCTTTGGCGGCGGCCCGGGCATGGTCTTCAAGCCCGAGCCTATTTTTCGCGCCGTGGAAACCATCCGCGACGAAGCCGGTGGAGCAACCTTCCCGATTATTCTCCTCTCGCCGCAGGGTCGTTTGTTGCGGCAAGCGGTGTGCAAGGAGCTGGCGAGTCAGGCCAACGAGCCGTCACCCGGCGCAGCGCGGCTCGTGCTGATCGCGGGTCGCTACGAAGGCGTGGACCACCGCGTGCTGGAATCGCTCGCGACCGATGAGATCTCGATCGGCGACTACGTGCTGAGCGGCGGGGAACTCGCCGCCGCCGTGGTGATGGAAAGTTGCGCGCGCCTGTTGCCCGGCGTGATGGGCAATGAGGCCTCGCGCGAGCAGGAGTCGTTCACTTCGGGCCCTGGTACGGCGGTCTGTGACCGCCGGTCGAGCGAGGTCGCCGCTGCCGCAACCGCACCCTCGGGCTGGCACGGGCTGCTCGATTTTCCGCAGTACACGCGCCCCGCGGAGTTCCACGGCCTGCGCGTCCCGGAAATCCTGCTCTCGGGAAACCACGAGCAGATTCGGCGCTGGCGGCGCCGCCAGTCGCTCCAGCAGACGTGGCGCAAGCGGCCCGACTTGCTCGAGAACTGCGTCTTGAGCGACGAAGATCACGAAATGCTCGAAGAAATCAAGCGGGGGGCGCTTTTGCTCTCGTAGCGGCGGGCTGCGGCCGGCCTTTTCTGGCCAATGGCGCTCGCCCGAAGGCGGCGCTACGGTCTAATCCAAGCTTGGGAGTCTAAACATGCCGACACTACTCGAAAAAGTTGAACAACTGCAGATGAAGAAAGGCCTGCCCGAGCTCCACCCGGGTGACACCGTGCGCGTCCACGTGAAGATCAAAGAAGGCGACAAGGAGCGAATCCAGGTGTTCGAAGGGACGGTCATCCGCCAGCGGCGAGGCAGCAGCCACGCCACCTTTACCGTCCGCAAGATCTCCTTCGGCCAGGGCGTGGAACGCATCTTCCCGCTGCACTCCCCCATGCTCGACAAGATCGAGGTGGTCCGCTCGGCCAAGGTGCGGCGCGCCAAGCTCTACTACCTGCGCAAGCTGAAGGGCAAGGCGGCGCGCATGAAGGAAATCCGCACCGAGCAGGGCGCTTAGCTATCCTATAGCCGCGTCGGGGGACGTTGTGGTGCGCCTTCATCGGCAATGAGGCATACGACGAATGGCCTCTGTTTCCGAGCCAAACAGCCGAGAACAAGTGTCGGCGCTGCTGCGCAACATCAACAAGGCGTGGCTCGCGGGGCGTTCGGACGAACTTAGCGCCTGTTTCCGCGAGGACGCGGCCATCTGCGGGCCCGACTTCAAAGTGACGTCTCGCGGTCGCCAAGCCTGTGTGAAGAGCTACGAGGATTTCGTCCGTCAAGCGGTGGTGCGCGAGTTCAAAGCGTCAGACTCCGCGATCGATCTGTGGGGCTCGACCGCGGTGGCGGTGTGCGGATGGCAAATTGCCTACCGGATGAACAGCCAGGACTACTGTGAGTCGGGCCATGACGTGTACGTCCTGGCGCACGAGGAGGGAAGATGGCGCGTCGTCCGGCGTGCGGTCTTGCCTTCACCGCAGCCGTGAGAGCATGGTTTAACTCCTGTTCGTGGCTTCGTGTCTTTGTGGTTCAGTTCCCGTCCGTCCCAATCTTTTTCTTTGTGGCTTCGTGTCTTTGTGGTGTAATTCCTCCTGATGCGCGGGCGAGGCGCGAAGGACTTCCACTGTACGAGGCACTTTGAGGCGCACCTCGGACGCCAGGGTTGGCGGCTGGTCGCCGGCTGCGACGAAGTGGGACGCGGCGCGCTGATCGGCCCGGTCTACGCCGCCGCGGTCATCCTCGATCCTGCCAGGCGAATCCGCGGCGTCGACGACTCGAAGAAGCTCACTCCCGAGGTCCGCGCCGAGCTCGACGCGGAAATCCGTGCCCGCGCCGTCGCCTACCAGGTTGTTTCCATTCCTGCCGCCGAGGTTGACGCGCTCAACGTCTACCAGGCCTCGCGTCTGGCCATGATCCGCGCCCTCGAAGCGCTCATCCCCGCGCCCGATTTCGTCCTCACGGACGCCATGCGCCTTTCCGGCTGGGGCGACTCAATCGACTTCTCGATCCCGCACCGCTCGATCGTCCACGGGGACGCGCGCTCCGCCTCGATCGCCGGCGCGTCGATCCTCGCCAAAGTCGCCCGCGACGCCCACATGGTGGAGCTCGACCGCCGCTACCCGGGGTATCAGCTCGCGAAGAACAAAGGCTACGGCACGCCCGAACACCTCGAAGGCCTTGCCAAGTTCGGCCCATGTCCCGAGCATCGGAAAACCTTTCAACCCGTGAAGGCGTACTCGCTGCCGCTGTTTCCGCTGGCAGGTCCCGCGGTGCTTTAGAGTCTTTCTCTTGACTTTCGCTGAGAATAGGGGCAAGCTAGGGCGAATAGAAAGCGAAAGAGTCAAGACTGCGCCTCATGAGTTCTGAGCAGACGTTTGGCGGCGAGTGGACGAAAGCAAAACTGGACTCTCTCGCTAAGTATCTCCGTGCGTATACGAAGATTTTCACGCGCAACCCTCACGCCAAGTTTTTCACTACGGTCTACGTCGACGCGTTTGCTGGCGGAGGGTACATAAAGGAAGAAACAAGCGATGCATCACTGCAAGACTTGTTCCCCGACCTGACTGAAGAAGACACTCAAGGGTTTATCAAGGGGAGCGCGGTCCGTGCGCTCGAGGTCGAACCAGGCTTTGATGAGTACCTCTTCATTGAGCAAAGCCAGGAACGCTGCGGAGAACTCGAGAAGCTAAAGGCCGCACATCCGCAAAAGGTAATAGAAATCAAGAACGCCAACGCGAACGAATACTTGGGTGAATGGTGCAAGAAGACTGACTGGCACAAGAAACGAGCAGTCGTATTTCTCGACCCGTACGGTATGGAGGTCGAGTGGGCACTTCTAGAAAAAATCGCTCGAACACACGCAATCGACCTCTGGCTCCTGTTTCCACTCGGAATCGGTGTCATGCGACTGCTGACCAAACGGAAACCGCCTCCACCCGAGTGGGCGCGCCGTATCACGACGATCTTCGGCACGAAAGACTGGAAGGAGGAGTTCTACAGCACAAGACCGACTCTGTTTGGAGGCGAAACCGAAGAAAGAGACGCCGGTTACAAGGCAGTGGGCAACTTTTTCCTGATACGGCTGAAAACCATATTCACCCAGGTAGCGGAAAAGCCTCTTGTGCTGAGGAACTCCAAGAACGCGCCTCTCTATCTGTTTTGCTTCGCCGCTGGTAACCCAAAGGGAGCTCCCAAGGCGGTCAAAATCGCCCAAGACATCATAGGTAAATGAACATGTCGACGAACTCAAAGATCGAATGGACGGAGATGACCTGGAACCCTGTTACTGGATGTTCTAAGGTCAGTCAGGGCTGCAAGCACTGCTACGCAGAACGCTTAGCGACCCGGCTGCGAGCCATGGGCATGGACCGTTATCGTAATGGGTTCAATGTGACGCTCCATTGGGATCTTGTTGACCTGCCACTGCAGTGGAAGAGCCCCCGTTTGGTGTTTGTTAATTCCATGAGTGATCTTTTTCATCATCGGGTCCCGTTGGATTTCATTCGATCCATCTTCTCGGTCATGGCGAGGTGCCCGCACCACACTTTCCAAATTCTCACGAAGAGAAGTCAAAGGCTGAGCGAAATTGCTCCTCGTTTGGAGTGGCCGCCTAACGTCTGGATGGGCGTGAGTGTGGAGAATCAGGCGGCTGCCTTCAGGATTAGGAACCTCAGGACGGTTCCGGCCAGGATCCGCTTCTTGTCGGTCGAGCCCCTGCTCGGCCCGATCGACGCGCTACCTCTCGATGACATCGATTGGGTGATCGTTGGTGGTGAATCTGGGCCGAAGGCCAGAAGCATGGAGAAGGAGTGGGTGGAATCGATTTTCAACCAATGCCGAGCGTCTAACGTTCCCTTCTTTTTCAAGCAGTGGGGCGGAGTAAGAAAGAAACAGACTGGCAGAAGCTTGAACGGACGCATCTACGACGAGATGCCGAGATCAACCGACAGGCGCGAGTCCACGGCACTCAGTCTTAGGGAATCGTTGTCGGTGCGTGATCTGCCGACGGTTATGGCGAGTTGAGGGTGAATGTTCGAAAGCATGAGCTACGTACGTTACGATTTCAATTGAAGGAACGAACCGGGGAACTAGCTTAGAATCAACAAAAGCTCTCCGAGAGGAGTGGCGCACCAAGTAAGTTGTTGATAACAAGCCACTTAGACTAAAAAGCGTCTCAGCGCTTTATTGAAAATGAACCATTTAGCCTCCGAAGACCTTCATGGCTTCACTCCTCATTAAGGGCGGGCGCGTACTCTCCCCGGCGGACGCGCTCGACGGCGACTTCGATATCCTGGTCGAGGACAGCGGCGTCCGCGAGATCGCGCCTTCGCTCGCGTTGCCTGCCGATGAGGTGTTCGACGCGCGCGGCCAGACTATCGCGCCGGGATTCATCGACCTGCACGTCCATCTGCGCGAGCCGGGCGGCGAGGCGTCAGAAACACTGGCGACGGGACTCGCGGCGGCCGTAGCAGGTGGCTTCACGGCGGTCTGTCCCATGCCCAATACGCGCCCGGTGAACGACCGCGCCGATTCGACGCGCGCCCTCATCGAGCGTGCGGCGGCCTTGGGCCTCGCCCGCGTATTTCCCATTGCCGCCGTCTCGATGGGCAGCGAGGGCCAGTCTTTGACCGACTTTCGGGAGCTGGTCGAAGCGGGCGCCGTGGCCTTTTCAGATGACGGGCGTCCGGTGAAGACGGCGGGACTGATGCGGCGCGCGCTGGAGGAGGCGCGAACGCTCGGCGTGCCAATTATCGATCACTGCGAGGACGCGAGCCTCAGCGGGCACGGGGCAATCAACGAGGGCGCCGTCGCCGCGCGGCTCGGCGTGCGCGGTATCCCCGCAAGTTCCGAGGACGTTTGCGTGGCGCGCGATCTGGTGCTCGCCGAATCTACGGGCGCGCGGCTGCACGTCGCACATCTCTCAACGCGTCTCTCGCTCGAGATGGTCCTTGCCGCGAAGGGCCGGGGCCTTCGCGTGACCTGCGAGGTCACGCCACATCACGCCATCCTGACGGACGAGGCCGTCGCCGAGTACGGGACGAATGCCAAGATGAATCCGCCGCTGCGCAGCGCCCGGGACGTCGAGGCGTTGGTGGCCGGACTGGCCGACGGCACCGTGGACGCCCTCGCTACCGACCACGCGCCGCACGCGTCCGAGCTCAAGCAGAAACCGCTCGCCGAGGCGCCATTCGGCGTTATCGGGCTCGAGACGGCGCTCGGCCTGGCCCTCACGCACCTGGTCCACACGGGAAGGCTCTCGCTCGCGCAACTTGTGGCGCTGATGAGCAGAAATCCGGCGGGTCTCCTCGATCCCTCGGGCCAGCGTGGACTCGGACGGCTGCGAATCGGAGGCGTCGCGGATCTGACCGTCTTCGATCCCAACCCCGAGTGGACCTATCGCGCCGCCGAGGGCCGCTCGAAAAGCCGCAATTCGCCCTTTGACGGCTGGAAGCTCAAGGGCGCCGTAACCGCTACCATCGTCTCAGGGAAGATCGTCTACCGGCGTTCTGGGAGCGCGGGCGTCTCGCCCGCCAGGTAGGAGCGCTCGGCGGCTGGCGATCCAGACGTACAGCTCCGGAGGCGCAGAGGTTGCCGACGCGTCCGGTTCCGGGGATTGTGTGAATCCTGCTACTCTTCGGGGCTGCGCAACAGCTTGTGCGTGTAATCCCGCTCTGTAACGCCCGTCCCCTTTTCCAACTCGAAGTTGAACTGTTCATTGGTACCGTCAGGTAGAAAGATGTTCCGGGCGATGATCTTCTGGTAGCCTGGAAGCTCGATAAACATCGTGTCCGTGCCGGGAAACGGCACCCCGTAGACCTCCCGACCAGGCGGCGCCCCTGCTTCAATCGCGTCCCCGGAAACTCACCTCTTGACAAGTAGGCGAATAAAAAGCGAAACTGCGTCGAAGGAGGATGACCACCATGCGATCCGCCACTTGTTCAGCCAATCCAGCCAGCGCGCCCCCGCCGCGGCTCGTGGGTATCGCGCGGCTCGCGGCCGAGAGCCCCCAGGTACGCGAGCGCGCCGAGGTGGAGTATTTCGCGCTCGAGTCGCGTTCGGCGCTCAACCGCGAGTCGAGCGGACGCCTCCCGTTTGCCTGGACGCTTAATCCCTACCGCGGCTGCGAATTCGGCTGCAAGTACTGCTACGCGCGCTACACGCACGAGTTCATGGAACTGAAGGACGGCCTCGACTTCGAGCGCAAGATCTACGCCAAAGTCACGGCGCCGGAGCGGTTGCGCGAGGAGATCCGGCAGGCGAAGGACAAGGGGCTTCCCATCGCGCTCGGCACCGCCACCGATCCTTATCAGCCGGCCGAAAAGCAGTTTGAAATCACGCGCCGCATGCTCGAGGCGCTGGCCGAGTTCACGGGTCTCGACTTCTCGATCACCACCAAGGGCGTCCTAATCCTGCGCGACCTCGATCTGCTCCGCGGCATCTCCGGCAAGCACCGCTTCAGCGTCCACATGACAGTGACCACGACGGACGCTCGACTGGCGCGCCTGCTCGAGCCCAAAGCGCCGCCGCCCGCGAAACGCCTGGAGGGGGTGCGCGCGCTCGCCGAAGCGGGCATCCGTGTGGGCGTCAACGCCATGCCCATTCTGCCCGGACTCACCGACTCGCCCGCCGCGCTCGAAGAGCTGGCGCGTCGGGCGTCCGAGTCGCGCGCCCAGTTCCTCTATGGCAACGTGCTGTTCTTGAAGCCCTCGGCGATGAGCCAGTTCATGCCCTTTCTCGAGCGCGAGTTTCCGCTGCTTGCGCGCCGCTACCGCAAGCTTTACGCGTCCTCGGCCTACCTCCGCGGCGAGTACCCGGAACGCATGATGAAGCTCGTCCAAGCGCTGCGCTCGCGTTACGGCCTCGAGGGTCGCCGCGAGGACGCGTCGCCCCACGCGCGCGATCCACAGCTCGCGCTTCAGTTTGGCGAGTAACGCACCGCCCGTGTCCAAAGTTCGTTGGAATCGGTCAGCCCGCCGTGGCGGGCGGCATCTGTGTACCTGAGGGCGCAAGCCCTGGAAAGCGACCCTCATTCCGCCTTACGGCACCCCTCTCCCGCGCGGGCGGGAGAGGGGAAGGGGGAGAGGGATGCGCCCTTACCCGTGGCTCACGGCATGGGCCACATTATTCCGCCCCTGCCGGGGCTGCTACAGCGCCGCCCGCCATCGAATCGTGCGGCTTACCCGCTATCACCCGCACGTTGTCGATCCGCCGCCGCCCAACTCGTACGCGCCGATGTCGATGATATTGACCGTGGTGCGCGATTGCTCGCACTCCACGTTGCCGGCGGAGTTGGTCTCCTGAACGTATTGCCAGACCGGGACCAGCGAGAATCCCTCGGAACTCGTTCCCGGCTGCGTACCCGAGTCGACAGGCGGCGAGCCGGCGGTCGAGC
Organism: Terriglobia bacterium; assembly: GCA_035945295.1. Taxonomy (GTDB): domain Bacteria; phylum Acidobacteriota; class Terriglobia; order UBA7540; family UBA7540; genus QHZK01. Next base: position 56,294 of record DASZAI010000032.1, on the reverse strand, counting down.
TGAGCATGTAGTTGTAATTGTTGAAGTCGACGAACAGGGAAGGATTGGAGAGCACGGAGAAGTTGGTGACCTCGTTCGCGTTCGCCTGGTTGGTGATGGTGCCCGCGCCGTAGAAGATGTTGTTTTCGAGGAGCACCGGCAAAGCGGGTGAGGCCGCGACCACGAAGGTTCCGCTGCCGAGTTGGTTCACGATGGTGTTATTCACCACGTAGAGGTCGTGGCCGGGATTATTGGTGTTGGTCCCTTCTTCGAGGTAACTGATGATGGTGCTGTTGCCGGTGTTCGGGCCCTGCTGGATCTCGTTGCCCACCACGTAGGACGTTCCGCCGTTGGGCAGATCGATTTCGTAGCTGTCGGTGCCGTTTTCTCCGGTGATGCGGTTGTAAAGGATGTAGTTCACCGCGGCGCGCGACTTCAGCAGGTGGCCGACGTTGGCGTCGTGGGTCAGGTTGTATTCGAACATCAGCGAAGCGCAATGCCCGATGTAGAGGTTGTGGGTCTGCCCGAAACCGGCTTTCAGCCTGGGATCGCTGACGCCGTTCTGAAAGAACTCGGAATTCTTGATGACGATGTTGCTTCCGGCGACGTTGCTCTCGAGAATTCCGTCCTGATTGTTGTGGAAATAGCAGTTCAGGATCGTCAGGTTCGACCCGTCGATGCGAATGCCGGCGCCGTTGGCCCCATCCGCGTTGTTGAGCGTGGCATTCTCGAACTCGAGGTTCTCAACCACCGTATTGCTTCCCTCAGGATCCCAGATGGCTTTATGATTCGCGAGGTGCCCTGTCTTCTTCGTGTCAGTCAATCCAGCGCAGTTCAGAACCGGACGGGCGCCGCTGCTGTCGAGCACGCCGATTAGCGTCAAGTTGTCTGTGGTCCAGGCGCAGGTGTCATCGTAGTAGCCGACGCCAGGGGCATTGGATGGAGAATAGTCGATCATAATCGTGTCGCCGGCCGCGGCGATCGCGATGGCTTGGCAAGGAGTCTTTAGAGTCCGCGTCGGCCCGACGTTCCAGGTTGTGGCGCTGGCGCTTACGGCCAGACTTGCCGCCGCGATCACTGCCGAGAAACCAGCGAGGGCGTTCGTGCGTGTGATGTTCATATCCGCCTCCATCTCCCCCTGCTGTATTCGCTCCTGATCCGGAGTATCCGGTTCAGCACCCCTGGCATCGCCAATTATACAACCGCGTCGGCACCCAGGAGTCTCTCAAGCCTGGTTTTTTCGATCCCGAGGATGGCCAGCCGGACGATCTTAAGGCGACGTATAATGGGCGCGTGCCCCTCCACGATGCGAACCCTCTTTCGCGACGCACCACCACCGCCTTACTTGTGGTCGGCCTTGGGCTCGGCTTCTCTGCTGACATTCGGCCGGACTTCGCTGCGCCCGGGGCCCAGGCGTCCTCGGCCCAGCAGCCTGCGACGACGAGTTCTGAAGAAGGTTCCGTGCTGCGAGTGACCACGCGCCTGATCGAGGTCAACGTGGTGGTGCAGGACAAGAAAGGTGAGCCGGTCCGCGACCTTACCCGCGACGACTTCACGCTGCTCGACAACGGCAAGAAGCAACCCCTCAGCGTCTTCGCCTTGAACACCGCGCAAGCGGCTCCGGCTGCGCTGCCTCCGGGCACCTACACCAACCGGCCTGAGGGCCGCAGCCAGGCCGGAAGCCTCAGCGTGATCCTGCTCGATGGTCTGAACACCAGCTTTGAGGACCAGACTTGGTCGCGAAGCGAGGTCACGCGCTTCCTCGAGCAGCTCCAGCCGCAGGACCGCGTCGCCATTTATTTGCTCGGCGAGCACCTGGCCGTCGCCCAGGACTTCACCAGTGACTCGAGGACGCTGCTGACCGTGGTCCGTCGACTGGAGGGCCGGGTGGCGAGGGAACTCGCCGGCTCGACCACCGCCATGCCCGCCACCGTGAACGATACCGCCATCGGACCCATGACAGGCTTGGACTCGGTCTCGAACCAGTCAAGCACCGTCGGGACCGTCGGTCCGGGATCGAGCGGAGCCGGACAGAGCGCGGGCCTTGCCGCCGCTGCTGCCGCCCAAGCGCGGGAAGAGGCGCTGTTCGCGCAGTGGATTGAGGAAAGAGAGACGGCGTTCTTCTCCGTCGACCGGGTCCGGCGCACCTTGGATGCGCTGGTCGCCATCGCCAATCATCTGGCGAGCTTTCCTGGCCGCAAGAATCTGATCTGGGTGTCGGCCAGTTTCCCGATCCAAATCGGCATGCTTACGCCGCGGGCTCCCGGCGATACGCGCACCCAGCAGCAATTCGGTCCGGAGCTCGAGCGCGCCGCGCGAGCCTTGAATAACGCCAACTTGGCAGTTTACCCCGTGGACGCCAGGGGCCTGGTGGCGGGAGGAGCGTCCAACGGCACGACGCCGGCCTCAGGCCGCGGCGTCGCCGGCGAGGGTGTGCGCGATCCTGAACAGCTCTTCTCGACGCAAGGGGTCATGGACGCGCTCGCCGACTCGACCGGCGGCCGCGCCTTCTATAACACCAATGACCTTCCCCGCGCCATCCGCAGCGCCCTCGACGATTCCGAAGTCAGCTACACGCTTGGCTTTTATCCCTCCAACATCAAATGGGACGGCAAATTCCACCAGATCAAGGTCCAAGTGGACCGGCCTGGAGCGCGCCTCCGCTACCGGCAGGGTTACTTCGCCTTGTATGCCGGTCCGACGGACGAGCAGCAGAGCAAGGCCGCGCTGAGCCAGGCTATCCGTAGTCCGCTCGACGCCTCTACGCTGGGCGTTACCATAGCAATGGAGAAGGCCGGGAATCGCGGTAAGCTGCGGATTACCGTGGACGCGCACGACGTCTCCTTCCAGAACGAGAAGGACGGAGTCAAAGCGGTGACGCTCGACTTCCTGGTGGCCGAGTTCGCAGCGGACGGGAAGATCAAGAGCAACGTTCTGCACACCGTGCACATGGGCGTCGCCGCAAAGGGTTTCGAACAAGTGCTTAGAAATGGGCTGGCGCTGATTCTTTCGCTCGACCTCGAGGAGGGCGCAACCGAACTGCGCCTCGTCGTGCGCGATACCGCCACGGGCAACCTGGGATCGGTCAGCGTGCCGCTCGGGCCGTGAGGCGCGCGGCCGGCGTTAGTCAAGCTCGGCGTCCATGACCGCCAGATAAGCGGCGAGCAGGCGGTAGGTATCGTAGTAGTCGCCGAACTTGACGGCGCTGGGGCTGTCCCTGAACGAGTGCAGTATGGAAAAAGTGTCCGGCGTGACGGAATGCACCACGAGCGTCGGGATCTTGCGTTGCGTGAACGGCTCGGAGTCGTCATCGCCCTCCTGATCGAAGTTGACCCAGGCGAGGGGTAGTTTGAGCGATGCCGCGACCTGCTGGAAAGCTGTGGCTAGCCGCTGGTCGGAGTGGTGCAGCCAGACTTTCGTCGGACCGAGCGCCAGGCTATCGAGATTGATCAGGGCGCGCGTGTGCGCGACCGCGTCGGGCGTCATGTTCTTGGCGTAGAACTTCGATCCCACGAGCCCTTCCTCTTCCGCTGTGAACCCGATAAAGACGAAGGTGTGCTTGCGAGGTTCATGCCGCAGAGTCTCGATGAGGCTGGGCAGCAGGGACGCGCCGCTCCAGTTATCGATGATGCCCCTGCCGCGCCACACGTGGTCAAAATGGGCGCCCACGATGATGACGGACGGAGTGGTTCCGGGCAGCGTGCAGACGACGTTGGGCAGCGTCTCGCGCCTGACCGGCAACTCCGCCAGGTTCGCGCCCGCGCACCCGGATTGCTGGAAGAGCTTCTCGAGCGTCGCCTCGCGATCGGCATTGCGGCGCGGCGACAGGCGCAGCCGGGCCTGGATAACGTCGCGGTCCACCAGTTCGAACTTTCCAGCTTGTGCCTTGCCAGCCTGCGCCGCGGCGAGGGAGTCCAGCAACAGTAGCGCCAGTCCCGCCGCCGAGAGCGATCGCCAGGCGCGCCAGCGGATCAAGTTAGTCATGGTCATGGATCGGTAGCGTCCTATTTGGCAGCTGAAGCAGGCATGAGGGGGTCGGAGCTTTGGCTCCGACATGATCGAGCCCATTTGGGCCAGGGCTTTTTAAGCCCCTGAAGTTCAGGGCCTAAAGGCCCGTTAGAGGTGTCGGCGATTGTCGGACCTAAGGGTCCGACCCCCTTTCTGGAGTTCACTCCAACAGATTAGGATAGTATCCATAGATTGTGATGTGAAGCGTCGCGCGAAGGTTACTCAAAGGCCTCTTTGTTGACCACGTAGGGCATCTTGGCGGGATTGCCGCCGTAGTTGCCTTCGAGCACGTCGATTACCGCTTGCACCGCGCGCCCCGCCATACCCTTGTCAGGATCGGTCGAGAGTCGCGTGATGCGGCCGGCGCTGGCAAAGTGATTGAACAACCGCACCCGGTCCTCGAGTTCCGGCGCGCGCAACGGCGAGTCCGCTGGCAGCGGCTCCTTCTCGAACACGTCGAGCGCCGCCCCGGCGATCACTCCCGCCCGGAGCGCCTCGCCGAGCGCCTGCTCGTCGACCACCGGACCGCGCGACGTGTTCACCAGGTAGGCGGTCGGCTTCATCAGCCGCAGCGTCTTCTCGTTGAACAGGTGGAAGGTGGGCGTCCGAGATTCGCTCTCGCGCAGCAGCGGCACGTGAACGCTGACGAAGTCGGCGCCCGCGAGCGCTTCCTCGAAGCGCGCGTAGCACGCCGTGCGCGGCTCGTGAGTAAAGCCGTGGCGAAAGCGGAGGTCGAGTTCTTCCTGAATCTTCTGGATGAAGTCGTGCGCCTGATAGACGGGGTCGTAGCAGAGGAAGTTGACGTCGAAAGCCAGCGCCTTCTTCATGAAGGCCTGGCCGATGCGTCCCGTGCCGATGACCGCGATGGTTTTGCCGGTCACTTCGTCGCCGAGGAAAGGCAGGAAGGGATGCCAGGCGCCCCAGCGATGCTCGCGCACCAGGCGCTCACTGGGGTAGAGCTTGCGCGCCACGCAGCCAAGAATCAGCACGCCGAACTCCGCCGTCGCTTCGGTGAGGACGTCGGCGGTGTTGGTGAATGGAACCTTGTAGCGGTTGGCGTCGGCGCGGTTGATGTTGTCGAAGCCCACTGCGTCCTGGGCGACCACCTTGAGCGTGCCGTGGCCTGCCTCGAAGACCTCGGCGTCGATCGGGTCGCGCAGCGTGGTGATGAGCGCGTCGACTCCCGAGCGTACCTTATCAAGAATGAGGCGCTTGGGCGGCGGCTCGAGCTGGTCGTAGACTTCCACGTCGTAGCCGCACCGCCGCAGCAGATCCAGCGCATCGTTGCCGATGTTGCAGGTGGCGAACACTCGAAAGCCTGGAGTGGCTGCTGTCATTATTATGGGCTCGAAGCTAGCATCCTAGTCCGAAGGTCGTGATAAACCTCCCCTCACCCCCGGCCCCTCCCCCGCAAGGGGGGAGGAGAGAGTAAGTCTAGGATTACTACCCTCTCCCCTCGCGGGAGAGGGTGGCGCGCAAGCGTCGGGTGAGGGGCCGAAGTCACAGATTCTTCCTCACCCAGGCTTCGATGCGGTCGAGCGCCTTCTGGATATTCTCCACCGAGTTGGCAAACGAGAACCGCAGATACCCTTCGCCACCGGCGCCAAAAGCGGTCCCCGATAGGCAAGCGACGCCGGCGTCGGTGAGCAGCGCGCTCGCGAGCGCGCGTGAGTCGCGGCCTGTTCCGGTAATGTTGGGAAAGGCGTAGAACGCACCATGCGGCCGGCGGCAACGGAAGCCGGGAATGCGGTTGAGTCCGTCCACGATCACGCTACGGCGCTTGCGGAACTCCTCGCGCATGTGGTCGACTGAAGACTGGTCTCCGCGCAGCGCCTCGACGGCGGCAATCTGGGAAAAGCTCGCGGTGCAGGAGTCGGAGTTGGTCATAAGCAGCGCGATCTCTCGGGCGAGGTCCGCCCGCATGATGCCGTAGCCCAGCCGCCAGCCCGTCATGGCATAAGCCTTGGAGAAGCCGTCGAGAATAATCACGCGCTCCTTCATGCCCGGGAACTGCGCCAAGCTGGCATGCTCGCCCTCAAAGATCAGGCGATTGTAAATCTCGTCGGAGAGCACCATCACGTGGTCGCGGCCCGCCGCTTCGAGGCCGTGGGCGAGCGCGGCGAGCTGAGCGTGCGGCATCACGCCCCCGGTGGGATTGTGCGGCGAATTGAGAATGATCAACCGCGTGTGCTCGGTGATTTGGGCGAGGATGGCCTCGACGTCGACGTCGAAATCGTGTTCCTCGCGAAACGCGTAGGGTACAGCGCGTCCACCCACAAAGCGGATCATCGACTCGTAGATGGGAAATCCGGGATTGGGATAGATGACCTCGTCGCCTTCTTCAACGAGCGCGAGGATGGCAAAGAACATGACAGGCTTGGCGCCAGGTGTAACGACGACCTCCGCCGGGTCGATCGCGATGCCGCGCCGGCGTCCCGCGTCCTCGGCCACGGCCTCGCGGAGCTGGGGCAATCCGGCGGCCGGACCGTAGTGTGTCCAACCGTCGCGTAAAGCGCGCGCCGCGGCCTCGACAATGTGGTCCGCCGTCCGGAAGTCGGGCTCGCCGATTTCCAGGTGCACCACCTCGCGGCCTTGCGCCTCCAGGGCCTGGGCGCGCAGCAGCACTTCAAACGCGCCCTCGGTCCCCAGGCGCGCCATGCGCTCTGCCAAGCGAAGCTTCTGCGTGGTCGTCGACCTCAAGAACTGAGCATATTACCTCGTTCTGCTGATGTCCAGACCCGGCCGCCCCGATTGTACCCTGACGAATCCTCACACTTTTTCTAGAATCGATGTTAGAAGTGTTAAATCTAATGGCAAGGCGTATGACGATACCCATTCGTGCTAACAGCCTCTGCACCCGGCTTTTCGTGATGGCGATTTCTCTCGCTACCGCGGCGTGGTCGACCGCGATCCCGGGGGCCTCAGGCCTTGCCAAGGCACGTGCGTCCCAGGCTGTAAGCTCGCAGAGCACCGCTTCGCAGGAAGAGCCGCCCGCGCCAGGCGTTGCCGTCGCGCCGCGCCCGGGCGATATCTGCGTGGTGTGCAATCGGCCAACTGGCCGGGACGATCGCGTCTACCTTATCGACGGACAACGTGTGCCGGTGCACGCCGCCGAAGACGAGATGTTCCGCCACCAGCCTGATCGTTACCTCGCTCATGTCAGGCCGCGCGGTGGTCTGCTCGGGACCGAGCCGGATGCGCGCGCCGCACTCTCATCCCACTGGCTGGTGTTTGGAGCGTACGTTCTCGTCGGACTGCTCTTCGCAGGACTGAGTGGGTACCGCGCGGTGAACCGCGGACTGCGCCCGGTTCCCTGGTTCTTTCTGGGATTGGCGTTCAATGTCCTCGCTTATCTCGCGCTGTTGACGCGTCCGAAACGCGAGGCGGCGGTTGCGGAACTGCCGCGCGGGCTGAGCAAAGTCCATGTGACGTATGCGCCCGTGCCTTGCCCTCGCTGCGGCACGACGAACCACCCCTCCGCCTCGGCGTGCTCGGGCTGCGGCGCGAAGCTCGAACCGCGCCTGACTTCCGAAGTCGCCAGGGCCGGACTTTCGAGCTGATTCCTTCGAGGTGTCTGAGTGCTGAGCCAGGTGAAAAAGCGAATCGACGCGATTCTCGCGAGCGGCGACATGGCCGAGCGGAGGCCCGCGCTCAAGGCCAACAACGAGAGCAACCTCAAAGGGCTCTACATAATCGGCGATCTGGCCGGCGCACCGGTGATCAAGCTCGCCATGTCGCAAGGCGTCGAGGTCGTCGAGCACATCGCGGCCAAGCCCGATGCGCGCTCGAGCGATGCCGGAGTCTACGACCTGATCGTGGCGGGCGCGGGCGCGGCGGGATTGAACGCGGCGCTGGCCGCCAAGGAAAAAGGTCTGCGCACCCTGGTGCTCGAAAAGGGGAAGCTCGCCAACACCATCGAGAATTTCCCGGAGAGCAAGTGGGTGTACGCCGAGCCCGATCAGACTCCTCCCAAGGGCAAGCTCTGGCTGGATGGCGCGCGCAAGGAAGACTTGATCCGGCGCTGGCATCAAATTGTCCGCGACAACGGGCTCGACGTGCGCACCGAGGAAGGGCTGAAGTCGCTCGGGCGGCAGAAAGACGGCAGCTTTCGTGTGGTGAGCGAGAAGGCCGAGTATCGGGCGCGGCGCGTGCTACTTGCTACCGGCCAGCGCGGCAATCCTCGACAGCTCGGAGTTCCCGGCGAGGAGCAGGAGCGCGTCTACCACCAGCTCTACAGCCCGCGGCACTACAAGAACGAGGACATCCTGGTGGTGGGCGGCGGCAACAGCGCCGTCGAGGCGGCGCTGGTGCTGAGCGAGCAGAATCACGTGCGCCTCTCCTACCGCGGGAGCGAGTTCGCGCGGCTTTTCAAGGACAACGAGCGCAAACTGAACGAGGCGGTGGCGGAGAAGAGAATCGAACTGATCTTGAACTCCCAGGTCAAGGAGTTTCGCGAGACGAGCGCGCTCCTGGAGGTCGACCGCGGCGGGCATCGCGAACCAGCGAGCGCGCCCTGCCAGCATGCCTTCGTTCTGATCGGCGCCGAGTTGCCCATGCGATTCCTGAAGTCGCTAGGTATCAAGATGGAGAACGAGTGGAACGGCAGCCTGGCGCGCTCCGCCGCAGTGGTCCTCGCGGTCCTCTTCGGACTCTGGATCGCGGGCGGGCATGCGCAGCTTGGAGCGGAGAGCGCCAGTTTTCTCCCTCGGTGGGTGGGCGCGTTCATTGCGCTCGGTGGGTTCGCGTCGCTGCTGGCCTTTGGCTCGCGCGGTGACCGGTACGCCTGGCTCGGCGTCTCGTTTCTCGTTTGCTACACGATCTACGGAGCGAAGCTCGGAACGGACCACGAGTTCTGGCCCTATCGCCAATGGGGCTATCAGGCGCTCTCCTTTTTCCACCGGCCCTGGGCGTTCTGGTACACGGTGCTCTACACGCTGACGATGACGGCGTTCGGGCTCGGGGCGCTGAAGCGCTGGGGACTCGACCGTAAGGACAAGTTCCAGATCTGGCGTTACGTCAGCCTGCTCTCCTTCCAATGGATCTTCTTCTTCCTCATTCCCGAGTTCCTCTTTCAGTGGGCGATCAAGTATCAGTGGGTGGGCGCGCGGCTCGCCTCCGATCCCGTCTTCGCGCAGCAGTCGTGGCGCGCCTACGGCATCGTCTACGCTTGGCCTCTTTTCTTCTACACGTTTTTCTACAACCCTTCGCAGGTGTGGATCGTGTGGGGTGCGCTGCTCACTTTCCTCATCATTCCGGTCTTTGTGCTGTTTCACGGCAAGCGCTACTGTTCGTGGATCTGCGGATGCGGAGGATTGGCGGAGACCTTCGGGGATCGCTGGCGGCACCTCGCTCCCAAGGGACGCACCAGCATCAAGTGGGAGCAGATGAACCTGGTCGTACTCATCGCCGCAGTGGTGGTGACGGCGACGATGCTGCTGCGCGACAGCGTCGCCTTCGTGCGCCAGCCGGCGCTCTGGGGTCTCGACGCCTATCACCTCATGGCCGACGTCTGGCTGGTGGGTATTCTGCCAGTCACTTTGTATCCGTTCCTGGGCGGCAAGGTGTGGTGCCGCTACTGGTGCCCGCTGGCCAAGCTGATGCACGTGATGAGCGCAGCGTACGCCCGGCTCGGCATCAGCCGCTTCCACATCGTCGCCAACGACAAGTGTATCGCCTGCACGGAATGCTCACGCAACTGCCAGGTGGGCATCGACGTCATGAAGTACGCGCAGAAGCAGGAGGTGCTCGACAACGCCACAAGCTCCTGCATCGGCTGCGGCATCTGCGTGAGCGTGTGTCCGATGGACGTGCTCTCGTTCTCAGCTTCCGGAGGCGGGCTGGTCCAAATCCAGCCTGCATCGGCCCACACCGCTCACGCTTGAGCGGGCCAGATTGGAGGACCTCTTCTTATGGCCAGATGGATCTTCGAGCCGGGACATACCGCCGCGGAATTTCGCGCCCGTCACATGATGGTGACCTGGGTGCGCGGCCACTTCAAGAATATCCAGGGATCGATGGAGTTCGACCCGGACGACCCCGCTCACAGTTCCGTGGACGTGAGCATCGACGCCGCCAGCCTCTGGTCTGGTGAACCGCAGCGCGACGCGCACCTGAAGAGCGCGGACTTCCTCGACGTGAGCAACCATCCGCGCATTCGGTTCCGGAGCACGGAGGTCCGGCAGGCGGGGGCAAACCATTACAAGGTTGCCGGCGAACTCACGATGCGCGGCATCTCGCGGCCCGCCACTTTGGACGTCTATTACCTCGGACAGTGGCAGACTCCTTACTGGGAAGACGGCGTCGACAAAGGTCCTGTGACGCGCGCCGGCTTTCTGGCCACCACCAGCATCAACCGCCACGACTTCGGCGTGAGCTGGAACTCGCCGCTCGACAAAGGGGGCATCGTGGTGGGCGACGATGTTCTCATTCAGCTCGACATCGAGGCGCTTCGCGAGAAAGAATGAGCGTCACCGGGGTAGCTCGTTTACTCCCGGCCGGCGAGGTCCTGGAGGCGCTCGAGAGCTTCGGACTCTGGTTGGGCAGTCAATCCCTTTCTGATGGCCTCGATCGTAACCTTCGGGTTCCGGCCCTCCGCCAAGAAGACTTGGTAAGTGAGTGGATAATACTTGGTGTAGGTCCTTTCGAAAGCCAGACCGGCGTTATTGTTTGCCGCGAGGCACTTGTTGAAGGAGCGCGGACTGGGCGCAATCGCCTGGCACTGCTGCTGCATCGCATCGAAAAGCCGCGCTTTCTGGGAGAGCGCGTCTGAGGCCGGGACTTCGCCCGCCTTTACGGCCGCGTACACCTCGCTGAGCCGCGTGTAATAGCGGTTGACAAGCTCCGCCTTGCGCAGAAACAGATCAGGCTCTTGCTCCAGATTGCGCGTAACTTCCGCGTCCGCGCCGAACTGCTGCCGCGCCACTTCGCTCGCGGTGAGGAAGCCGATCAGCGTTGACGACGCCTCGGTCACCGTTGCGGGCAAGTGGCGGAGCCCCTTGCCGGCGTGAAAATCCTCGTGAGGGACTACCACCAGGAATCGCTCGAGCGAATCGCGGTCGAGTGAAGCGGTCACTGGACTCTTGCCGCTCCCGACGGCCTCGATGGGATAGAAGAAGACATCGTACTGCGCGGGATCAACGGGACAGCCGTCCTTTGTGCCCTGGCGCAGTTCGAGCCCTTCGTACGACTCGGGCAGATCCAGCTTTCCCGTGTAGTAGCAGCGATAGTAGGCAGCGATAGTTTCCGAATGAGTCTTGAAGTTTCCCGTCCGACGGAACCCCAGGCTCCTCTCGAGCTTCTTGATGGCATGGATGAGGGCCGGCCGAGAGGGTGGCGAGGCGTCCTGGGCGTGCGGGTCATAGCCGCCGCATGCGGTCACCAGGACGATCGCCAGCAGCGCCTTCACCGGCGCTGATCCCAACCCCTCGTTCCAGCGTCTCTTCGGGCACTTCATCGAAATGCCTCGCTGTCAGAAGTTCATTCTACCTGGGAATCGGCGGCCCATGACCAATGTCGAATGCGACCTCCGTGGAGGATGCGCCAAATCCAACGAAACGTGTTAACCTCCGATGATTCGCCGGCGCATCTGCTCCGGCGAGCAGTAGCATGAGTGACAAGACTGAAGCGCCGATGAAATGTTCCCACAAGCCGACGCTCATCGTACTCGCTTTCCTCGTGGGGCGATCATCATCGGCCTAGTGCTGACGGGAGGCGCGCGCGAACGGTGTGAAGAACACCGGAAGTCCTCCTGCGGCGGCCGCGACGGGCGTCCCTGCGATCGACCAGCAGAAGCTCGAGGACCACAATGCGCTCGAGCAGCACGTCGCCGGCGAGCAATCGCATAAACAGGGGATGGCCCAGCAGGTTGCCAACGTTCATACATCGCGCGCGCCAATGAGCGTCCTGAACTGCGGTCGCGCCTGAACCACGCTGTGGTGAAGCTGATCTACCCCGGGAAGGCCGAACCGCCTTCCAGGGAGGCCGAGTCCGCAGTGCCTGAAGCAGAGCAGCCGAGCGAAGCCGGCGCGGACAGAACACCGAACCGGTAGCTCGCGGCGCAAGAGCGCACTCGAAGACTTTCGCGGGTAGAGCTTGCGCATGGCCCACCGCTGTATTCGGCCCGATGGACGGAATCCTGCTTATTGCCCCTGTTTTGCTGCCTCGACGAGGACCCGGATGGAAGGAACGATCATGATGAGCAACTCAGCGCGAGGCTTCGCCGCCCGGTCCAGGCGGTCAAGTTGTTCGGTCATCCACGAGGCGGGTGCCGCCTGCCCTGAGTCCAGGTAATCGAGCGCCTTCAGGCCTGCCGCTCCCAAGGCCGACACGTCCTCCGCCAGTGGCACGTCCTCTTCGAGCAAGGCGCTGTTCTTCATGTGCGGGATCAGGTCCGCGACGTCACGCCAGCGCGCGAGCTGCCTTCGGATTTCGCTCTCGTTGGCTTTCCAGTCGCCCACCAGCCCGGCGAACTCCCGCGCTGTGATGCTTTCGGGGCGCTCCGTATCCACCAGGCGATTGAGGGGCGTGAAGCTGGTGTAGTCGCGAGCCCCTTCGCGCGCGTAACCCTTGACCGGTTCGAGGACGTCAGCCAGCGTGCGCAAGCTCTCAGTCGATTCCAGACCGGTCAGGCGTTCGAGCATCAGCGGGTAACTCGAGCGGTGCGTCAGGCCCAGCCAATCGAGCCGGCGGCTCTCGATCCCCATCCGGCGGTACATCGAGTCGACATCCTTCACCTCCTCGGGCGACCACAGCCTTTCCGCAATCGCCGCCATCCGCGGCCAGATCCGCGAATCTACGTTTTCGGGCGTTGCGAACTCCACCCACATGCACGCCTCGCCACCCAGGATGCGCGACTTCTCTTCCGGCGTGAGGCTCGCGGTCGCGCCCTCCAGCGGATCCATCTGGTAATGGCGCCGCGCCGGCTGCATGAGGTCGAGGTAGTAGCCGTTTGACAGGATGCCCATGTAACCCTCGCGGGCCGCCTGAGCCAGCGATTTCTGGCCGCGCCAGGACTGGATCATGACGTCCTTGGGTACACCCGGATGCAGCACCTCGTCCCACCCAATCACCTTCTTGCCGTGCTTCTGAACCAGAGGGACAACCCGCTGGTTGAAGTAAGCCTGGAGGTCGGCATCCGTCTTCATGCCGTGCTCCGCCACGTAAGCACGGATGCGAGGATTCGAGTTCCACTGCTTGCCGTTGACCTCGTCGCCGCCGATGTGGAAATACGCGTCGGGGAAGAGCGCCGCCATCTCGCCGATGAAAGGATCGAGGAACTGGTAGACCTCCTCGCGGGTGGGATCCATGGCGGGATCGAAGACTCCCCAGTGACGCTCGATCGAATACGGACCCGGGCCGCTCGCGAGTTCAGGATACCCGACGAACCAGGCGGTGGTGTGGCCCGGCATGTCGAATTCCGGCACGACGCGGATGCAGCGGTCGCGCGCGTAAGCGATGATGTCCTTCACCTGCGTCTGGGTGTAGTAGTGCCCGTCCGAGCCCATTTCCTGGAGCTTGGGAAACACTTTACTCTCGACGCGGAATCCCTGGTTATCCGACAAGTGCCAGTGGAAGACGTTGAGCTTTACGGCGGCCATGCCATCGAGGTTGCGCTTGATGACCTCGATGGGCATCCAGTGTCGGCTCACGTCGATCATCAATCCGCGCCAGGGAAACCGCGGCCGGTCCTGGATTCGCACCGCTGCGGCGCCAAAGCCCTGCGCGTCAAGCGCAACCAATTGCAGGAAGGTTTCGATTCCCCGCAGGACACCGACCGGCGTCGCCGCTGCGAGGTGCGCCCGCTCCGAAGTGATATCGAGCGTGTACGACTCATCCTCGTTCACCGATTGAATGGTCTCGCCCGCGTGATCGCACTGGATAACCAGCGTCGCCTTGCTCGGGTCGCTCTCGAGCCCGCCGGCGAAAGGGATCCCCGTCTGCCGGGATAGCCTCTGGATCATGCGCTCGGCGGCCGCCTGGAGCCTCGGTTCGCCGTAGCCGGTCAAGGCCACGCGGAAGGAGCCATCAATGGCCAGTCTTCCCTGACCGGGAGTGATCTCCGCCGGCTGTGGCATCAGGCTATTGATCTGACCGCTTAGCAGTGTAGGTTGCATCAGGGCTCCAATAAGCAGTGCAGCCTCGAGCAAAGCCTTATTCGTTGAGAAGCACATGTTAGTTTGGGTTACCCTCCTGCGGAAGACAAGGCTTGGCACGGGCAGGGGGCGCCGCCAAGGTCCAGTCAGGGGGCGCGCCTGCTTCCAACGTGCGAAAGCGCTGCAAAGCGTATCAGAAGTCCGGTGAGGTAGGAGAATATTTCCGTGAGATCGAGGACGGATCTTGCGCCGACCCGGCTGAGCGACAGCGGCGCGATCCCATATCCCGCTGGGTTAGCGGGCCAGGTTGTGACGGCGGTCCCGGTTTATCCCCAAAACGGCAAGAGCATGTGACTCGCCACGTAGGCCAGTGTACAGATCAGGGCGGCCCAGGCAAGTTTTCCTGCCCAGAGCTCGACATCGTCAGCAAACCGCCGGCCCTTGCATTTCGGACACCCGCCCCATTTGCGGTCTTCGCTGTCCCCCAGCCAGTGACACTCTTGACAGACGATCATGGAAACCCCCTCGCTCCTGCGCTCCGCCTTCCAACGGGAGCCGTTGCAACGCGGGTTGAACCGATGAAAGCCACGGCGGCAGCCGTAGAACACCGCGTTCGATCAAGTTGTCAGTGCTGAGGGCAATGACCCCGAAGTCCCTCGCGCGGATACTTAATCAAAAACCATTCGAGGCGTAAAATAGGGCTTTCCCTGGGCTTGTCGCTGAAGATTTTCCTTAAGGCGACTTAGTGGCTCTGGGAGATACATACGCGTTCTCTATTCTCATTGCTCGCACGTCCCGGTCCGCGTTACGCGGCCGATGTTGTTGCGCCCGCCGAAAAGCAATGTCCTACTAAGCTCCGCCCTACACTAGCCGACTTTTGGTTGCGCAAGACCGGGATAATCGTGTTCGGGAAATGAGTTAGCGCGACAGGTTTACCACCGCGACCTCAAAGCCATTCAGCTTGAGCTGGCTTCCACTCAAATGTGCCGAGCCTGGCGGCTGAAAATTGGTGGATTGATTCACATACGTGATTTCTGCCCCTTGAGAGTCAGGAATCGCGACCTCGAAATCCCTATCCCTTTTGTTCACCAGAAGCAGCTTCCGCTGGCCCTGCCGCGTCACAAAAGCCTGAGCATAAATATAAGGTGTGTCCAGACGCGTTTCCACCAGCTTATCGCCCGGCCCGAAGTTGTCATGCAATAGTTTCAGGACCCAATAGCGGGCGTTCGGCTGCCCGGTGTTCCAATCCACCATCGAAACGGTGGGATACTGAGTAGGGTAGCCCACCAATTGGGATTCGCCGGCAACCTCCACGCCACGTTTGGCGAGCTCGGCGTAGAGATAGGCGTAGAGAGCGCCACAGAGAGTCCAATACGAATTGGGGATCGGCTTGGTCACGTGGCCCGGCTTGCCCTGTTCGAGGTCGTCGGCAGAGATTGACCCGAGTTCGTCGGTATCCGTCTGCGTTTCGGGCGAGAGCCGGGCGCGAATGGCCTGGATGTAATCGACGACGGCCAGGAAGCGGTCCGCCTGGTCCCAGTAAGTGTATTGCATGGTCTCTTGCGTCTGATCGGGTGTGGGCACGGCGTAGAAGTGGTAAGAGATCATGTCGATGGGAATGCCGGGCTTGTGGTTCTTGTGATTCAGGAAGTACTCGAAATAACCCGGCGGTTCGCTGGCGAGCGCCAGACCCACAAACTTGATCTGAGGATCGACGGCGCGAACGGCTCCCACGACTGCGTCATACACCCGGGTGTAGGTTTGCGGCGTCATCTGATGTTCGCTTTCCACTTCATTCAGAACTTCCCACCAGTCGATTTTGTAGTGGTGGCCGGATTCGTGGCGCTGGCCGTATTCGTCCACGAAGCCACCCTTGGTGTACCAACTGACCAGACGCGCGTAGTAGTCTGCCAGCTCCTTCAAGCTCGGGTCGCGGAAATCGGTTCCCTTCTCGTAGTCCCAGGTTACCTCGTCCGGATCCGCCGGATACGGCACTGGCTTCTCCGTCTTGAACATCCACTGGGGAATCGTGCTGAAGTTGAGGACGACCGAGTGCCCCGACGTGGCGTTGATAAAATCCTCCGTCATCGGATCGATCACTGAGAAATCCCAGGAGGTCTTCCCGTCGGCGGGAGGTTCGAGCTCTGCGACACCCAGCCTCGGGTAAGGCAGCCACGGAACGTAACGAACGAAGTCAGCGCCCAGATCGTGCAGCGCCTTGAAGACCGGGTCGTGGATCTTGGAGCCCCGCCTCAAAGGGGGATTAACGACCACTTGAAGTGTCGGAGTGGTTTTGGAAACGGCCACGACCTTATCCCAATTGACGGAGGCGTTCACCTGCTGTGCCGGAGGAGCTTGCTCGGCCTTCTTCTCCCGCGTGCAGGACGCTGCCGCGAGTACGAACGGGATCAGCCGCAGAAGCGCGTGCGCCCGCGAATGTCTGCTCATGGTCTCTCCAATGATCATTTCAAAAATTCGTCAATGTACGCGTCGTCTTGCGCGTCGGCAAGGTCCGTCGTATCACCCAGGATATAGCGATATTCATAAGGACCGCGAAGAGCAACCACCCGGTTCATCCAGCTTGCAGGATCGGTCCACAGAACGGGCCGGCTCCCCATGGCTTGGCGGAGATCGTCGAGGTCCCAGTGGAGCGCAAAGCCGGGAATCACCGCGTCAAACAGATTCATGTTCAGGGTGCTCTCGAGAGCGGCTCGCAGGCTGTAGGGGGTTCGATCCAGCCAGACCTTGCTGATTCGCGGGTCCGCCGCGGCCGCCAACAACAGCCAGATGCCTTTGACGCCGCGCGCCGCAGCCTGAATCGACGTTGGGTCGACGTCACTCCGAGCGGACAGAAGATCGACGCCACGCAGAATGTCATGGGCGTGCATCGCCGGCAGATTGAGCCCGATCTGGTTGGCGCGCGAATTGGTGATCCAATTCCCGACATAGGGTGCGTGGGTATTCTCTCCTGGAGAGTCGCGCGGCGAGAGCGTCAGGACCACGCGGCCTTTTCCGGCCATCCTTCTCGCGAGCGAATCCGTGGTCGCGGCCTGAAAGTAAGGGCCACTATCCGCGACCAGCAAGACCGCCGGCCTTCGGTTCGACGAGCCCGTGGAAGTCGAGGATGGAAGGTAAAGATTCGCCTCAATCTCAATTCCCGGCTCGCTCTCGAATCGGATGTGCAGGTGCCGGGCTTCAGGAGTGCTCGACTCATCCAAGACTGTCATTTGCGGAGGCGTCCCATCGGTGGGAATCCGCAGCTTGCGTAGTTCAGCTTGTAACTCGGGGATGGTTCCCTGCCGTTTCCTGGCGTGAAAATCGTCAAGGATCAGTTGGTAGAGTTTGCGGCTTCCAGGAATGTCTTCCACGCGGCCGGTGGGAGTGACCCACAGATCGAAATTGCTATACAAGTGCACAGGCTGTTCGTGGAAGTCACCTTGGCCGTTCTTGAGCCAGCGGATCATCCACTGATAGACGGCTTCGCGACTCACCAGGGGCGTGCCATGCGGACCGGGTCCTACGAAGAACCCGATCTTCTGCTCGGCGCCGTAGATGCTGTACCAACGCCGGGCTTCCTCATAGACCAACCGCGCGCCTGCGGGCGTAAAGTAATCACCCTCGGTGGCCTGAATCAGCCAGGGCGTTGGGGCGGATAATTCGACAAAATCCGCCACATCGAGGCCCCGCGCCAGAAACTGGGGAAAGCTCATTTCGGTATCGGGATCAGGGCCGGCAAACAGTAGCTGGTAGGAGTTGGGATAGCAGGCGGGAATGACCGCCTTGAGCCGTGGATCAAGCGCCCCGATGAAGGTCGTCAACGCTCCGCCGCCCGAGCAGCCTGCGGCGCCAAGGCGTGACGAGTCCACGTCAGGCCGGCTGACCAGGTAGTCGATGCTGCGCATGGCATCCCAGATGAAGAAGCGGGCAGCGCTCTCGCCAATTAGAATCGCCTGGGCTCCCGCCTGGATATGCTCTGGAACCGACCAGCCCGCCAAGGGCCCCTGGAGTTGCGCGTCGTAAGTTTGTTCCCGTTCACCTTGACCGATAGGATCGGTGGCCAACACGACAAAGCCTTTCAAAGCCAGATTGGCTGCGGCTCGCTGCGGTTCGGGCTTTCCCTCCTGGGTGTGGCCGGACTGAAAAAGAATGGCGGGGTATCGGCCTTGCTTATTAGGCCGGTAGAGATCAGCGGTGACATAGAAGTTAGGAAGACTCTGAAAGAGCACCTTCTCGATGGTGTAGCCTTCAGCCTTAATCTCCCCTGTGATCCTCGGATTCAGCGGCCCGTGGTAATCGGGCAGACCACCCAGGAGGTCCAAAAGCGTTTCGCGAACCTTTTGTTTCCGGCGCTCCGCATCGGCAACCGTGTGGATGTGATCAATCGCCTTCAGACGCTCTTGGAGTTCTCGCTGCGCAATTTGGTTCATCCACTGGAGAAGGGGGTCACGCTTATGCTCTTGGGCAGGAAGGGAGCGGGGAAGGAGAAGCGTCGCGCACAATAAGGCGACGGTCTCCAGTTTCATCAAGCATTCCATTCTCAACCTTGTGGTCGGGCAAGGTCACTTCAAGTACTTCTCGGCGGTCTTGCGAAACTTGCCGGCGTGCCGTTCCACCGACTCCAGGTCGTCACGAAGTGTCACGCCGAAGCCTGAACTGAGGCCGGGATCAGATACTCCGATGCTGATGTTGAGCGCGCGCTCGAGCAAAGCGTCCGTCTTCGGCAGCATCCCCTTCCAGTAGCGAATCTCACCGTCTTCGCCGGCATAGTGACGGAAGCAGGTAAAAGGACACTGGACCGCAGTGGCAGTCCGCAAATTCATGAGCTGCTCCATGTTGCTGTAAACGTGCCAGCCCGCCCTTGCCACCACCTTCGTCCCCAACTCCGCGGCGATGCGCTGCGCGATCTCCGCACTCGGCAGAATCACGGTTAGCATCGTCGCACACTCGCCCTGCTCATCCGTGATCTCGCGGAACTCGAGTCCAGGCAGATCGCTGACGAGTTCTTTATAGCGCTTCTTATTGGCCCGCAACCGTGCAAGCAACTGCGGAAGCTTGCGGAACTGCGCGATCAGCACCGCAGCCTGCAGTTCGGTGAAGCGAAAATCAAGACCGAAAAACGGACGCTCTCCGATTTCGACCCCGGTGCGCAGCGGCGAGTGTCCCTGATCGTGAAAGGCAAACGCGCGCCGGTACACTTCCTCGTCATCGGTCAGGACCATGCCGCCGTCGCCCGAAGTAATCGTTTTGTAGACGTTGAAGCTGTAGGTGCCCGCTTTTCCGACGGACCCGACGGCCCGCCCCTTATGCGACGCTCCAAACGCTTGGGCGCAATCTTCGAGGATAGGCAGGCCGTGATCCTCGGCAACCTTCTTGAGCTCGTCCATTCGGGCGGGATTGCCCATCATGTGAACCGCCATGATGGCCTTGGTGTGCCGCGTGATCTTGGCTTTCACGTCCTCGGGATCGAGATTGAAGGTCCAGTCGATTTCAGTCAGAACCGGAATGGCCTTCGAGTATACGATGGAGGAGATACTGGCAATATAGGTGAAGCCTGGTACGATGACCTCGTCTCCGGGACCAATCCCGAGTCCCACGAGCGCGGCCAACAGGGCCGATGTCCCGGAGTTTACCGCGACGGCATATCGCACTCCGGCGTGCCGCGCGATCTCCTGCTCACACTGGTAAACCTTGCCTTTGAACCGAGGATCCATCCCGGCGCCCGCCGTAATGCCGTATCGAAACAGATAGCCGCCACGCAGGACCTCCAGGACTTCCTGGATCTCTTCTTCGCCGATCAATTCCATTCCCGGACCTGGCATCGCAGACGATCTCCTTTTGTCGATTAAGCGGCCAATCGAAGAAGACTTAGTTTGGCAGGCGTGGAGGGACTCGAACCCCCGACCCTCGGATTAGAAATTATCTAAGCCCTGCTGATTATAAAGCAAATCAACAACTTAGTTCGGCAAATTGCGAACAAGTCCGGCAAGATCCGCAACCCCCGCGCAACCAAGAATCATCAGGCACTGAAGAGGACGAAGAGTCGAAAGGCGGTGATGAGTGAAGCTCACCGCCGCCGAACTCGCCTGCGTCCGCTCCCAGGGCCACTACCTCTCCGAAAAGTGCGACGGGTGCAGGAAGCTCTTAAACCAAGCCCTGCGCTACACGATCGCCGGCAAACATGAGCTCTATTGCTCAGCCGCTTGTCGGGAGTTGGCATTCTTCGGGGAGTCGCCGTGAAGCAAAAAAGCACGCCGCGCCTGGGACGTGCGCTTACTGCGGTGGATCACTTCGTGACAAGAAGCGCGGCGCGCTCTTCTGCGGCGACAAGTGCCGAAAGCGCGCGAGCCGGACCGGAACAGGTGAGAGGACGGCAGAGGTCGCAGAATCGCGGACACCGGTCGAATCAAATGAACAGCTTACGAACGCAGAAATTGGCAGGTGATGCAATGGGCTGTTCGCGGTCTTCGGGACGCAGATTTTGGCTTGGTGCTGGAGTCGCGATTTGGCCGGCGCCGACCATCCGGAAGCGACTCACATGAGTGGATCAGAAGACGAAATGGAGTCCAGCCACACGGGAACCTTCGGCTGGAGTCATCAGCACAATCTCTCAGTGTTATGCAATGCCGTGGGAAGGCCCTGAGTTATCTCCAGCAGGCGAGAAAGGAAGCTCAAAATACTAACACCAGCGGTGTCAACAGGATACAAGACTCGTCAATTCTCGCCGGCGAGAATTCAGTGTAACGCGAAGACGATGTGGGGCAAAATGGGACAATTCTCGTCGACGAGAATTACCAGAGTCCCAGACGAGCGCAAGACAGCGACGCTGAGGAGGGCATCAATATACCTGACAACTCCAAGAGGAAAGTGGTAGGCTGGGTGTGACTGCCAGTCAGCCGCGCTTGCTGCGCCGCCGCTTTCGCGCTACCTTGGCCCGCTTCTCCTTGGCTTCTGCCTTGAGCAAGTCGGCCTTGGAGACGGTCAGGACGGAGCGGAAGGCGCGGTCGAGCCTATTCCACGATTCGCCTTCCGGTTCTGGCGCGGACGCGGCTACATAAGGCTGAGACTCTGGTTTCATGGGATGATCGGAACCCTCACAAGTATGAATTCGATACTCACCGTGTCCTCATCGAAGGTGTAGATGGCCACGAGCGCCGGAATATTTCGCTGCTTATTTCCCTTTTGTTTGTACATCCAATGCAAATCGTCGATGATCTCGCCGCTCTCCGGCTCGTGAGCCAACCACCATTTGAGCGCCTCGAATGCATCGTTAAGCCTCGGGTAAATTTCCTGTTCTCTGTCAATGACTTCGCTGACGATCTCAGCCTCAATGACAGTGCGCACGATGGATTAGAGACCCTCGGCCTCAAGCGTCATTCGCGCCCATTCGCGTTCTTCTTCGGTGATCTTTCCGGGCTGCGCGAATACTGTGAAGAGCGGGATTTCCTCGCCGTCTTCCGCCGCTTTCCAGATGTGATCGTGCGAAGCCTCGCTGATTGATGCGGCTGTATGCTCTTCGCAGACGAATCGAATCATGCGCTCTACGATTCCTCGTTCCTCTGGCGAAAGGAACTCGTCCGTGGCCGGAAGGTTCACGACGTACTCGGTCTTGCGTTTCCCGTAGTGATCCGCTTCGGTAATCGTCAGGACGCCTTCGCTTTCCAGTTCCCGCAGCGTCGGGAGGATTGGGGTTGGAACCGGCCCGAACTGGCGCTTGACGTAACGCGCGCCGGTGATCGGGTGCCCCAGGGTGTAAAACGACGCAAGGTCGGAAAGCCACAAGGTTTTGTTGAGCTTGACTGCGCCGAGGCTAGAAGGGTTGTCGGAGCGCCGAGAGCACACGTAATGCACAAGTTGTTTGAACTTTCTGGCGTCGTACATGCGTGCGGCCTCCTTTTTAGTATATCCGAACGAATACAGAGCCGCTAATCATTTCCCTACTTCGCGCCCTCCGCTGCTTTACGTAATGTCAACAGCGCCTCTTTCAGCGTGTGGCTTACGGCGCTTTCTGACTCTTTCAACACAAGGTTCTGATATTCGTCCAAGAAATCATTCCGCAGACGGTGGAAGAGATGCAGGAAGTGGGCAATAAAACCCAGGCACGTTAGGATCGCTATTTCCACACCGCCCAATTGTTCATAGAGATCAGTTGCGTACTTGCGGACATCCGCGTCGATCTCTTCGGTCGTGATGAACACGTAGTGTTTAATTATCGTCCTGCCGGGCGAGCTCTTCTTGAGGAAAAGCTTGTTTTGAACGGCGTGGTCAACGTCGCCTCTCGTTACGGGCTTCATCTTCATTTCGTATACGGCTATCGTGTGATCGTCCCCGACCAGAGCTATTTCCAGATCACCGGCAGCCCCAGTCTGCTTATCCGCAGCGTTGTGCGGGTAGACGTGGAGAACCCTTTCTCCCAAATGTTTCTCTGCGGCGCGATATGCGGCAGCCACTACAAGCACAGGAAGTCGCGAAGAGTTCTTGCAGTCAAGGTGCTGTCTGACTAGCCTAACGATGTCCTCAGCGGAGAGAGGGAGTTTATCTGCCGTGTGCTCGATGTCTTTCAGCAGATTCTTGATCGAAGCGGCTCTCTTGTCGCGCTCCAGGATTAGCAAGCGCATGGTTTCATCCATCACATCTTGCGCCGATACCCGTTTTTTCTGGATGTCATCGAATAGCTGAAGCACCGCCGTATACATCTCTGCGGGCCGTCCCTCCAATTCGACGCTAGTGGTCAGAACAATGTTTTTGGTGCGGAATCCCGGAGTCAGAAAGGCCGTTGTGGAATTGAGGGGCAGGTTGTATGGCTTTCCTCCCAACGTGCTGATGTAGCTCTCGTCGTAGGCCCGGCCCGAATACGAGTCGGAGCCATCATCGCCCGCAATGTCGGTGTAGGGCTTTCTAATGTCCACTTTCGGGTTGTCGATTTTCGCCAAGGCACACGCCAAGAGCGCCCTCACCCCCGCTCTGTTTTTCAGGCAAATTGCTACCGTCTCGATGCGTTTGGAAATCTTACCGTCTGTGACGAACGGCTTGCTTAATCGCTTGTGAGCGCGTGCGTAGGACTCATCGAGGATTTTCAAATAGCCATCCGTTGTGGCCGTTTCCATTCGTTCCTGCGGCCTTTGGCTTCGGGTCGTAATTTGTCCAGAGAACTTCTATACGCTTTCCCTTTGTGGCGTGATTAGTCTTCTCTGGGCTAACGCTCTTTTTCCACCGGCGGGAAGGATACAGCTCGTCCATCAGGACGCATTGATAGTTCGAGAGGGCAACCATGCCACGGCACGCATTCAACGCCTTCGCCAGGCTTCGGTGTTCTTCATTCGTCATTTCATAGCCGTAAGCCTTGGAATCGCCGCGTGTCGCGTGGACATAGGGTGGATCACAATAAAAGAGGGTCGATGGCGAATCATAAAGCTGGATTACGTCGATAGCGGGTCGGTTCTCAATCTGAACCCGCAGTAATCTTTCCGCAATTGAGGGCAGCATTTTGACACCGCCAAGCCAGCGGCTTATGACGCCACTCATACCAGCCCGGCTAGTGTCCTTGCAGTTGGCCCAGCGGCCAATCGAAGCAGTTTGTGCCAGTCCCGTACGGACCTGCCGCGCCCGAATATAAAATCGGCGCGCCCGCTCCAACGGGTCACAGACAGGATCGAGCCTACACGCGAGGAAAAATTCCTCTCGCGAAAATGGGGTTAGTCCGATCACCTCTGTGAGGCGTTCCTTTTGGTCTCTCAACACGCGGAAGAAATTGCACACTTCGCCGTCCAGGTCGTTATAGGTTTCCACTGGAGACGGCCAGCGATTGAGCAAGGCTGCGGCTGAACCTGCAAACGGTTCGCAGTAATGATGGCAAGACGGGAGCAGCGGCAGGAGCCAACCCAGGTGAGAATATTTGCCTCCGTACCAGCCGAATGGAATCAATTTTCTGGTGGACAGGGACGAGATTGCTGGAGGGGTTGCCCTGCGAGTTGTCGGGAGTGATTTAAGGTCTTGAGATGCCGAAGTCGCCACGCAGTCTCCCCAGTGTCGGCACTATGGCCAGTAGTTCTCCGGCAATGGGTTATCGGCTCATTCCGGGGTCAGGTTAATTGAAAAGACGCGGGGGAGTCAAGGTAATACTTTTACACCTTTGACCCCCGTTTTTTCCTGCCTCTGGATGGTCTGGGATACGGCAGCTTTCACGCCTGCGCGCCGTCCTTGCCGGTCAATTCCGAGTATGTGAGGCGTTTTCCGACGATCTGGCGCACGGCGAGGTCGAAGCGCCCGCCGTCGTCGAGGTCTTTGCGATTGTTGTAGCGGAATGCCTGTTCGTCCAGATAGCGGGCGAGATGGAACGGCTCGATGCTCACGTAGGTTCCATGAACCCCGCGCTTGAACAGGCTCCAGAAGTTTTCCAAAGTGTTCGTGTGGACCGCGCCGTCCACATAGGCGACTGCGTGGTTGATGACCTTGTGGGCGTAGTCAGTCGCCAGCCCATCGTATGAAAGCAGTTCGTCGCTGTAGAGCGCCGCGCCTGCCTCGACGTGCTTCTTGACTTCGCCTTGCAGGGTTTTCTTCTTGCGATCAGGCAGCACTACCGTACGCACTTCGCCGCCGCGTTCCACGATGCCCATGACGACTGCCTTATCCTTGCCACCAGTCCCAGTGATCCGGCGACGGCGTTGAGCGACATGCATGTTCCGCGCTTTCCCGCCGATAAACGTCTCGTCAACCTCGACCTCGCCGCTCATCTTCTCGAAGGAACCCATGCGGAGTGCTCGCCGGATTCGATGATCCATGAACCACGCGGTTTTCTGCGTCACGCCGATGGCGCGGTGAACCTCGTACGAGCTAATGCCGTTCTTGCAGTTCACCACCTGCCACATCGCGGCAAGCCATTTGTCCATGCCGAGCGGTGAGTCCTCGAAGATCGTCCCAGTCTTGAGCGTGAACTGGCGCGGCTTGCACTTGTGGTTGTTGCACTGCCAGCGGTTATACTTCGGCTGCCAAGCGACCTTGTCAGTGCCGCAGCGAGGGCACTTCACACCATCCGGCCAGCGCCGCCGCATTACATAGGCGCGGCAGTTCTCAGGATTTGAGAAGTACAGAATCGCTTCTTGAAGGGTCGTGGGTTCCTTGTCCATGCTAAAATCGTATCAGCTTTTCATGGAGTTGTCAAGTATATTTATGCCCTGAGGAGAGACAGGAGACAACTACGGCCATCGTCCAATCGAGGAGGTCACGAGTATGTCAAAGGATCCGGTCCCTGGGCAGGGAAGTCTTGAGGTTCAACGGAGAATCGCGTTCAGCGTGCGCGAGGTCGCCCTGCAAACCGGTCTCTCCCAACCTTTCATCCGGCTCGAGATTAAGCGCGGCAACCTGCGCGCTTCGAGGGTTGGCCGACGTGTAGTCGTGCTCGTGACGGCCATGGACGAGTGGCTTAACGAGGGCACGTGGCTCAGCGCGAGGTGAAGTTGCTTTGATATCCCGTGGCTGCTCAAACGCGTAACCATGCGCGGCGGGCGATTCCCGACCATACATTCGCCGAAGGGAGGGACACGGATGGAGTTCACACCCGAAGAGGTCAAGCTGTATCTTGAGGCCGTTCTGGGATACAAGCGCTCCCCCGAGCTGAGTGGGATGTTGCGAATCCCGTGCCTGTGGCCGATTCCCGTCCGCTTGCCCCACGACGCCCTCATGGACCCCAAGTCAGGGCGCTGGCAGTGCTTGGGCGACCACGGGGGAGGGGACTTGGGGGACTACGAGCGAGGCAGGTCGAGGATTCATGACCATCGCCAGGCGGAAGAACTCGTTCTGAAGATCATTGCCGAGTCCAAGGAGCAAGTGCGCCGGGAGCAGGAAGCCGCAAGGACAGCTCGGGAGAAGCCACTCGAGGGTCTGCCTCCCTACGTCAAGAGCCTGCTGCGGATCATCGATGACCATTCTAGTGGTATCAGTCAGCGCGACCTCCACCCAAGGAGTCACTTGCGTAAGCACGAATTCCACAAAGCTCTCCGAGAGCTCATCCATCGAGGACTGATCCGGCTGCAGCCAGGGCCGGGACGGCACAGGCCAACGACAATTTACTTCCCCGTCCAAAATCCTCACCCATGAGGCAACACGGACCACTCCTCTTTCTTGTCTCTTCAAATGCGGGGGACGGGCAGATAAGGAGCTCGCGGTTGTGGCGAGCGCCGGTAGGCATCCGCCAGGCGTCCTTGCGCCGCCAGTATCGCCGGGGCTCTGAAAGCCCTCTGGCGAGAGCAAGACGCTCCAGAGCGGCGAAGCAATGGAGGCCCGCAGTTGTCACACCTGGGGCGCCAAGTAGCATCGAAAACGACACCGCTCTGGAGCGAGTTTTCCTGTGATCGTCCCCAAGCGTAAGCGGAAGAGTATAATCAGCGTCTTACGCCCGACACTGGAGACGAGACTTGGAGATATCGTCGAAAAGCAACAAAATGGGCTCACGCAGAAGGTGAAATTGCTGTTCATAAAGCCTTGGGAGAGGTTCCGGGACCCCTTTGTGGACTAGCTTCAGCCCACCAAGAAGGGCTCTTCGTGTCGTCAGACCCAGCGTTGCTCCCGCGTTTCCAGAAAGTTGGGTTGAGATTGTACGTGTCCCCGTGTGGGCTTTTGCGCCACGAAACCGGAAAAACTGGCTGGTAGC
The DNA here is from genome assembly GCA_035945295.1 of Terriglobia bacterium. Taxonomy (GTDB): domain Bacteria; phylum Acidobacteriota; class Terriglobia; order UBA7540; family UBA7540; genus QHZK01. The sequence continues at coordinate 29,570 of DASZAI010000032.1, read as the reverse complement.
GGTTGGTGCCCGCGATCGCGAGTCGACGCTAACCTTAGCAGCGGTAACCCCTCTTAAGTGACGGAAAGGAAAAGCTCCGCTTGCGCTTGGGAGGGGTAAGGCGCGCACGAACCGAGCGAGTCTGGTGGAACAGAGTGCGACGTTCGCGCTCGCCAGTTGCCAAATGGTGAGAGCCTGAGCGCCTTCTTGCGATGATCAGCTCCACGGCGCTGAAGGGTTTCTACCAACCTTCGGGCGCGAGGCTGCACCCTTTGGGGGAAGCCTTCTGGGAACAGACTCTCCCTCATTGGTTATTAACTCTTGGGTTCTCCAGTCACTGGAGTAGCGCGATGCTTCACCGTGCCCTCGCTTGCGTGCGTCCCTTTTAGGAGGACAGCAGCCATCCTCTCCGCTCTCGGCGAACGACGGATGGCGACCAAAGCTGGCCCCCAGCGGTGCTGTTCCTCGGCAGGGCTTGTGTCTCCGGCCTTAGGGTGCCGCTCAGCAGGTATGGCCGTTGTCGGACTTGACCAGGAGCCGAACACGCCTCGGACGACCCCGTGCAACCCTCCTGGTCCTCGCCGGCGCTGCCAATAGCCGTTAATCCAGGCCGATCGAGTTACGCCCGGGCCGCGCCTTCTCCCGGCTGTCGGCCGCCGGTCAGCTTCCGGGTCAGCAGCATGATCAGCGAACCGATCCCCCAAAGGATGATCGGTCCTACGACCATAACGATGAAGTGGCCAGCGACGTGGCCCCAGGTCTTGCCGTTCCCTCCACCGGAGTACTCGGGAGCGCTGAAGATGTTGTCCTTCCCGGTCCCCATCGCCAGCATGATGCCGGAGATGATGATCAGGTTGGCGAGGATCACCGGTAACGCGAGCACTGGAAGCAGTTGCTTATAACTTCCAAAGCCGCTGGTGTGGACTCTCACCGAATAGTAGATCAGGCCCAGCAGCAGCAGCACCGTCAAGCTAACAAACTTCACGGTGGCATTGGGCACGCCGGCCAGAGACAGTCCCAGCCTAGCCAATCCCACCACCAGAACCAGGATCAGGAATCCTTTCTCGAAACGCAGGTATTCGGACAAGCTCTTACCGAAGATCTTCATCTTGGCAGCTCCTTTCGCAAGTTTGAATGTAACCTCTTTGAGTCTTGCGTTTGGCCGTTTTCTATCTATCCCGTACCCGCGGCTGGATACCGTGAGCACAGCTAACGAGAACTGACTCGTGCCGCGGCCTTCATCCCCGAAACGCGAACCAAACAGCGGCAGCCGTAAGACCGCGCGTACCGACCTACCCTTGCCTTCTAGCGATCGCGATCAGAGCATCGCGATGGTATCGGAACGAAAAACCGAAGCGAGCCTGAAACTTCTTCCCAGTTGCCGCACGGAAACGCTCCCAACCTTCGATCCCGAGCAAATGAAAACCCAGCCGGCCTCCCGAACTAAGCTCTCGATCCTCGAGAAATCGGTCGACGGTCATGTCGGACTCGACGGTTACAGTATCGGAGCGATTGGGGACAAAACTAGCACGACTTAACGCCGCTTCCAAAGCACCCGGCTGCGAGAAGTGACCCTCCCACGGGGCCACTTCCTCTAAGGCTCGTTCCGCCTCCAGCCGCGAAGTGGCTTCAGCCAGACAGTTACTCCATGCCGCGCTGTAAGGGTCCGAGGAAGGCGCCCAATTCGTGGCCGCGAAGAGGCCGGACGGCCTCAAAACCCGCGACACCTCCCGGAGTGCCTTCCGATAATCACGAACGTGCGACAGAACGAAGCTGGCGGTCACAAGGTCAAAGCTTTCGTCCCCGAATGGCAGGGCGGTGGCGTCGCCGGCGAGAACATGCAGTCCCGCTACCTGCGCTCTTGCCCGAAGAAGCATGCCAACTGAGGGATCGCACCCAACAATCAGACCAGGCTTCTGAGCACATTCGGAGAGAGTTCTGGCCACTATCCCGGTCCCGGTACCGATGTCCAGCACTCTATCACCGGCCCTGGGTGGCACGAGTGCGCAGATGCGCCTGGCCACTGCCTTGAAACGCGCCGACCATACTCGATCATAGCGGTCAGCAATCCCGTCGTACGATCGCCAGTCACCCAATGTCATTCCTACTTCACTGATGGAGTACAACCCCTGCTTAGACTCAGCCTGGTCGAGCCGTCGTCGCCAAGCCGAGGCGGAGCACAAAAACCAGATCGAAGTGGGTCTCACATATCAGGCTTGCCCAATGGTCCGAAAACCAATTCAGCTTACGCCAAGACCAAGCCAGAACCTCTACGAAGCCAAGCGCAGACGACTGATCGAGCATCCCCCACAGGTTCAACTACAGAGCCGCTTCTAAGGGGCAATAACCTTCGCGCATCAGGGTCCTCCAAGTCCCCACCGTTAGCGCCGGACGGTCATATGTGCGCGCACCGAACTTTTCGCTCACCGGCAAACCGCGGTGCGAAGCCTTGACGTTAGCAACTGCCCCCGAAGGGACGATTCTGGGAGGTCTCACCTGAACGCCCTCACCCACGTTCGAAGCGCAAAATGCGTGGAAACTAGTTCTGCGTAACAGGCGCAAGCACTCGATAGCGAACCACACCACAAGGTCACTTCATCGAGGGAGTGAAGAATACGCGCAGATTTGGCCGGAGATCGCCCCTCTTGGCCGATGATGACCAGATTCTCGACGAAGAGCTTCCCAAGAGGTCCAGTGCCGGATCCGTGGAAATGAGAGCGCGCCGACATGCTTTGCAGCCTGAGAAGAGTGGGTTCGGTTCACAGAAAGGGTACCCCGGGGAGTCTAGAACCGCCCCACCATAACCGCTGCCAGTAAGTACCACCGACGACTTGAACCCTCGGAGGCGTCCCTTCCGCCTTAGCCTTCGTAAGAGTGAGGTCGTTGAACCACGGCGCGAACCCAAGCCTGCTCGCGGCCAAGGGGGTACCCGGGGGTCTCTCGGGGGGCCGCGAATTTGACATCCCCCTCTTGGGTTACGTTCGGCTGAGTTAGGCATTGCCGAGCACTAACCGGTTTTGCTGGTCTCATTTTCCCAGTGCGTCGGCTCCGGCCTGGGCGACGGCATGGTCGTTCTCGACCGTGCTCCCGCTGACGCCGATCGCGCCTACGATCGCGCCTTTAGAGTCCTTCAGGGGAACTCCTCCGGGAAAGGTAATGAGCCCCTCATTGCTGTGCTCAATGCCGTAGAGGGGTCCACCGGGCTGCGAGAGTTTCCCGATCTCTCCGGTGTTCATGTCGAACCAACGAGCCGTGCGCGCCTTACGGATCGAAATGTCGATGCTACCCAGCCACGCGCCATTCATGCGCGCGAAGGCTTTCAGATTGCCTCCGGCATCCACGACAGCGATATCCATACGGGTCTTGAGCTGCACAGCCTTCTTTTTTGCCGCCGCCACGATCTTGTCCGACGCTTCCAAAGTCAAATCTTCTGCCATTCGTCACCTCGTTGGGGAAATTGGTCAGACATTCTTCCTCTCTCGATGGCGAAAATCAAGAGCATGTGCAGGTTGCCGGACGTGACGGAGCACAGAAGAAGAAGGAAAGCACGACAGCAAGAGCGCTGTACTCAGTGCTTGGAAAGACGAGCTAACGGCAGCACTGGCCGTAGAAAGCCCTCGCGTCCGGCCACGAACTCGTATTCACGTTCGGTGATGCGCACTGGTCGGACTCATCGGGCATGGGGCCCCACTGAAGGTGGGCCTCGTTCGCCATCTCATGGCGACGGTCGGTCACTCTTGATCTCTTTCGGTGGGTGTTCAAGTTAGTTTCGGGTCCAGCGCCTCGGCGCCCTCCCCCAGCTTCGAAGTGCAAACCCGACGAAAGACGTACGCCGGATAGCATGTGACACTACTCAGAACCACACCATATTTGACAATGGCTTGATTGCAAAAGCCGACGAACGGCCGGGTTTTCGCAAGAATGGGCACCGTTTCGAGAGCTTCTGGTGTCGTTGGCCCCCTTTGTGGTTTGCCAGCTCTCGGGGCCGTTGATTCTGTTTACAGGGCGGCACAAGAAATCTCATCGAGCAGTTTTCCGTGCTAACCGCGAACGCTTCCTGGCTACCCGCGGAAGATCGCTGGGTGCCGGGCTAATCGACGCTGTCCGAGAAACGCGGCGCCGCATCGGGTCGGGCTAAGGAGCTGACAGAGTCGCTCAGGCGAATGCCAAGCGACAGTCTCGCGGCGAGACTCGTCAGGTAGTGAGGCTCGAGGAACTGGTCGCCAGCAGATATGTAAGGGTATATACTCGCGTCGTTCGGATCTCCCAACCGGAAATTTGCGTTTCACGCGTGTGGGCTGCGGAATCGACCTATGGACGGGCGCCAGAGAGAGTCTCCGGACTCGGACAAAGAAGCCGTAGTCCCTGAGGGTACGTACCCTTCCCCCGCTGATTCTCAGACGCTCACCTCAAGTACAGTGGCGGCGGCAACAGCAGCGGTTACCGCGGGCGCCCAGCTACCTGGAGAGCAGAATGTCTTGGGCGGAACCGTGGCCCTGCGGCCGGGCTCGGTACTCGGCGGGCGGTATGAAATCCTGCGCCAATTGGGAGAGGGCGGTATGGGCGCGGTTTATAAAGCAAAAGACCGTGAACTGGACCGGGTCGTGGCCGTCAAAGTTATTCGCCCGGAACTTGCCAACCAGCCCAAAGTCCTGCGGCGATTCAGGCACGAGTTGATCCTCGCACGGCAGGTCACGCACAAGAATGTGATCCGCATCTTCGACATCGGCGAAGCGGATGGAATCAAGTTCATCAGCATGGACTACATCGAGGGGCAGGACCTGCGCTCGCTTCTCAAGGAGAAGGGGAGGTTCACGTGGCAGGACGCGACTGCGATCATCGTGCAGGCATGCCAGGGTTTGGAGGCAACGCACTCTGAAGGCGTGGTCCATCGTGACCTGAAACCTCAGAACATCATGATCGACGCTCAAGGCAAGGCGACAGTGATGGACTTCGGTATTGCGCACTCCGCGGAGCTGACCGGCATGACGCAGACGGGGGCGCTGCTGGGCACGCCGGAATACATGTCGCCCGAACAGGCGAAAGGTCAGAAAGCGGACGCCCGGTCGGACTTGTTCACGCTGGGAGTTATCTTCTACGAGCTGCTGACGGGCAAGACGCCTTACGAGGCCGACACGGCGCTTGCGACGCTGCTCAAGCGCATCCAAGAACGGGCGCTCCCGCCGGCGGAGTTGGATCCAACGATTCCGCGTTATGTCAGCGGTGTCGTTGTGAAGTGCCTGGAGATTGACCAACGGCTGCGCTACCAGAAGGCTTCCGATATCCTGACCGATCTGGAAGTCGGGCGCGGGCCGCGCACCATTGCCATGCGGCTGCGCTTGGCGCGATTTCGGATCACAGAGCAGGACCTCACAAGATGGATTGCCTTCGCCCTCGCCCCGATTCTCCTGCTAGGGGTAGCGGTATTCCGAGCAAGAGTCTTCCCACCTGGAGTTAAGTCGACACCTGGGACGCCGACCATCTCAATAGCAATCATCCCGTTCCGCAATGCTTCCGGTGATTCGTCGATTGATTGGGTAGGGTCATACTTCGCCGAAACACTAAGGACCGACGTTGGGCAGTCGGCTTCCTTGCGAATGGTCTCCTCGGATCGCGTTCAACAAACTCTGCACGACTTGCAACTGACACCGAGCTCGAGCCTGGACGTCGCGAGCGCTCGTCGCCTGGCGGAATCCAGTGACGCGCAAATTGTGGTCTGGGGTCAGTATTTCAAGTTTGGGGATCAGATCAAGATTGAAGCGACTTTACAGGACTTGAAGGGAGATCGAACTGTGGCGGTCAAGGTGGAAGCCCCGAACGGGGACGCCTTGCCGGCAACTGTGGATCAGCTCGCCCAGGCGGTTCGCGAAAACCTCTCCTTGTCTTCTTCGTTGATCAAAGGGCTCCAGGCGCAGGCCCTCAGGCCCTCCTCGAAGTCAATTCCGGCACTACGCGACTACAACGAAGGGCTCGAGCTCGCGCGTCGGCGAAACGATCTTGACGCGCGCAAGCGGCTTGAAGCCGCCATTCAGGAGGACCCGCAATTCGCGCTCGCTTATGCCAAGCTGAGCGAGGTCTACTCCATGCTGGGATACGACAACGAAGCCGAACAGGCCTCGGGCAAGGCCGTGGAGTTGAGTGAAAACCTCCTTGAGCCGGAGAAGTATCGCATTACGGCTAGCCACTTGCGCATCCTGAGGGACTACCCGAAAGCTATCGATGCCTACGAAAACCTAGCCAAGGCCACACCCAGCGACACGGATGTTCAGTCCGCTTTGGGGCTCCTCTACCTTCATAGCGGCGCGTACGGTAAGGCGCGTGCGCTCTATGGACAGCTACTGGAACTCGACCCGAAATCGGCAGACGCCCTCTTTGGTATGGGCCAAGTTGAGGTTATGAGTGGCAACCTGCAGACCGCGCTTGACTATCTCAACCGGGCCCTAACCATTGCCATCCAGTTGGAAAACGACGAAGAGAAGGCCCTCATTTTACACGTGGTGGGCATCGCTTTTCGGAAGCTCAATAAGCCGGACGATGCTATGCGCAATTACCAGGAATCGCTGACTATCACACGCCGGCTTGGCGAAAAAGCTGCGATGGCCCGAACTCTGAACGAAATGGGGCAGCTCTTGTACGGCGTAGGAAAATCGGACGACGCCCTAACGAATTACCAAAACGCCTTCAGACTGCGGCGTGAGATCGGGGATAAGAAGGGTATCGGGGACACTTTGATCGACCTGGGTAACCTTTACATTGAGCGGGGAGACCTCGACTAGGCGCTGGCAGAGTACGGGGAATCCCTTCAGATTCAGCGAGACCTCGACGATGAATTCTCCCAGGCGATCTGCCTGGACAACATGGGAAGCGTCTATTTTAACCGGGGCGACTATCAAGACGCTCTGACCTTCTACCAGCAGGCCCTCCAATTGCGAGAGAAATTGCGGGTGCCTGCTGAGATTGCCGTGAGTGTTCACAATTTGGGGGATACCACAGTAAAGATGGGCCAGTTTGATCAAGCCCTGACGCAGTATGTGCGCGCGCTTGAAATTTACCGGAAGTCGGGCGATAAGCGGGATGCGGCGATCGAGATTCACAGCACAGCCACGGTTTTTGCCTGTCAGGGCCGCTATGGCGCAGCCCTCAACGCGGAAGAAGAGGCACTGAAAGTTTTTAGAGGGCTTCAGGATCGTAGTTTCTGGATGGGCGACATTCTGTCCGGCTATGGCAACGCCCTGAGCTTGGTGGGGCGAAGCGAGGAGGCACAAGAAAACCTCGAAGAAGCACTGGGCGTAGCTCGGGACATCAAGAGTGAGCCGCTTATTGCGCAGATACTAAATTATCAGGGCGATCTTTCCTTCTACCGAAGCGACCTAAAGTCTGCCAAGTCGCAGTACCAGCAGGCCCTTCGGATGGCCTCTCAGACCTCGGACCAGGAGAAGGCGCTCATCGCCAAAATCAACCTGGCAAAGGTGGCGGCCGAGGAAGGCCGCTCGCGAGAGCCGATTACCGCGCTCAAGGCGTTGACCGAGCGGGCGGACGTCCTCGGTCTGAAGTCCTACTCGGTGGAGTGCTCGGTCTATCTGACCGAGGCGATGATCAACGCCAAGGACTACGTCCGTGCTCGAGAGCAGTTGGAGCACGATCTTGGTAAAAGCGAAAAACTAGGCGTGCGTATGCAGACGGCAAGAATCCATCATCTGCTCGGCACAGCCCTACGCTTGGGTGGCAATCCGCCAGAAGCAGCCCCGCACTACGCCACTGCTCTCCGCCTGCTCGGGGAAATGCAGAAGGAGCCTGGCGTTGAACACATAACTGACCGCGCCGACGTGCATGCCATCTACACCGATTCCGTCCGCTGGTCCACACACTAAAACCTTAGCCGGGTGTCCCCGACTCGCATTTCGAAGCGGAGACCGTCCGCTTATCGATGGTCGAGGCGAGCACACTCGCTGAGGCTTCGGTGTGCAGGGGTATTGGTTATCTGGGAGTGGAATGATGGTGCCCTCATCTTGCGCACGCGCCAATTCACGTTGCGCTACGCCCCCAAAAACCTAGAGTTCGGAGAGAGTTTTCTTAGGCAGCCTGCGCACGCCCGTTTTCTTGACTTTCGCGCTTGGGGTGGACTAACGTACCTGCCACAGGAGGGGACTAGGTATGTGAGGAGGAGCCGCGCTCATTGTCCCCTTGCTACTTCATTTGTCCGGCTTGGAGCGCTGTCGGCCAGCAATCGGACCAGAGTTGGAGCCGTTCCACGAGCAGAAGCAGCAACGAGACCAATCCGGCGACCGCTCAGCAGCGATACCATTGTGAAGCCAGTTAATGGATATTAACGCGATCAGCAAAGCGATTTTTGAAGGCGCCAAGGACATTATCATCACTTGGTTTTCGGTCCTCACCCGCGGCGCGAGCGCGCTTAGGGGCTTTGATTTGGAGACGAATACTACGCTCCTCTATGCCCTCCGCTTCATGGTTTACATGGCGTTCGTAAGCACTATCGTGGATCTTCCTTTTATGACGGGCGCGGCGGCCAAGGGTGAAGACAAGATGTTTGTCGTGGCAGCGGTTGTGGAAGAATACCTCGAATGCCTGCCGATCGCCCTCATCCTGCACGGTTGCATGAAGCTGTTCGGAGGTAGAGGCAGACTCCAAAGCTGCATCGCGGGATACTGCTTTCTGACGGCTTACTTACCCATCATCGCTGTTCTGATGCTTCCGGAGAAGCGAGTCACTGTCCCGGCGATCACGCAGGGCTCGAACTACCCGACCGTCGTGAAGCAGCTCTCCATTGCTCTAGGAAGCCTGTCGACATGGGACCGTTACATGTTCTGGTTCTCATACGTGGCGACGACGGTTGTGTTTGTGGTGTTCTTTATTGGCGTTTTTCGATGCTTTCGTGCCCTCCACAAACTGAGCAGAAGAAGGGCTGTTGTTGCGTTTATTGTTGGCCTGCTCTGCTCGGCGGTTTTCTTGATGGGCTTCGAGGAACCTTTCCTTAGCGCTGTCTATCATGCATTTCTCACGAAATGACCCTCCCCCATACCGAAAGCAGCTATCTACTCTTGTAATCCGCGAGTGACTGTGCTTTGATCCTGTCAGTCCTTCACCTTCCTCCTTGAGTGCTCCAGATCAGGTGGCATTCATGCCCAGAATCCAGAGGCCTGCCAGGGTCAGGGGACGGGACTACTACCTCGACCCGCCCGCCTACCAGAAGGATACCGCGGTCGAAGAACTGGATCATCAGCACCCGGGGCTGCAGAAGTTTGTCGAAGAACAATTAGCCGCGGCGACTCCGATGCGGAAGATCGAAGCGCTGGTCAAAGAACGGTTCAGCGTTGGCTGCCCAAGCGGCGCCGCATCCAGGAGTATGAAGAAAGGGCTGAGGCACTGTTGCTCCTGATCGAGCGGCACGGGGACGACGTTGTAGCGCGCGTACGGTTGGTTGAGTCACTGATGCAGGCTTACCAAAAAGGCGAGACGATGCGGCCCGAGGACGTGATGCGGCGGCCACTCGGCTACCTGAAGCTGGACATCGAGCGTACCAAGCAGGTGGATCGCTCGATTGCCAAGTTCCGCGCGGAGCAGGCTGAACGCCGCAAGCGCCGAAGGCTCCCGGGCCCACAGGAACGCTGCCAACCATGAGTAAGGCGCTGGGTGTGCGTGGAAGGCTAGTGCCCCGAGTGGAGCACGACGCGGTCAGCGTCTAAGGAGGGGAGCATTCTTTGATGCCGCTCAAAGTTACAGTCTGTAGACTGCCCGGGGCGTTGTCATTGATGTAGATCTCGCCGGCGGAGTTCACCCCCGACCATGAGACTGAAATGGTGCAGGACTGCCCTGACGCCAGGCTCGAGTCACAGTTGTTCCCCTGGGAGAACGCGCCCTTGATCGTGATGCTCTCAATGCTAAGCGGCGCGGTCCCAAGGTTGCTGAGTGTTACTGTTCTGATGTTCAGGCATTGGCATCCGGCGTTGGGCACGTTTCGGCACCGAAAGTTGAGGCTGGCTGCTGACAACGTGGCATTGGGGCCATTGGGGTTTGGGCCAAAATATCCGAAGATATCGAGCACCAATTGAGTCGGATCGGTCGCCCACGCACTGATCGATCCATTGTTGGTAGGTACAACCGCCATGTTCCCCGTGATGGCGCCATCCGCGGCATTCAGCGTGGCCACCAGCGGTTGCGTCTCGCCCTGCGGCCACAGTGTCAGGTAGCCTAGCGAACCGGCCGGCACCACCGTGGCATTGAATATGTACGCTGCCGCTGAGGGTGCGCCGCACCCGCTGGCCGTCACGTCAACTTTCATCTGCACTCGGCCCATGTGGTGTCACTCATGACCGAATGCGTCAACCGCTTTCTCGCCGCACTCGATGCCGATCAGCGTAACCGAGTGGCCTTCCCTTTCGATGCTGACGAGCGTATGAACTGGCACTTCATCCCGAAGGAGCGCAAGGGCTTGTCGTTGCGCGAGATGACGCCCTATCAGAAGCACCTCGCGAGTGGTCTGTTGGCGGCTGGACTGAGCCAGACGGGCTACATCAAAGCTGTGACGATCATGAGCCTGGAAGACGTGCTACGGATCATGGAGAACGACAGCGGCGAGCAGCGCAATCCGGAAAGGTATTACTTTTCGGTGTTTGGCACTCCCTCTGGCCGCATGTGGGGCTACCGCATCGAGGGCCACCACTTCAGCCAGAATTACACTGTGGTGAATGGTCAGGTCGTCGACGGCCCCAGTTTCTTCGGTTGCAATCCTGCCGAAGTGCGGCAGGGGCCGCGCAAGGGCCTGCGTACCCTGCCTTGGGAAGACGACCTCGGCTTCGATCTGATCCACTCGCTCGACGAACAGCGGCAGAAGGTCGCGATCGTGGATCCAACCGCCTACAGAGACATCCTCACCGCAGCCAGCCGGAAGGCGGCGCTTCAGGGGCAGCCATCCGGCGTCTCCGCGTCGAAGATGAACGCCCGACAGTTCGATGCGCTCAGGGCTCTCATAGATGAATACGTCCACAACGTTCCCGATGAGCTCGCACAAGGGCGGATGGAGCAGATCAAGCAAGCCGGCCGGAATATCTACTTCGCCTAGTCGGCTGGCATCAATCGCGGTGACCTGCATTACTACCGCGTTCAGACGCCCTCATTCCTCATCGAGTTGGACAACACGCAGGACAACGCGAACCATATCCACTCAGTGTGGCGCGACTTCACCGGTGACTTTGGCGGTGACCTGCTCCGGCAGCACTACCACGCCAGCCACCAGCAGAAACGGAACCCTCTAACTGCCGCTCACCTCGGTGTTCGACACCCTCGGCTTAAGGAGTGGCAAGCACCTTACATGGCTTTACCTGTGACGCTAAAGAGGCCTCGAATCGAAATCGAGTACTGCACTCAGGACCGTTGGTTGCCTTGAGCTGCCTGGATGGCGCAGGAGCAGCTGACCACGTTTCCGAGTGAGGTTGGCGAATTGGCCCTCGTACCGGGCACAGGAGGCGTGTGCGAGATTCGTATCGGTGGTGAAATCATCTGGTCGCGTGCTAGCGCTGGTCGGTTCCCCGAGATCAGGGAACTCAAACAGCTCGTACGGGACCGGATTGCACCTGAGATAGACCTGGGCCATTCTGACCGCGGACTCAGTAGCGCACTTGCATCTGCAGTCCCTCAAGCTTCCAGCAGTGGAGTGCGTCAGCCGCGGCAACGGCTACCAGAACGGATACAGATCGAGCCACGCAACGAATCTCCTAATTCAGCGTGTCGCCCTCCTCATAGAAGACCGAAAGTGACGCAGATCTGAGGATGGGGAAGGGGAGCTTATGACCATTGATGAATGCCGTCGTTTTACGCTGAGGAGGTCCGAATTGCAGCTAACAATCCATTCGCCTGCCCTTATTGATGTCAGCACCGGGATAAAAAGGGAGCCAAAATTATCAGTTTTGTGGGAGCGAGGTCGTGAGAGCCTCATCGGCGAGGACGCGGTAGGAACTCTATGGTCGGACTCTAAAGAGTCTCGCTCATGGATCAGTCTGAATTGGATCGCGGCGACGATAGGTCGCCACTAGCCCAACAGGCGCTCGGCGGCGGCGATTATTACTGTCTGTTCCGGGAACACCTTGGTGAGAACGGAGCACCGTCAGCCCCGTGCGCGCCAGCGGCGCGAGCTGGAAATCGCGGGCTAGGGCAGTTGTACGGCGGTAACACGGGAAAAGGAAGAATAGACGAACGGCGTGCTAAATGTCGGAGCTTAGGCGGCGAGCTGCTGAAAAAACGGCAGCCGAGTCGAGAACGGCAGAGTTCCAAAACTCGAAACTCTGCGCTACCTTCTCATTCGCAGGCTTTTGATGCGCCAAGGCAGGTGATCTGCTCCAGGCGATGAATTTTGGCCTCTTTGCCCGCATAGACCTCGATAAGCAGCCGGGTCATAAACGGTTCTGCCGAGCTTGTTACTCTGTGTAAGGCTGCCGGGAATTCTGAGGTGAATAAGATCATTCCTTTCGTCTAGCAATCTTGCATCATGTTTGACAACGAAGCTGGAAGTGAACGTCGGCGCCCCCTTTGCATCGAGAAAACCCTGCATGTGAGTGAGAAAGTCCTTCCAACCGTCGGCGGTGAAATCAGCCCGGGCGCGACTGAAGCTGGTGGCATCGCCCTGACGAAAACTGAGGGCTGCAACCGCTGCCTTTTGGATGGAAAGGGTTAGTTTCGCCTGCTCGGAGTTCTGCGAACCCAGGGGTTTGTGCAAGGCACCATCGACTGAGCAACACCGCGACAACAAGAATCGTGCAACGTGACATGCTTGACATGCTAGCGATCATCTTTTCTCCTCCATCATTCCTGTTTAGTGAACGAAACAACCGAAGCGAGCCTGGAACTTTTTCCGGTCCTCGAGCTTGGTTCGCAGGTCAGAACATGGAATGTCGGTCAAGCCGGATCGTTGAGAGCCAATCGTGTGACCTCAAGAGAGCTCGCCAGCCTCTTAACCCGTTTGAGAGGCTAAGATTGAACAGATCGGGAACCGCTACCACAATACACGCTGGTTTCTGCTGGCGTTGAGCTTGCACGGCCGCACGGCCTGTCGAACCGGAACGAAGATTCACAACTTGGACCCACAACCTGAATCGCGCGGCGGCCCCGGCGGAATCGGCAAGTCTCTCTACGTATCCTTCGCGCGTATAGCCCTGGACTTTCCACGAAGTGCTAACGAAATGGTCAGAAGAACAACACACGTCGCCGACGCAATCAGGAGGAGCCTGAGATTACTGGGCGTTCGAGGTCCCCATACGGCATGTCCGCAGCCGTGAGCACTGCGCTCTGGGGATCAGCAGGATCATAGTGAACAGTAATCGGGCTTCCGGGCCGGTGTTGGGCAACCCAACGACGCATTCGCTCGACTTCCGCATCACCGCGAGCACTGCGTGAACGAATCCGCGATGCGACTTGTTCTCCTCTGGCAGGGTAGGTGACACGACAGTCAATGTTCCACACAACCCCTCCCCCGTCCCTCCTAAAAGGGTAATATGGGTCTACGCTGCAGCGCTGAAGAGTGGCGGTGGACGCCGGCCAACTTTTCTGCGCGTACTCTCGCCACATGTCTGTGCCAGTCACGACGAGAGCGAAGACTGCACACACGCCGGCGAATAGGCCAAAGACTCTTACTATGCCTTGCACGTTCGTCCCGCCGTTGGTTGGCCACACGGTAATCACGCGAAACGCTAAACCTCCAAATCCCGGACTCTATCACAGGACCAACCCAACTCACCGCGCGCGGGAATTGCTCGGCAACGGGGTCTCACCTTTCAGAAGATGTTATCTCGCCTTGATCACCGCCGCGCGGCGTTCGACAAATCAGTGAGCCGGTCGGAGCGAATTCTCGCGGCCCGCATGCTTCACCTCGCTGCGCGACCTACTGTATTCTTCGTGCGCTTTCAGAATTAGGATCGGGCCAATTCGCCTCGCATACAGGAGTTGCAGAGGAAGGGATATGCCGAGAGAAAGGCGGCTGAGTCAGAGTGCGTGTGTCCAAGAAACAAGTGTTTTTGGAAGGCTGAAATCGAGGTCAGCTTGGCGTAAAGGATCAGTGGGTTACGCCACTCGCTGAGGGAGGGTTTTTGGAACGCGCCCGGTGAACTGTACCCACTCCAACCCCCATCTCCTTGGAGATCTCACGCCAGGAGCGCCCTTGCTCGCGCAGCATGGCTACTCTACACCGGTCCAGAATAACCGCAGGTCTCCCCAAGCGCTTGCCCTTGGCTCTGGCCGCCGCCAGTCCCGACCGTACCCGGTCGCGTATCAACTCCCGCTCGAACTCGGCGATCGAAGCGAAGATGCCGAACACTAACCGCCCGTTAGGAGTCGACGTATCCACCCCTTCGTGCAGGCTCACGAAATCAATACCCAGCGCGCGGAACTCTTCCAGGGCGTTGACCAACTGGCGCAGGCTGCGGGCAAACCGGTCGTAGCGATAGACCACGACAGCGTCTACCTGTCGCCTCCGGCAGTCGGAGAGCAGGCGATCCAGAGCGGGCCGATGCTCCTTCGCCCCGCTGATGCCGGCATCGACGTACTCCTGGACGACTTCCCAGCGCCGCCGAGCGCAGTAGGCGCGCACTTCGTCGAGCTGCATTTCAGGATTCTGCCCATTATGCGTGCTTACTCGGGCGTAGATGGCGGCACGTTTCATCGCTTCCCTCGCTTGTTCTGGTTCGGAGGACGGCCACCCCGTTTGCCCCACTGAGAGATTTCCTTCTTCGAGTGCCGGCGGGCTCGTACCAATCCACCCAACCGCGCCCAAGCTCGACGTTGTTCCGCCGTCGTCCTCCGAGCCCGAGATTCACCGCCCAGCTTACCCAGGGCGACCGCATGGGGGTTCTTCATGTCCGTCACATTACTTTGCGCTAAGCATGTTTGTCAAGAAGTTTCGCATCCAAATCCTCGTGACTTCCCTCGGGCCTAGCGAGGATGCCGGCTATGTTGGCCTCGATTACCGCGGCCCGAACCAGCAGCCGAACAGAGACAGCCTTTGTCCAGCAAGGCGAGGCGACCCGCATGGACGCGGAGGAAGAGATGGCAGCAGGGGCAGGTTCACATCACCGAGTCAAACCGCCCACACAGCCAGCCGCGCCCAGGGCCAAGGGTACCCCCCGGGTCGACCAGGGGCGGTGGTGAATGTGATTGGCCCCGTCGGGCTCTCTCAACAAAAAAATAAAAAAACCAAAGTGAGCAGCCCAAATTCCTGGGAAGTTGCTGAAATGATCCACATCGACTCCATACCAGCGCTGCAATCTCCGCGAGGGTGGGCACTCCCACAACGGGCAGGACTCCCGCAATGCAGACCCACGAGCTTGAGTCGCTGGCTGCTACATTGACAACGGCATTTCGGGCTCCAAAGAGTCACGGCCAGAATTAGACAAGCTGATGACCGACGCCCACCGAAGGCGCTTCGATGCCGTGGCGGTATGGAAGTTCGACCGCTTTGCCCGGTCGGTTTCGCATCTCCTCAGAGCGCTGGAAACCTTTAAGGCCCTGGGGATAGACTTTGTTTCCCTCTCAGAGCAAGTGGACACCAGCACGCCCACCGGCAAGATGGTCTTCACGGTCCTCGGCGCTGTGGCTGAGCTCGAACGCAGCTTAATCTGCGAGCGTGTGCGCGCCGGCATCAGAAACGCCAAGGCGAAGGGCCGGAAGCTAGGACGGCCCAGGGTCGCCGTGGACGCTACCAAAATCGCCGCCCTGCGCTCCCAGGGGCGCTCGTGGGGAACGATTTGCCGCGAGACGGGCTTGACGCGGGGGACCGCACAAAGGGCGTTCAACAGCTTGCCCAAAATCCTCTCGCGGGGCTGACCTGCCTCCTATAGGAGGCTAAGCGCGGTTGGCGAGCACTGCCGACAGGAAGGACAATCGACGAAGGCAAGCAACCAACTTCCGACTTGCCCGATCCGCCCGGAAAACGCACAGCGAGTCTGCCGGTTTAGATGAAGCAGACGGGATCCGCACTAAGCGGTGGTATACACTGGCTGGGTGCGCCAGCGTCCGCCCGATCCGGAGTACCTCATGCTCCTCCTTCCTTACGGGGAAGTGATTCAAGAGCTCGCACTGGCGGCGCGAAGACTGATCCTCGAAGAGGCTCCAGAAGCCAGCGAGTTCGTCTACGAGGTGTATACCATCGCCGACCACTTCGCGTTCACGGAGCGGCCCACTGATGCGTTCGTGTTCACCACAACGCACGCCAGTTGGGTCAACCTCGGATTTAACTTCGGTTCCATCCTTCCTGACCCGGATGGCCTACTTCGCGGCGATGGGAAGTGGATTCGCCACGTTCGCATCGCGCGGCCAGCGGATCTCGACACGCATGGTGTTCGGGAGTTGGTGAGAGCCGCCATTGCGCAAGCGGAGCGGCCCGAAGGCAAACTAAAGAAGCCGCGTACAGTCATACGCAGGGCCCAATCCGCCAAGACAAGGTCTAACCAGAACCGCCGACCACGAACCTGACATTCTGAGCTCCCGGACAAGTGTTGGCGCGTCAAGCCATTTAAGAATGTAACTTTCGGGTAGATCGTCGCGCCATTTAAAATGTTACCGAAGACCCGCCGCCGCGGGTGTGGAGCGTCTTTTCCACACCCGTTCTCCGGCCGCAACCACTTGCGACGATCGATGTGCAGCGGGCAGCTCCCGGGGCTGAGCCGGCGGTTGGCCAGTTCGTAGATGCGTTTCAGCTTGCGATCAATGGTCCGGGCCAGCTCGAACGGATCCAAGCGACTCTTCAGCTTCGTCAACTCCGCCAACCGGCTGGGCTCGGCATGCCCGGAGCGCGCCACGCGCTCCAGCGGGGTCTGCGGGGCATCATAGACGCGCCTCAGTTTCGACCCGACGCGCGTCTTTTTCACCATCTTCACCGAGGGCAGATAGAGGTTCAGCAACCAGCCTAGCTCCTGGCGATACAGATCGTTGATCGCCTCCACCGCCGCCACCGAATCGTAACGATCCCAGCCCATCAGCTTGCGCACGTGCGTCCAGTTCTTCTGTTCGACATGGGCATTGTCGTCCTTCTTGTAAGGCCGCCCACGGGTCAGTTCGATGTTCTTACCCCGGCACCAAGCCTGCAAATTCCAGTTGATGAACTCCGAACCGTTGTCGCAATCCACCCCCCGCAACGCGAAGGGCAGCGTCTGCTCGACCTCCTGGATGGCCGCCAGCACTGCGGGCTGGCTGCGCCCCAGGACCGCCCGCGACTCCGTCCAAGTGGTGTGGATGTCGGTCACGTTCAGCGTGTGCCCGAACTCCCCGGCTCCGGAATTGCCCGAATGCGAGACCAGATCGATCTCCGTAAACCCCGGACAGCGCACGTCCCAGCTTTCGGTCTTGATAGCAATTTGGTGTTTCAGCAGCAAGCCCGGCTTGGTGCGTCCGTAAAGTCTCCGGCGCGCCTGCATCTTCTTGTCCCGCAGCCGACGATCCATCTGCCGGGGGCTGATGGCGAGTAATTCCTGCTCCGTCTCGCGGCCCATACCGAAACGCTTGCGGATCCACGGCATCCACGTCGGCAACATCGCCTTCAGCCGCACCGACCACGGGTATCCCGCCGCCTCCCACACCGCCGTCAAAACTGCCAGCGTTTTCGAGCCATAGCTCAAGGCCCGCTTTCGCCGAGCCCTCCTTCCGCTCGCCGGCGGGCTGGGACTTGCCCCGTTCAAGAGCCGAATGGCGTACTTGCGGTGATACCCCGTGTTCAAACAGAACTCGTTCAAAATGGCCCGGCGTGCTTTCCGATCCCCCTTCTGATAGCGTCCATAGATCGCCCGAAAATACTCTCTCCTTGCCTCGTGACCCACTGTAACCCTCCTCATCCTTCTCGCCGACTCGGGTTACATCTTAAATGGCGCGATCACTCCTCCCATGGTTACATTTTAGATGGCGCGATACGTTGAGTTTCTTTCTCGGAAAAATTAGAGTATGTTCCAGGTTGTTCGTTCCCTAATCTCGTGTAAGCGAGGGGATCCGTGGGAGTGACTCTCAATGATGCCATGACTGCTATGACCGCCGTTCTGCAGAAGTATGAGTCTAATCTAGACGAGTTTGTTGTCGCCGTGGTGAAGACGATGCCCCCGGTCAAGATCTACCAAATACTTCCCCAGAGCCAGTACACCCCTTACTTCAACTTAGTCTTTAAGAACTTCTTTGCCCCTATCAACGTCGTGGCGCTGAGCGCCCCAAGTCAGAAGATGAGGATGATCCACCTGGCTAGAAATGCCACGGACGCTGCCCCTGCCATCGCCTGCCCCGCATTCACTGCTCCCGCGGTTAATGTGTGGGACCGCGTGATTTACGTCAATGCCGACGCCGACATCAAGATTGGAACGCTCTATCACGAATTCGTCCACTTTCTGGAGCACGGGAACTTCTACCCCGAGTACTACTCGCGGGGCGGCGACGGTCCCAGGATCTTGGAAGGCGTCACGGAATACCTCACTCGCGAGGTCGATCCCGCAATTAAGACGGAACGGGAGCAAGGGGATAAGTACGGGGCTTTCCTGAGGACAACCTTGGAGCGTGCCTGGGGCAACCCCACCGAACGACTCGCAAAGATGATAAGAGTGGCGTTCCAGGGGGACATATCGAGCCTGCCGTCGTGAAAATGAGAATAAGGACGTATATCAAGCATTCTTTGAGCGTTATCCTGCCGTACTTGATCCACTCGCCACGCAGAGCGCCTGTTTACGGATACCGTCCCTCGCACACCATTGGACAACGGACAACGAGCACTGCCGCCATGCATAGGAACTCAACGCAGTGCCCTTCGCGGACGTGGAACTGGCCGGGGCTGCGAATGGAGCGTCGTAACAGCATAGACATGTACTTACTGTGTCGCCGTTCTTCGCCCCGCAAGAAGAGCCACAGTCCCCAAGAAGGGCGGTCTGGGGCTACAATTACTTCGCGCGCAGCATGGTAGTACAATTCGTCACGTTCGTTAGCCGGGCGCGGGTAACGAACGACATTTGAAAGGGGGACCCAATCCATGCAGGCCACGCAGCACGCTAGCCCTCAGCCCGATCCCTTTTCGATTCTTCAGACCGCCTTCGGCTTCTGGTCTTCCAAAGTACTCCTCACCGCCGTCCAGTTCGGCGTGTTCACGAAACTCGGTAGACGCCGCCTGACCGGGGCGGAACTCGGCGCCGAACTCGCACTGCACCCGCGCGGCATCAGTGATTTTTTCGACGCGCTGGTGGCGATGGGGTTTCTCGACCGCGAGGGGGATGGCCCGTCGGCGAAGTACTTCAACACTCCCGCTGGTGCCCTTTATCTGGATGACGCCAGCCCTCGCTACGTCGGCGGGTGGCTGGTGATGCTGAATGACCGGCTCTTCAAGTTCTGGCACGACCTGCCGGAAGCACTACGCACTGGCAAGCCACAGAATGAAGTCAAGCATGGCCAGAAGGGCATGTTCGAGGAGCTCTACGCGGAGCTGCCGAGACTGGAACAGTTCATGGGCGCGATGACCGGCCTCTCAAGGATAAACTTCGAAGCCTTCGCCGCCAAATTCGACTTCTCGAAGTTCAGGACGCTTTGCGATGTAGGCGGAGCGACGGGCCTGCTTTCGATTGAGGTGGCGAAGAGACACCCGCACCTGCGGTGCACGTCGTTCGATCTGCCGCCCGTCGAGCCGATCGCGCTGAAACACATCGCGGCCGCCGGACTTAGCGACCGCATCGGCACCGCCTCCGGCGATTTCTTCCGAGATCCGTTGCCCAAAGCCGACGTCATCACGATGGGCATGATCCTCCACGACTGGAATCTCGAAAAGAAGATGCATCTCATCAGCTCGGCTTATGACGCCCTCCCGCCTGGAGGCGCGCTCGTCGCCATCGAAGCCCTTATTGATGATGCCCGACGCGAGAACACTTTCGGTCTGCTTATGTCTCTGAACATGCTCATCGAATTCGGCGACGCGTTCGACTACACGGGCGCGGATTTCCGTGGCTGGTGCTCCGAGGCAGGTTTCCGCCGCTTCGAGGTGATGCACCTCGCGGGCGCATCCAGCGCTGCGATTGCATACAAGTAAATCGCCCCTAAACAGTGACGGACAGCGCATCACGGGAGGCCGGAACCTAGTCTGATCTGCGAGCGTGTCCGCGCCGGCATCAGGAACGCCAAGGCCAAAGGGAGGAGGCTTGGACGGCCCAGGGTCGCCGTGGACGCTGCCAGAATAGCCGCCCTGCGCGCCCAGGGGCAGTCCTGGGGCACGATCTGCCGGGAGACAGGGTTGACGCAGGGGACGGCACAAAGGGCGCTCTACTCGTCTTCGACTCGCTGATGATGCTGCGAAAGGGGGGCAGCGTCGATTCACAAGCGGCACCGCCCATCCAGCCTGATCCGTCTTGCTATGATTTTCACATCGACTTTGGCGTAATGGCTTGGCGGTATCGTCGATGACAATCCGGGTATCTCACCGATAGCCAAGGCCGGAGTTGTGCATCGACTCACCAGGTTGGCCGGGCGGATGATAATCGCCAGCCAGGTGTGTGCACGATTCCGCCGGAAATCCTCGGTCGCTTGAGTACGAAGCCGATTTGAAGGGGGGCTACATGCGTGCAAAGAGCAGTGCACCGTTAACTCCGCACGGGAAATGCTTCCAGACCGGTGTGTTGCTGCTGGCCAGCGTACTCGCCACAGGTTCCACAGCGCTCGCTCAAACCAAGTGGTACAAGTTTGATAAGGCGTTCATAAATTCGCACTACGGTCCGCACAGTGCCATAGGGACTTTGCGGGCCCAAGAGTCGCATCCCGCCAAGAACGCGCATACAGTCAGCTGCGGGGGCGAGGACGGCGAGTTACATATGGGCATCCCGGAGAATGCGATTGTGACTTCTTCTGGCCAGGCCTGGCCGGCCGGTTTCTGCCCTCGCCGACGACGCCGACAGCGGCTTTGGAATTGTGGCCGAACCCGCGAACGTTAGCCCGAGCGCAGCGAAACGATTTCAAAGCTTGAACGGAACCCCCATCCAGTTCTTCGGGTACTTCCGCGTGTGGAACGAAGGACACGATCAGGGCCCCTCTATCCGAGCAACCCGCATCACGTCTTGGAGGTCCATCCAACCTGGGCAATTGTGTCAGGGAACACACGAATGGGAAGCCCAGACCGGGCCACGTCTATCTTTTCCATGCCAGCCTACAGTGGATACGGGGCGAGTCACTTTGAACGACTTTTGAAAGGCGTGGACCAGTGGCTTCGGGTTGCCGAAGATAATGACTTCGTGTACGTACAGTTGGTGAAAGCCGACAACTTCTATCAGCTTCCGGTCACCGTCAAGCAGATTCGGCCCATCCCCGGCGGCGCCGAGGCACTGGTCGATGTTTTCTCCGACACAGCACACCAAAACCTCACTTTCCAAGGGCTCACCGTCGTGATGCCTGCAGGCAGTCGGATTGCTTCACAATTGACCGCGAACCAGGCGACATACTTACTGGGATTCCTCAGCGTAAATCTCAAGAAGGCTCTGTTACTGGCTCAAGGTCACGAAGGTCGGAACGGTGCTGTTTCAGGAAGATCTGCTCTTGAGTTCTTTGCCTTCGGTGTCCCGTTGAATAAGGCAGTCGCCAACTCCAATTGCCAAGAGGAAAACGACTAGCCCGCAAGGAGGCGAAGGCTTCGCTGGCATCCCAGCGGCGAAGTGCCTTGAGTGGAGTCTGAGAGGGGAACGGTTTTCGCCGGGCTGCTTGAGGCCGAGCGTCATTTCGCCCCAAGAGTCCGCCTCGAAAGCGGGACGAAGCGGGCACCCCGGACCATCTCTTCGTGCCGGTAGGGCAACGCTTTCGGCCGCAGCTCTACACGAAACAATTGAGGATACCGAAACCACGGTCGCGAAGCTTGAGGAACACTTCGGCTCCGAAGTGACCGGCTTGGTGCGCGAGTTGCCAACGCGGCCGCAAAGCTCTTCGGCCACCAAAGATTAGGCTGAGCGCTCCAAGCAGGCCCGCGCCAGCACATGCGCGCGAAGCTCGACACGCTATCTTGCATCGGCTTGGGTAGGTGGTTGTCCGTCGTCGAGCTCAAAGATCGCTTCGATGGGCTTATCGAAGAGCTTCGCGATGCGAAAGGCGAGCGGCAAGCTGGGATCGTATTTGCCAGTTTCAATGGCGTTCACGGTTTGGCGGGAAACTCTGAGCCGCTGGGCCAGTTCCGCCTGGGACCATTCACGCTCAGCGCGAAGAACGCGAAGCCGATTCTTCATAGGGCTCTAAACCACTAAACAGGGCTCGGATGGCGGCGCCCCGGCAATCAATTGCGCCAATTTGCTCCGAGGTGGCGTTTCCCACCAGTCGATTGGCGCCCACCTCCACAACAGGGACCGACTTAATTCGCATGCTCTCCGCAAGCTGTGGTTTGATGGAGAGGTTTATCTTGGCGAGCGTGAAACCCATTTCCTTTTGCAGAGCTTCCAGGCGGCATTTCACGATCGGGCAGAAAGGGCAGCCGTTGTGAGAGTAAAGAGTAACCTCAACGCGCGCCTCGTTTACGTGAGATGGCAGCTTGTCGGCAACTGAGCCCGAGCCTCTCCATTTCGACGTGAGCGGTGAAAGCCGCAGGCTCACCCATCGCGCGAAAGGGAGCGCTACCAACCACAGGAGGAGGGTTTGCCAATTGCCTCGATAGACGAGGAAGGCCGAACCACCTGCATAGAGCGTGGCAAAGATGAACAGATTACGATACAGGTTTGTTAACGCGCACTGCTGTTTCCCGGTTGCTGCCGAAGCCGAAATGAAGTTTGTCATCGATACCTCAGGCTGAAGAATATTAGGGAGGCCACCCAAAACAACACGGTGGCTGTGTCGAGGTCGCTCAGTGTTGCGCGGTAGATTCCCGCGCTTTTCAGTCCGTCGAAAACGAACGTGAGAATGACGGTCAGCAGAAAAGATACGGCCGCGGCTTGCATGTGGATGCGCCTTCTCATCTCGTCCAGCTTGCGGATGTCCAGGATGAAGGCAACAACAAAGAAAACTGCCATGAGAGCCGGCAAGAAGCCGAGGATCTGCTGGGCCGGAGAACTCAGCTCTCCCTTCTTGAAGAACCATTGCACCGTGTACTCGATTGCCATGGCGCCAAGCCCCCAAAGGACAAACGGTCTCGTGAGAACATTCGTCAAACGCGAATTCCAACTGCAAGACATGGTCATGAAGCAATACCTCCAATCCGTTAGCTAACGTAAAGTATCCTTGTCATTATGTCAGGTGTGATTTACATCCCACTGGGAAGAGGATGTGTGAACCATACGATGGACCTGCGCAGGTCCACTTGGTTGGACGACCATTCTGCAAGGACGGAGACGAAGTTCGCCTTGTCAGCCTCGCCGTTCGGTCCTGGCGGGCGATCCGGAACTTACGCGATAGGGCATATCGCGGGATTCAGTAACGACTAGGTCGTCATGTGGTGAGTAAGCGAGGTTCTTGGCTCGAGCCGCAAAATGGCACTGCGTCAGGAACGACCGCCGCCGGCGGGTTGGACAATCGTCGCTCGAAGTCCATCCAGGACAGCCTCCAAGTAGTCCTTTAATTAAGATAAGGTCAGACGCTTATTCATTATCTCCTGGCGAGCTTTGGCCTCCTTCGTGACGGGGAACGGGGTGCGATGTTGCCGGTCACAAACTTGTAGGCCATGCCGAGCAAGTCCCGCAACACCCCGGGATTAACGCGAGACAAGCGGACCAGAACGGAGGTGTGGTTAACGTAGTGATCTGTCACGTAATAGATATCGGGGGCCGCAGCGAGCAGCTCGGCGCGATCATCGAAGTCCACACGGACGACAAGCGAACCGGGTTCAGCGGAGCGATGAGCAGGCAGGCAGGCCAAAAGTTTTCCCCGGACCTTGAGCGCTGGCGAGCCGTAGGCGGTGCTTTCCTCCACGCCGGGCAACGCAAGGCCAATTTTCCTCACGGTGTCGAAGCCGATGGGGTTTCTAGCCATGGCTCAGCCCACTTCACAAGAACTCGCTATTCGAATTTTGCAGATCGACGCGGCTCTGATTATCTCCAAGACCAAATGCCCTTTCAAGATTAACTTGGCTGATTGGCAAGCGCTTTCGAGTCAAAGAGGAGATTTCCAATGGGTTAGTCGGCCACATTGAACTTGTTCCTCGTCTTCACGGGTTACTTCTGCGTACTCGCCCAGCGTAGAGGAATAAAACGATCGTAAACCCTACGCCGTCAGGGAGGAGTAAGGCGGTCAAGCGCCCAGCGGATAGCCTGCGCCTGCTCACTGACCAACTTGCGAGTACCCCCGTCACCCGGCCGGAAATCGGAGTCTGGCACAAGCTTAAGCCAAGGTTGAGGTGGCCAGATTCAGTGCTCCCATATCTGATCTCGATTGTGTGCTAGACCGCTGGCGGCATCGGATGGAGCACGGCTCAATTAAGTTCCCGGGTGGACAAAACGCTGTATACTGCCTGCCGTTGTTGCCACCTCCTAATCGCGTGCTGGTCATTTGTGGGTACAAAAGTGGCGAGGATCGTTGGTTTCCTCAGAGCCTACACGCGCATCATCGTTTCTTCGTTGGTCTTTGCTTATGCTGCCTTCCTTCTCATACACCCCGACGAGGAAGGTCGCGCCTTTGACCTGATCTTCTTCGCACTTCTGGTAATGCTTATTGCCAGCCAGCTTTTCTGGATCCGCCGCATCGTCGATGTGGGCGAGCGCTTCCTTCCTGGGAAGCCCCGGCGCGCTTGGCTTGGGGCCATCCTCGGCGCGATCTGCCTAATCTTGTTTTTATACAACCTGGAAACTTGGAATAGCGCAGCCTGGAATAGCACGCACGTCTCGACCGCGTTAACGCTGCGCAGTGTTCTGTTGGAAGCGCCTTTCTGGTGGTGGTTCGTAGGATCGTTCGCGGGCTTCTTCCTGGTACTTGCATTCTGGACGGTAGATCGCGCGGTCGGCGCGGCAGCGTGGCTTTACCGGGAAGGGCGCAACGTTACATCGCGTCGCGCCGCTCTGAAGGCGGAAAAACCCGCTCTCGTCCCGCCATCGCCGAGCCGCCGTCACTTTCTTGAGCGGGCCGCCGTCTTGGTAAGCGCCACGCCCTTCGTGGCCGCCGGCTATGGGCTTCTCCGAGGACGCCTTGATGTGGAAGTCACGCGGCAGGCCATCCGATTGCCACGCCTGCCCAAAGCCTTCGAGGGATTCCGTATCGTCCAGCTGTCCGATTTGCACATCAGCCCCTTCATGACTGGGGAGCGGATTCGTCGCTGTGCAACCATTGCCAACGGATTGAAGCCCGACCTGATCGTATTGACCGGTGACTTTCTCACCTGGGATGCAGGTGCGCAAGGCGAGGTGGTTCAGTCCCTAGTGCCGCTACACGCGCCCTACGGCGTTTTTGGCTGCCTCGGCAATCATGAGGTTTATACCCGCACTCAGGACTCCCTTACGAGGCTGTTGAGCACGGCCGGGATTCGGATTCTTCGCCATGCAACAGCCTCTATTCGGTCGGCCGGTGAGAATCTCAACTTAATCGGCGTGGACTTCCAAGGCTGCCACGAATGCCCGACCTTCCCACCGCAGGATTACCTTCGGGGCGTGGAGCCACTGGTCTTGCCGGACACAGTCAACATTCTTCTGAGCCATAATCCCGAGAGCTTCGACCGCGCGGCGGCACTGGGCATTGATTTGAGCTTGGCCGGGCACACTCATGGTGGCCAGTTGGCGATGGAGTTCGTTCATCGCGGCCTCAACCTCGCCCCCCTGGGTGGCTACACTTACACCAGAGGATGGTACGAAAAGCCAGGCGGGCAGCTCTACGTCAATCGCGGTATCGGCACGATTGGTTTCCCCATCCGTTTCGGCGCACCGCCGGAGATTACGCTCTTCGAGTTGACTAAGACATGACCTGCAGGCTTCAGGGAGCTCAAGTAACGTCCAACTCCTGAGTCGTCGGCACTCGGAAATTGGTCCACTCCCCGCGGGTTACTCCTCGCTAGTCGCCTACTGTTTACCTGCGAATTTGATTCCTCGCTCCTGGATCGCCGGGAATTTCAGTTGCTGGTAGACGGGTTACCCGGTGACGCATTCTGCCGTCGCACCGATTGGACCTTGCCACCTTGCGCAGACCCGCGATTCGAATGCCGTAACGTTGAACGGCGACTTGGCGCTCTTCTATTCCTGAACCGTGGGTCGGGAGTTCGAATCTTCCAGGCCTACCACTCGTTTCTTAACTGCTGACTGTCTTCATTTTGCCCTCAGTCATCTGCCATGTCGTTCATTCAATTCTCAACGCATCCACAGGATTGATAGACGTGGCGCGCTTGGCCGGAATGAGTCCGGCGATGGCGGCTGCTACCACTAGCGTCGTGATCGCTGCGACCATCACGGTGAAGTTGACGCTGGTGATCTCGTAGAGCTGCGATTTGATGAAGCGGACCGACCAGAAGGCAATGGGTGCCCCGATAAGGATGCCGAAAACGGCCTGGAGCATGGCGCCGCGCAGGACCATGGCGACGACGCGGCTGCGCTCAGCGCCGAGCGCCATGCGGATGCCGATCTCAGGCGTGCGACGGACGACCGTGTAAGCGGTCACGCCGTAGAGGCCAAGCGCCGCGAGCAACAGCGCAAGCGCGCCGAAAAGTGCTGCGAGACGTGCAATCATCCGCTCGTGCGTGAATTGATCGTCGATCTGCTGCTGAAAGGTCTGGAACTTGACAACGGTGAGATTGGGATTGATGCTCCCAAGGGTGTTGAACGCCAGTCGCTCCATGTTGTTCATCGGCCGGCTGGTCTCTACGATAACCGCCCCGGCATACAGAGAAAGATCCTTTTCGACCGGCTCGTCGGGGTGCAAGGGCCGCTGCGTCAGGGGGACAAAGAACATGGCGTGATTCTTCCAGTAGACGCTGGTGTACATGGTGTCCTCGACCACGCCGACGATCTCGTAAGCGCCGTCCTTGCCCGGGTCCGGAAAGCCAAACCGGTGGCCGATGGGGTTGCGTGCGCCGAAGAACTGCTTGACGAACTCCTGATTCACCACAGCCACGGGCGGCGCGGTTATCGTGTCCTGCGCTCGAAATCCTCGGCCCATCACGACGTGTGTTCCCACGGAATCGAAGTACTCGGCATTGCCCTTGACCCATGAGGCGCCTTTGTTGAGATCGGGCTCACCCTGTATCTTGATGCCGGTGCCCCAGTTGTTTTGCTCCATCGGCGTGTAGGTAGCCAGGCCCACCTTGACCACGCCGGGTATGGCGTGGAAGCGATCTTCGATGGTGCGATAAAGCGGCTCAACCTGAGTTGTGGCGTAACCCGCTGCCTGTGGATTGATGTGAATGAGGTAGCGGTTGCTCGCATCGAGCTTCATGTCGGCGCCTCGCGCCTTGTCGAGGCTTTGCGTGAACAGGCCGGCGGCGACCAGCAGAACAAGCGAGAGCGCCGCCTGCAGAACTACGAGCGCGCGCTGCAGCGATGAAGCGCCCTGCGCCGCGGTGCGGGCATTCGAGCGCAGGACATCGGCGGGTTGCGCGCGGGCGGCGATCCAGGCGGGGGCAATGCCGAAGAGAATGCCGGTCAGGAACGACAGCCCGAGAGCAAACGCGATCACTGCCGCAGAGGGGGCGGGGTCAATGGGAACGCCGACCTCAGCAGGGAAGGCGAGCGCCAGCAGCATCCGTGCGCCCAGGAATGATACGCCGAGGCCCAGAAGGGCGCCGAGACCGGCCAAAAGAACGCTTTCCGTGAGGAGCTGGCGAATCACACGGCTACGCGGCGCGCCGAGCGCAATTCGGATTGACATTTCGGAGCGACGGCTCATGCCGCGGACGAGCAGTAGATTGGCAATGTTGGCGCAGGCTACGAGGAGAACGAGAGCGGCGATCCAGGTGAGCAGGTGTAACTGCTCCTTGTACTCGTCCTGCATATTCTGGATCCCGCCGCCGGCGGGAGTGAGCAGAACGTGCGCTCGGGCCAGCTTCGGCTTGTTGCGCTCAGTCTGAAAAAGCTTGATCGTTGAGAACTGCTGGCGAAGCAGACCGCTGGCTTTGGCCTGCAAGGCGGGTAGAGATACACCCGGCTTGACGCGGCCGATAACGTAAGCCCACTCGACTTCAGGATCGTGCAGGTAAGGCGCGCCAATGATCGCGTCCATCGACTCGAGCGGCAGGTAATATTTTGGCGGCCGGCTGGAGAGGCGGTCGCCATAAAAACCCTTGGGCGCGATGCCGACAATGGTGACGGCCTTGGTGTTGATCCAGAAGGTGCTGCCGACGACGGACGGGTCACCAGCGAAATCCTGCTGCCACGTCTCATAGCTCATGACGGCGGTGACCGGCGCACCCTTCTGATCATCCGCGTCCACAAACAACGTGCCTGCAGCGGGCGTGAGGCCGAACACGCGGAAGTAGTTTCCGGAGACGAAGGTGCCCATGACAGACCGGGCAACGGTCCCGGGACCCTCGCGGCGCACGGTTATGGGACGCCAGGCGTAGCCCGACTCCGTGGCCGCCAACTCCTCAAATTCCGTGAGGTTCTTTTTGAATGAGTAGTAGGTTTCCGTGGCGAAGAGAGAATAGTCGTCATTGTCGTTGGTGCCCGAATTCACACAACAGTCGTCCGCGTCACCGATGCGGACGAGGGTCTTGGGGTCGATCACGGGGAGGTTGCGCAAGAGAACCGAGTTGACCAGTGTAAAGATGGCCGAGTTGGCGCCGATGCCGAGCGCCAGGGTAAGCAGCACGGTAAGGGTGAACCCCGGCGACTTGCGCAACTGGCGAAATCCGTACTCCACATCCTGCAGCAAAGTCCTCATCGAAAGACCTCCGAACACAAGTCGGCGTGCGAACACACGCCAGCCTGCAGATTAACCCGGCAAAGAGTTCGACGTTCGAGAGCCCTACTGGTTAGCTGTAGACACTGGCGCCGTCCGTTACGGAAAGCCCCCGTGGGGCACAAGCGCTTGAGCCGGCAATAGCCGAACCGAGTTTTATCGCCGTATGCGAAGTGAAGGCGAAGCTCCGCACACGAGGGACCAACAACGGTGCGCTTGCCGGTCTCCTCCAACCGAGTCATCAAGTTGGGATAGCGCGCTGGCCAGGGCAAGGCTAGGCCCTTACACGTCCAAGTGCCGGGCGGCGGCGGTGACCTCGGCGATCAGTGGCCGAGAGGGCAGGCTCATAACAGCCCGTGCCGTCACTTTGCTCTCGGATAGCTACTCAGAAGTCGGACCATGCCTTCCGAGGATTACTCCTGCCTTGTCGCCTAGTGGCGGGTAATCCGCCCACGATTGACTCTCCGGGGAACTGTTGAGCCGATCACTCGCCCCTTCGCCGTTAGAGTAGGACAGATAGCCTTCGGGCCACGCGGAAGCTAGCGTTCGCTGCCATCGCGACGCACAGCGGTGAGTACCTGTGGAGAGGGCGAGCGGATCGGAAGACGGTGAGTCGTGCTTGCATCGGTCTTACATTACACCGAACTTCGCGTTTTCAATGCCGTCGCCATCTTGGATTCAGGTCAGCGCCAGGTAGTCGTGCGCGAGTCGTACCACCATTGATCCCTCGCCCACCGCTGACGCCACACGGTTCATCGCGCCGGCGCGGAGGTCGCCGGCGGCGAACACCCCGGGCACGCTGGTCTCGA
>DASZAI010000031.1:0-53859 GCA_035945295.1 Terriglobia bacterium | reverse complement strand
AGCGCAGCCGCGTCAGGTGCTCCCAGCACCGCTCTTCCTCCCCGAACAGCTCCCGAAATCTCCCGATCGTCATCATCCCCTTACGCTTGGGTTTTCTCATGCCGGCGATTATATCGCCTTTTCTTCGCCGGAGCAAGCATGGTGATCATACCTCGAGATTCGGATTTCCAACTCAATTCGCCCTCAGCACCGCGCCGTTCTGCCACTACCTCTTCCACTACGCGGTCGGTCGACTCGTACTCGATCCTTCGGCGGTCATAGACGCGGCGCTACACGCCGCGGTACAGCAGAGTGCTCGACTCACGGGCTGACGCGATACCCGTAGCGATCCACCTTGTCCTGCGCCGCCATCCTGTCGGCCTTCCACTGAGCGAGCGCCGCGTCCAGAAATTTCTGCGCATCGTCCTTGCTCTGAAAAGTTCGCTTCGGGACGATGTGCGCCTGGTCCGTATCGCTAAACAGAAAGATGTAATGCTTGTTCCCCACAATATTCAGTATACCGCTCCAACGGGTGAGACGGTCTGACGACTTCGTGCGGTCGACCACCCCCTCCGGAGCGACGCTGAGATAGTGCTCGCCCAGCGTACGGCCCTTGTCCGAAGGGATCGACATCACCACATGTTTGAACCTCGAAACCAGGAGGATCATCACGACAGCGGCAATCAGCGGCGCCGAGATCTCCATCATCAGCGTGCTTGTATTCAGGATCCACTCGACCAGGACAACGTAAAGGCCGAGCAGCAGGAACGCGATAACTGCCGTGGCCTGCATCGACCTTCGCCGCAGCAGGTAATACTTGCGGAACTGCCAGTAGTCTTCCCGCGAGATGGTGTAAGTAATCTCCATGCGTGGAACGGCTCCATGCTGCACGTGATGTCGGCGTCAAAGCGGCTCCGCCGCTCTGCTGTTTCGAAAATAGCCGGTGGTAACCCCCTCACCCGGCGCGTGCGCGCCACCCTCTCCCGCAAGGGGAGAGGGTTGTGGTTTTACTCTCCCCGTTGTGGTTTACTCTCCCCGTTGTGGTTTTACTCTCCGCTTTGTCGGTTTTACTCTCGCCGTTGTGGTTTTACTCTTCCCGTTGTTGGTTTTACTCTCCCCTCCCCCCTTGCGGGGGAGGGGCAGGGGGTGAGGGGACGCTACACCGAGCGGGACGCAATCCCTGCGCCCCGACCTCGTACGCCTCGTCCAGCAATTCGACCACGTGCAGCACGCCACGCGGTTTTCTCGAGCGCGCGACGCCGGCGCGCAATTGCAGCAGACACCCAGGATTCGCGGTCAGGACGAGTTCGGCGCCCGTTTCATCCACGCGACGCATTTTCGCCGCAAGCAGACGCTCCGCCATCTCGTTGTGCGCGACGTTGTAGATCCCCGCGCTGCCGCAGCATACCTCCGATTCCTTGAGCTCGACGAATTCGAGGCCCGGCACGGCGGCGAGCAGCTTGCGCGGCGCCTGGCGAATCCGCTGCGCGTGGCCCAAGTGACAGGGGTCCTGATAGGTGGCTCGCGCCTTGACAGTGCCGAACTCGCGGTTGAAGTCGATCGAGGCCAGGAACTCCGTCACGTCCTTGAATTTGGCGCTGAACTCACGCGCCCGCTCGAGATTTTCCTGCTCGACTTCCTCGAAGAGCTGCGGGTATTCCTTGAGCACCGAGCCGCAACCGGCGGCATTGGTGATGATGGCGTCGAAGCCGGCGTCGCCCGGGCCGCCCAGAAACGTCTGGATGCTGCGCTTGGCGAGCGAACGCGCGAGGTCGCGGATGCCGGCGTGGACGTGCAAGGCTCCGCAGCATCCCTGCTCGGCCGGGATGACCACTTCGCAACCGTTACGCGCCAGCACGCGCACCGTCGCGTCGTTCAAGCGCGCGAAAGAAAGATTGGCGATACAGCCCGCGAAGAAGGCCACGCGATAGCGTCGTGTGCCGACCGCCGGAACTACCGTCCCCAGGCGCTCGGTAAAGAAGGGCGACTCCATGCGCGGCGCGAGTTGCGCCACGTTCGCGAGGCGCCCGGGGAAAATCTTGAGTACGCCGGAGGCCAGCACCGCGCGCTCGAGTCCTGAACGCTGATAGAAACGCATCAGTTTCCCGGCCAACTCCAACCGGCCGCGGTGGGGCAATACACCGTGGAAAAAAAGCCGACGCAGGAGCCGCTCGAAGGCCGGGCGGTGATATTGCTGCTCGATCTGTCCGCGCGCCGCTTCGACCAGGCGTCCGTACTCGACCCCCGAGGGGCACGCCGTCTCACAAGCGCGACAGTCGAGGCAAAGGTCGATGTGCTTGACGAAGCTTTCGGCGATGGGCAGGCGTCCGCGCTCCACCTGGATCATCTGGTAGATGCGCCCGCGCGGCGAGTCCATCTCGACGCCCAGCTCCCGATAGGTCGGGCAGGCATTCAGGCAGAGGCCGCAGTGGATGCACTTCGAGTAGTAGTCCCAGCGCGGGGCTTCACCCGGGCCGTAGTTGCTGGCGATTGGCGTTTCTGTTTCGGTCACATTCATGAAATCTCGATAGCCGTGGGCCTGATTTCTGCCGCGTCCTCCCCTGCGAGTAACCCCTGTCCCTGCGAGTAACAGCTGTCCCTGCGAGCAACCCCCGCGGGGATTCTTCTCCCCTCCCCCCTTGCGGGGGAGGGGAAGGGGGTGAGGGGTCGAATCGAGCGGATCGCCGCTCTTCCACTTTGGCGACGAACCAAATCACAAGCCGCCGACGAAACGCCCGGGCGACAAAATCCCCTTGGGGTCCCACGCTTCCTTCAGTTTGCGCATCACCGCAAAGTCATCGCCGGGCGGACCCCAGACGTCGATTTGCGATTTCAACTCGGGCGCGCACGATTCGACCACCAGCGAGCCTCCCAGCGAGA
The DNA here is from genome assembly GCA_035945295.1 of Terriglobia bacterium. Lineage (GTDB taxonomy): Bacteria > Acidobacteriota > Terriglobia > UBA7540 > UBA7540 > QHZK01. The sequence continues at coordinate 51,000 of DASZAI010000031.1, read as the reverse complement.
TGGCCGCCGCACGCAGCGCTCCGTTGAAGCGTGGAACGGCCTCGCGCGCTCCTTCGAGGAGGCTGAGGTAGACGACACCCACACTCGGGAGAGCCAGGCTCGCAAGGCGCAGCTTCACCTCCGCGGCGCGTTGCTGCGCCTGCTTGAGGAATTCCTCGCTCGCGGAAGGCGGCACTACCGCTTTCAAATGCGCGAGTGAGTCGGGCCAAGAACCTGCCAGCGCCTCGCGGAAGCCGGCAATACGCGACCAGCAGGCTTCCGCGCTGTTGGCTTCCAGCCGCTCGACCGAAACGCCTGCGCCACGGCTGATTTCCTCGAGCGTCCCGGCGTAGCGCTCGAGGACGCGCGGTGAGCCGCCCGCTTCAATCCAGATCTCGGGCGCGGAAACCTCTGCCGCCGCAGAAGGACTCTCGCGGACAAGTTTCGCAGCCTGCGTATCCAGCCAGACCATCCGCATGGGTTCGAGCGGCGACCGCTGGATGGCACGGCGCAACTCGCGGGCCTGCTCGAGCGTCCCGGCCGCGAGCACCAACGTCGCGCGGCCGGCGGGAATCGGGTACAGCTTGAAGCTCGCCTCGACAATGACACCGAGCGTCCCGTACGAGCCGATCATGAGTTTCGAGATGTCGTAACCCGTCACGTTCTTGACTACGCGCCCGCCGGTCTTGATGACCTTACCCTCGGTGGTCGCAATCTTCATTCCCAGCACCATATCGCGCGGCGTTCCGTAATGCGGGCGCAGGGGTCCTGAGGAATTCGCCGCCAGGATTCCGCCCAGGCTGGCGCGCGCGTCGCCCGCCGGATCCAGAGGCAGCCAAAGCCGGTGGCGGGCGAGAAGATGCTGGAGGTCTCCGAACTTCATCCCCGGCTCGACGCTGACTACCAAGTCCGCGGGCTCGTAATACCAGACGCGATTCAGGTCTTTCAGCGAGAGCGCGACGTCATAGCGGCGCGGCCGATTGCCCGTCGCGATCTTCGTCAGGTTGCGGCTCGGGATGACGGCAAGGTCGTGCTCGGCAGCGCACTTGAGCACCGCGGCCACCTGTTCGGCGGACTGCGGGTAGACGACGGCACTTGGCGCGAGGCCATCGACGGCGTGGGTCTGGCAGACGGCAGGGTCGGTGATGACGCACGAGTCCCCCACGATCGTTGCGAACTCGGAATGCACGGATTGGACGGCGGTGGCCACAGTGTTACCTGCTTCCCTCACCTCGTCGGGCCGCCTCGTTCGAGAGGAGGAAAGGGATGAGGGGATGGTGCTCCTTGCGGCACGGATGAATCCGTACCCTGACGCCGCTGCCGCAATCGGCTCACGCTGCCGCGCCTGAGCTCACCTGGATGCGCAGTTCGCCGCACATCTTGCCCGTCGGCAGCACCTTGCCGGGATTGAGCAGCCCCGCGGGATTGAACACGTCCTTGAGCCGGCGCATGGCGTCGAGGTCGTCGGCCGAGAAGAGCAGCGGCATGAGTTCGTTCTTCTCGATGCCCACGCCGTGCTCGCCGGTGAGCGACCCGCCCATCTCCACGCACTTGGCCATGATTTCACTCGCGGCGTGGAGTACTCGCCGCGACTGCTCGGGGTCGCGATTGTCGAACATCAGCAGGGGATGCAAGTTGCCATCGCCGGCGTGGAAGATGTTACCAATCACCAGTCGGTGGCGGCGTCCAACGTCGGCAATGTACTCGAGCATCTCGGGCAGGCGGGTGCGCGGGATAACGCCGTCCTGCACGTAGTATGACGGGCTGATGCGGCCCAGGGCTCCGAAAGCATTCTTGCGCCCCTTCCACAACAGGTCGCTCTCCTCGCGCGTGCGCGCGCGCCGCACCTCGCGGGCGTGAGACTCGCGGCAGACGGCCTCGATTTCATCCGCCTGCTCTTCGACGGCTTCGCGGAGTCCCTCGACTTCAATCAGCAGGACGGCCGCCGAGTCCATGGGGTAGCCGGCGTGGGTCGCCGCTTCCACGGCGCGCAGCGTGAAGCCGTCCATCATCTCAAGCGCCGCAGGCGTAATGCCGCGCGCGGTGATGGCGGCCACCGTCCGGGTCGCATCCGCGACGGCGGAGTAAATCGCGAGCATCGTCTTCGCCGCCTCGGGCCGGCGCGTAAGCCGCACGGTGATCTCCGTGACGATGGCCATCGTGCCCTCGGAGCCCACCAGCAAGCCGGTCACGTCATAGCCGGGGCGAGCGCCGGACCCGGTCCCGTAGGCGCCGGTATGGATCACCTGGCCGTCGGGGAGCACGGCTTCAAGTCCCAGCACGTGGTTGGTGGTCACGCCGTAGGCCAGGGTGTGTGGCCCGCCCGAGTTCTCGGCGACGTTGCCGCCGATGGTGCAGGCCTTCTGGCTGGAAGGGTCAGGAACGAAGTAGTATCCGTGGTCGGCGACGGCGAGCGAGAGGTCGAGATTCACCACGCCGGGCTGCACCCGCGCGCGTTCGTTCTCGAGGTCGATCTCAACGATCTTCTTCATGCGCGCGAAGGAGACGACGATCCCGCCTTCCGTAACCACCGCGCCGCCGGAAAGCCCCGTGCCCGCGCCGCGCGCAATCACCGGAATCTTCTCCCGCGCCGCGAGGTTGACGATCTCGACCACGTGTTGGGTGGTGGTGGGAAACACCACGACGTCGGGCGGACGCCGGGCCGACAGCGCGTCGTACTCGTAGAGCATCAGGTCGCCGGGCCGCCACAAAACTGCGTCAGAACCGAGAATCCGCGTGAGTTCGCTCGCAAGCGGAGAGGGTTTCATTCCAATTTGGAGTATATCGAAGGGGTCAGGACGAATCAACGCGAGGAGGTGAGTGAGCGAGCGCTTGGCTGGCGATACGCGTCGCGCCGATGGGTTACACGGGTCAAAGTTAAGAGCTCAGTCTTGGAAGGCGCGGGCCACGGCTGAGTGCACCTCAAGGTTGATGTCATACCTTCTATTGCGAAACGCGTTAATTTGATGTATGTTCTCGCCGTAGTCAATCGCAAACCCGAGCTTCACCAACTCATGTTCATTCGTCCGCGACAGCGCGAGCGGGCGTTCCGGGCGTTCGACCTCTGGGGCCCTCGCTGCCGTTGAAAGGAGAGGACGATGGTACGCGGAAGCGTTCTGGCCTCCCTGGTCTTGCTGGTCGTGGGCATGGCTGTGGCGGGAAAAGTGTCGGCGCAGGAAAAACCCGAAATCTCGAAGGCGGATTGGGCGCTGACGGACGATGCCGCCAATCCCGGCGCCTCGGCCATCATCCTTTACCGGGAAACAGACACCGACGACAAGATGGCCTTCACCAAGAACTTTTACCGCATCAAGATTCTGAAGGAAGACGGCAAGAAATACGGCGATGTCAGCATCTCTTTCGAGAAAGGGCGCGTCCGCATCGGGAACGTCGAAGCCCGGACGTTGCATCCGGACGGCCACGTGGCGGATTTCGATGGCACGGTTTACGAGAAAGAAGTGGTCAAGACGCGTGGCGTACGCTTCCTGGCGAAGACATTTACGCTTCCTGACGTTCAAGTGGGCAGCATCATTGAATACAGCTATACGAGTCAGTGGAACAGGATAGAAGATTGGATTTTGACGAGTCCGGACGCGGCTTACATCTTCTCCAAACTCAGCCCCGAACTCACGGCGCGCTGGATTATTCAGGACGAACTCTTCACCAAGAGGGCGCACTTCTCTTTCAGGCCCATCCCTAATTTCGGACTGAGCTGGACGTGGGCCAACCTCCCAGGCAAGACTCCGCCGGCGATTCAAAACGGCGTTGTCGAGTACGACGCCATCGACGTCCCTGGTTTCCAGGCCGAGGATTACATTCCGCCCGAGTATCTTCTGAAAAGCCGGGTGGAATTTTTCTACGTATTCAAGGGAGCGCCCAAAGACGCCAGGGATACGAAGTGGTATTGGCAGGATATGGGTGACAAGCGCGCCAAAGCCGTGGAACAGTTCATCGGCAAAGATAAGAGTTTCAGTAAAGAAGTTGCTTCAGTAGTCGAAAACTCAGATTCCGCCGACGCCAAGCTGCGCAAGATCTATGCCCGCGTGCAACAGCTCAGGAATCTCAGCTTTGAGTCCCAGAAAACCGAGGAGGAAGAAAAACGCGAGAAGCTAACTGAGAATCGGACCGCCTCCGAGGTACTCAAGCACGGTTTTGGCTGGGGCAACGAAATCAATGAAGTCTTCGTGGGTATGGCGCGCGCCGCGGGATTCGACGCCGCGATGGCATACGTGGCACAACGCAACGAGCGATTCTTCAATCCCAGCCTGCTGGACTGGTCCCAACTTTCCGCCGACCTCGTAGTCGTACATCTCGACGGTAAGGACCGGTTCTTCGATCCCGCCACGCGCTTCTGCCCTTATGGCTTGGTGCCGTGGCAGGAGGCTACCACACAGGGATACCGGCTCGACAAGGATGGCGCCTCAGAGATCAAGGTCCCTCCTTCGCCCAGCTCCGACACGATCATCTCCCGTAAGGCTGACTTAACGATTACGGATGATGGAGGGGCGAAGGGCAAGTTCGAACTCTCGTTCACAGGTCAAGACGCTCTTGAGCGCCGGCTGGCCAGCCGGGAGAAGGACAACACCGGCCGCCGCAAAGATTGGGAAGATGAGGTGAAGCGCTGGTTCCCATCGGGCGCCACCGTAATGCTGGGCGAGACGTCAGGATGGAGCAACGGCGATCAGCCCCTCAAGGCTGAATTCTCCGTGGAGACGGAAGGATCGATGCCCGTGGGGGTCAATCGGCTGCTCTATCCGGCGATCCCGTTTCCGGGCGAGGTCAAGTACCTGCTCCAGAGCGCGCGTCGTACCCTGCCGGTCTACATTACCTACCCCTATGAGGAAGTGGATGACTTCACCCTGCATCTTCCCAAAACGATGCGCGTGGAAAGCGTGCCGGGTGAGAAGAGCCAGGTTACACAGTTTGGCCGGTATCTGTTGACCGTGGAGAACCAGGGGGCCGCGGTGCACATCCAGCGTCATTTCATGTTGCAACAGGGACTGATTCCGCCCCAGTACTATGGGGAACTGCGTGGTTTCTTAAGCGCTGTGAGGCAAGCCGATGCGACCCAAATGGTTTTCCAATCCGTTTCGTCCGTGCGCGCGGGCAGTGTCCAATAGGGTAGCTCCAGGGTTTAGACCGGCTGGGACCAGAGGATGGCTGACGTTCTGGTGGATTGCACGGCTAAAGTCAGGCGCCGCCCTGTTAGCCGTTTTCGCGGCAGCCGCCGCACTCGGTTCTGCCGCCACTCCGGACTGGCTACGCACCGCGGCCCAAGCGACGTTGCCGAAGTATCCTGACGACGCCAGGGCGGTGGTGCTATTCAGCGAGCAAGTCACTACCGTCACGAGCAAGGGCGACATCAGGACGCGTTACCGTAGGGCGATCAAGATTCTCCGCCCCGAGGGCAGAGAGCTCGGCTATGTTGCAGTCCCCTTTGATAGTGAGACTCGCCTGACCTATCTCAAGGCGTGGTGCATCCCGGAAAGCGGCAAGGATTACGAGGTAAAAGAAAGGGACGCGGTGGAGACGGGATTCACCGCCGAGTTGCTTTACGACGACACAAAAACCAAGGTAATCAAAATCCCCGCGGCTGATCCGCATAACGTAATTGGCTATGAATACGAGCGCAAGCGCCGGCCGTTCATCCTGCAGGATACTTGGGATTTCCAAGAGCGGATTCCGGTGCGACGCGCGCGGTTTGAGCTGCACCTGCCCGCAGGCTGGGAATACGACTCATTCTGGTTGAACCATCCCGCCCAACAGCCCTCCGCAATCGGGAACGACGGCTGGGCCTGGGAAGTGGACAACGTACCCGCCATTGAGGACGAGCCCGACATGCCCCCATGGCGTTCCGTGGCGGGACGGCTGGGCGTCAGCTATTTTTCTCGCAATGGCGTCTCCGGCGCAGCCAAGCTCGCTTCCTGGCAGGACGTGGGGCGTTGGTACGCGCAACTTGCCGCCCAGAGTCGCAATCCGTCACCACAGATCAAGCAGAAGGTGGCGGAGCTCACAGCTCATGCCACGACCCCTATCGATAAGATTCGCGCGCTTGGCGAGTTCGTGCAGCGCGACATCCGTTATGTGGCGATCGAGATTGGCATTGGCGGTTTTCGGCCGCATGAGGCGCAGGACATCTTCTCCAACCACTACGGCGACTGCAAAGACAAGGCCACCCTACTCAGCACCATGCTGACACAGGCGGGAATTCAATCGTATTACGTGCTCGTCAACGTGGATCGCGGCGTGGTGGCTCGCGATTTCCCGACCGCCACCGAATTTGATCACGTCATTCTGGCCATCCGGATCCCGCCCGACGCTGACGCGGGAGGTCTTTATGCGCTCGACAACCATTCCCCGCTCGGGCGCCTTCTCTTCTTCGACCCCACCGACCCCTACGTCCCCCTCGGCGACTTGCCCTCGGCGCTTCAGGCGAACGACGGGCTGCTGGTGACGGATGACGGCGGCCAGCTCGTCAAATTGCCGCTGCTCCCGCCGTCGCTGAATCGCTTGTATCGCTCGGCGCGACTTTCCCTCGCGCCCGACGGCACCCTGTCGGGTGACGTCACCGAAATCCGATGGGGTGAGCCGGCCGCCGAGCTGCGCGCCCGGCTGCTGAGCCTGCCCGACGCGGAGCGCCGGAAGGCTACCGAGGACTTCCTCGCAAGCTTCCTGGGCGGGTTCACGTTGCTGGGCTACAAGCTGGACGGCCTGGATGACCTGGGAACCCATCCGGTGCTCACCTACCGCTTCGCCGCCAATGGCTACGCGCAAGAAGCGGGTGACCTTCTGCTCATCCGGCCACGCGTTCTGGGCTCAAAGGAAGAGATGCGGTTCGATAAGAAGGAGCGTCAATACCCCGTAGAGTTCCAGGCGGCAACCTTGCAAAGCGACCTGGTGGACATCCAGATCCCCAGCGGTTACAAGCTCGACGGCCTGCCCCGGCCGACCACTCTCGACGCCGGCGTCGCCGCTTATAAAAGCAAGGTTGAGCTGAACGGCGACACCTTGCACTACACCCGTGTCTACGAAGTCAAAGAGGTGCTCGTCCCCAAAGATCGGCTCACGCAACTGAAGGACTTTTACCACCAGATCGCCGTCGACGAAAATATGACCGCCATCCTCAAGAAGCAGCAGTAGCCAGAGCATGCATCCTGAGGGGTACGCGGAATCGGCGATCCGTCGAGTTGCGACACGAACCCGCGCGGCCGCAATAAGGCCGTGCGGAGTTCGATACAATATAGTTGAAGAGACGGCAAGAGGTCTGGACAGGGCTAGGCGGACGCGGACGCAACGGCCTTGGCGCGCCGCTTGACGCTGCGCTTCTTTTTGGGGGCTTCACCTTCCGCAGCTTCGAAGGAGGCCAAAGAGGTCACGAACTTCTTCATGCCCGCGGTGTCAAAATCCACGACGGTGCGGTCGTCATCGCGCTCGACGATCGTACCATTTCCGTATTTGGAATGTCGGATGTACTGACCAGCTTTGAAGTTCATGGGTTTTCCCTCCTTGATGACTCGTCACCTGGCAGGGTAACTGCTTTCAACAACTAAGCTCCCCACCCGGATTCGGCGCCGCTCCACAGAATACCAACCCTTCCTAACTTTGGTCGCACCGACAATATTTCGGCAGGATATCTAAGTCAGGATATCTAAGTAAGGCTCTAAATCAGGTCTCGGAGCAAGGAGGCGACCCTTGCGGGCCGCCCCCAGGCGAACTAGACTCGCTCGACGTTGTCTGCCTGCAGTCCCTTGGGTCCTTTACGGACCTCAAAGCTCACTTTCGCACCCTCTTCCAGAGAGCGGTATCCCTCTCCCTGAATGGCTGAAAAGTGCACGAAAACGTCGTCACCGCTTTCGCGACGGATAAACCCGTAACCTTTGGCTGCGTTAAACCACTTGACTGTTCCTGTTTCCTTCATTTTCTGCAAACATCCTTTATCGTTGAATTGGCAATTTGTGGGTTACGGCAACGGCGGGCGAGACCCGACGATCCGATGTAACACCGCGGGTCACAAAAGCTAACAGCACTTCTTGCTTCTGTGGCTGTTCCCAAGGACCTGTCGGAATTACAAAAAACTAACAAACTGCGCCATTATATTAGCACAATTCCCGGCCTGGCGCCACAAAAACTGGTAGTGGTCAGTTTGCGGCCTGGGCCGGACGATTACTATGGCTCCCGCACAGGGCTTCAAGCAGAGTCGGGTGCCAATCGCCCGCACTGGATTATACTGATCGAATGACCGGCGGTTGGCCCTTTGCGCGCAGGCTCGCGCAGAATGTTCGTCAGCCTCCGCGAGATAGGGAGAGTATCCATGCGAGTCGCTCTGCTCACCACGTTCGCGGCCAGCCGGAAAGAACCGCTCGCCGAAATGCTGCAACGGGTCTACCAGGCCTTTTCGGGTGCGGGTCTGGGCGAGCCCGTCATTCGCTTCAACTTTGGCGACGCGCCGTCTCTGTCCGCATTGGGTCTGGGCTCGCTCGTAGGGGCGTTGCCGGGACACGTTTCAAGCGTCGACCGCGTTTTGAAGCGCCATCCTGAGCTCGAACGATTCGTCACCTCCGCTTCGCCCATGCCGGGCATTGCGGGAGCGCGCCGGATTTCCAACGGGCCGTTATCACCGGCAGCAGGTGAGGCTGTGCCCTTCGCCACCCTGCACGCGATTTCGAGCGGCGTTCCCAGGTCTTTCCCGTTCCACAACATCGCCATTCACTTTCACTCGGCTGAATTCGGCGAGTTGATCCCTGCGGCCGAAGCCGCGCCCTCGGCGGAAATGATGTCGGGAATTCTCGCGACCGATAACTGGTGGGTCAACGGGCGAAACCGCTCACTGTCGGCCTGCACGCTGGTGGAGGCCGACCCCGCCAGCAAGAAACTGCCGTCGCCTCCCGCGGCGGTCACGGCGGTGCTCGCGCAGTGCGGCAAAGTACGGCGCACGGTGCAGGCGCCGCTTTGGAGCGCGACCAGCGAGGCCGCGGCGGGCCCCGTGCCCGGAGTGCGTATGCCCACGGGCACGATGATCGCCAGCGCCAATCCGGAGGCGGCGCGCGCTGTTCAGGCCATTACGGCGGACTACCGTGCGCGGCTCCAGGAGATTGTGGAGCGGGCCGCGCCGCCGCATCTTCTTCCGGCGCCCGGCGCCGAGGCCTATCGGGACGCGGGCCCAGGCGTGACCTCCGGACCGAGGAAGCCGGCGCTCGAGCGTGTGTTCAAACCCATGGGCTACACCTGCCGTAGCGAATCCGGAACGTTCACTTTGCGGCGGCGCACGGCGGAGAATCTGACGGTGGAACTACACCTCGACGTGGGCACCTGGGGCCATAAAGTCATTGCCATGTTCCGCGTTTGGGGTCTGGGATTCAAGGCGTTGCTTTCGATTCCAGTATCCGCAAACGCGCTGGTCCACTCGCAATACCCTATTGGTGACGCGGACCGCTGGCAGAAGATCGTCGAGAATCTCGGAGCGATAGTGCGCGAATTGGACCGCAGCTTCGTTCCTGAGATCGAAAGCGCCGTTGGCCCCTCGCCCGAGTGGTATCAACCCGAGAGGTGACTCCGCCCGCGGCGGATACCAGGGAGTCCTCTTCGCAGTTCCCCGTCCCCTCGGACTCGCAACCCGTACCCGTCGACCGCGCTTTATGCTAACGTTCTGAGGATGGACCTCTGCGAGCTGACCAAGGCGCTGGTCAACATCGAGTCGGTGACCGGCAACGAGCGGGCTTGCGCGGACTTCGCGAGCCAGCATTTGGCGGCGCGCGGATTCGACGTAGAACGGATACCGGTCTTGGACGAAGGTCCGGCCGGGCGCGCCAACGTCCTCGCGACGTGCGGCAGCCCCGAGGTAGTGCTCAGTACGCACCTCGACACCGTGCCGCCGTTCTTCCCCGCCCGCGAGGACGACGAGTTCATCTACGGGCGGGGATCGTGCGACGCGAAAGGAATCATCGCCAGCCAGGTGGTGGCGGCGGAGCGGCTCCGCGCCGAGGGGGTCCACGACTTCGCGCTGCTGTTTCTGGTCGGCGAAGAAACGGTAAGTGACGGCGCACGTGCCGCCAATGCCCAGGCGCGCGGCTCGAAGTACATCATCAACGGTGAACCCACGGAGAACCGGCTGGCCGTCGCGAGCAAAGGCATCCTGTGTCTCGACCTCCGAACGCGAGGTCGGATGGCCCACTCGGCCTATCCCCAGTTCGGAGAATCGGCGATCGAGAAGCTGCTCGACATCCTCGAGGAGGTTCGCCGCCTGCCGCTGCCCACGGACCCGGTCCTCGGACCTTCGACGGCCAATATCGGGTTGATTTCAGGCGGCCGCGCTGCCAACGTCATCCCCGATGAAGCGCAGGCGCAAATCCTCTTCCGCACGGTGAACGGCGCAAGCGGCCTGCGGCAACAGCTCGAGCGAATCGTCCAGGGCCGCTGCGACTACGAGTTTGTGCGCCAGACTCCGGCGCTCCACATGGAGAAGCTCGACGGTTTCGAGACCGCCGTCGTCGCCTTTACCACGGACCTGCCGTCGCTCGGAAGATGGGGGCGTCCCTTGCTGCTCGGTCCCGGCTCGATCCGCGTGGCGCATACCGAAAACGAATGCGTGCGCAAAGCGGACTTGGTCCGCGCCGTGGACTTGTACTGCCGGCTGGTGCGCGAACTGAAAAATCGATAGCATGAACCGAGGGAATAGCATGAACCGAGGGAATACCAATGAAGAAGCTTGAAGTTGGAATTCTGGGAGCGACCGGAATGGTCGGGCAGCGCTTTGTGAGTCTGCTCGAGCGTCACCCGTGGTTCGAACTGGCATGGCTCGCGGCCTCGGACCGCTCGGCGGGAAAAACCTACGCCGAGGCGTGTTCGTGGCGACTGCGCGAATCGATGCCCGCCGCAGCGCGCGAGATGATGGTCGACGAGTGCAAGCCTGATGAGCCGCACAAGGGTCAGATTCCGCTGTTGCTCTTTTCATCCCTCGACTCGAAGGTCGCGGGCGAGGTCGAGCAGGTCTTTGCGCGCGCCGGCCACGTGGTGGTCTCGAATTCCTCGAATCACCGCATGGACCCGGACGTCCCTTTGCTGATTCCCGAGGTCAACCCCGACCATCTGGCGCTCATCCGGCGCCAGCGGCATGAACGCGGCTGGAAGGGGATGATCGTGACCAACCCGAACTGCACCACCGTCGGTCTGGTGATATCGCTCGCGCCGCTCGAGCAGGCGTTCGGCCTGGACAAGGTCCTCGTAACCAGCATGCAGGCCGTCTCCGGCGCCGGATACCCTGGCGTACCCACGCTCGACATCCTGGGCAACGTGATCCCCTACATCGACGGCGAAGAGGAGAAGGTCGAGCGCGAGACGCACAAGCTGCTCGGCAAACTCTCCGACGGCGACGTTCATCCGGGAGAATTTGCCATCAGCGCGCATTGTAATCGCGTATTGGTCGAGGACGGCCACATGGAGTCCGTCTCGGTGGCGCTCAAGTCCGACGCGCGCCTCGAAGACTTGCTGCAGGTCTGGCGGGCTTTCCGCGCCCTGCCGCAGGAGCGCAAACTGCCCTCTGCGCCCGCGCATCCTATCGTGGTGCGTGACGAAAAGGACCGCCCGCAGCCCAAGTTCGACGTCAACGCCGGAGACGGCATGTCGACGGTCATCGGACGCGTCCGGTCCTGCCCGGTGCTCCAGTTCAAGTACACGGTGCTCTCGCACAACACCATTCGCGGTGCGGCGGGCGCGGCCCTGCTCAATGCGGAGTTGATGAAGTCAGAAGGGTATCTCGACTAAGATGCGGACGCTGAACATCGCCTTGCTGGGCTACGGCAAGATGGGCCGGACGATCGCTCAACTCGCTCCGCAACGCGGCTTCGACGTCCGCCTGAAGCTCGACATCGAAGAGAACCGCGACGGCTCGGGTATCAACCCCGAGAACTTTCGCGGCATCGACGTGGCGATCGACTTCACCACCCCGGCCGTCGTGGTCGAGAACATCCGCCGCGTCGCCGCGCTCGGCTGCAACCTGGTGGTGGGCACAACGGGCTGGGGCGCTCGGCTCGACGAGGTCCGCAAGGTCGTCGAGTCGGGCGGCGCTGGTATGGTTTACGCGGCGAATTTCTCCATTGGCGTGCAGCTCTTCTACCGGCTGGCGCGCGCCGCCGCAGCAAGCTTCCGGGACTTCGCCATGTATGAGCCGTACGTCACTGAGGCCCACCATAGCGCCAAGAAGGACGCACCCTCAGGCACCGCCCTCGAGCTCCAGCGAGTGGTCGAGTCCGAGTTGTCTGGCAGGCGAGTTTCCGTCGCGAGCGTCCGCGCCGGATACATTCCAGGCACTCACGAGCTGGGGTTCGACTCTGAAGCTGACACGGTGATCATCCGGCATACGGCGCGCAGCCGCCTGGGCTTCGCCGAAGGAGCCTTGTACGCGGCTCGTTGGGTCGTAGGCAGGAAGGGACTATTCACTTTTGAAGAGGCGCTACGGGAGAAATTGCCTGCGTAGTGGCGGCGTTCGCCACTGCGCCGCGCTATAGCTGCCGGAGAGAAGAAGAAAGTGCGAAAAATCAAGGAACGAACCGAAGAAGTTGCTTAGAATCAACAGAAGTGTTTCTTGAGCGGATGTGTATCTTTATATCCTATTGAAAACACGGAGCTTATATTTTTGCCGACATGCTATCTGGTTGATAATAAGCACGTTATTTGATTACCACTTACGGAAGGAGGTCCCATGACTCTCTCCATTCGTGGCTGCGGCACGGCCTTGGTGACGCCCTTCAAGCGTGACGGCTCGATCGATGAAGCCGCGCTACGCCGGCTCGTCCAGTTCCAGCTACGCGAGGGGATCGACTTCCTGGTACCCTGCGGGACGACGGGCGAGACGCCGACGCTGGAGCACGGCGAGTACCTGGGCGTCATCCGCATCGTCATGCAGGAAGCGGCAGGCAAAGTACCCATCGTCGCTGGCGTGAGTGGCAATAGCACCAAGAAGGTAAGCGAACTTGCCGAGGAGGTCGAACGCCTGGGCGTCCAGGCCATTCTCTCGGTGGCGCCCTACTACAACAAGCCGACTCAGGAAGGGCTTTACCAGCACTTCAAGGCGATCGCTGAGTCGACTGACCTGCCGGTGATTCTCTATAACGTTCCCAGCCGCACCTCCTCGAATATCGAGCCCGCCACGGTGGCGCGGCTCTCCAAGGTTCCGAACATCATCGGCATCAAGGAAGCGTCAGGAAGCATCGTCCAGCAGATGGAAGTCCTCGCCGCAGTCGAACCCGGCTTCTCGGTGCTCTCTGGCGACGACGCCTTTACGCTGCCCCTCATGGCGGCGGGCGGAGTAGGCGTGATTTCCGTCGCGTCGAACGAAATCCCCGGCGCCATGACGCGGCTCGTCCACCTCTGCCTCGACAGCAAGTTCGACGAGGCGCGCCGGCTCAACGCGCAACTGCTGCCGCTCATGCAGGCGAACTTCATCGAGACTAACCCCATCCCCGTCAAGGCGGCGCTCGCTATGATGGGCATGATCGAGGAGGTGTACCGCTTGCCGATGGTTCCGATGAAGCCGGAGAACCGGGCGAAACTTGAGAAGACCCTGACGGCGCAAGGGCTGCTCCAGGCGCAGAAAGCGTGACACTCCAAACTGACCGATGAATCTTCCAGCGACTATCGAAGAACTCTTCGCGCGCCATACCGATCACTATGGCGACGAGTACTTCCGGGCCTTCGACGAGCTGAAGGCGGCGCTCAACGACGGACGCGTGCGAGCCGCCGAGCCCGACCCGAGTTCACCGACGGGCTGGAAGGTGAATGCTTGGGTCAAGAAGGGTATGCTGCTCGGGTTTCGCATCGGACGCATCGTCGAAATGGCGCCCGACGGCTTTCAGTTCCGCGACAAGAGCACCTATCCCTTGAAGCGTATCCCTGCCGACCAGAACATCCGCGTGGTACCCGGCGGGTCCTCGATTCGCGACGGCTGCTACATGGGCAAAGGCGTGGTGTGCATGCCGCCCATGTACGTGAACGTCGGCGCGTATGTCGACGAGGGCACGCTGATTGACTCGCACGCGCTCGTCGGTTCCTGCGCGCAGATCGGCAGGCGCGTACACTTGTCGGCGGCGGCGCAGATCGGCGGCGTGCTCGAGCCGGTGGGCGCGCTGCCGGTGATCATCGAGGACGATGTGCTCGTGGGCGGCAACTGCGGCGTCTATGAAGGCGCCATCGTAGGCGCGGGTGCGGTACTCGCCGCCGGGACGGTATTAACGGGCTCGACTCCTGTTTACGATCTGGTGCGCGACGCTGTTTATCGCCGCGAAGCGGGCGATACCGTCAAGCCGCTTAGGATCCCTCCCGGTGCGGTCGTGGTGCCGGGAGCGCGCGCGGTCACTAAGGGGCGCGGCAAGGAACTGGGCATTTCGCTCTACACGCCGGTTATCATCAAATACCGCGATGAGAAAACCGACCAAGCCGTACGCCTGGAGGAGTTGCTGCGCTAGGGTCGAGAGCGTTTGGGTTTTCTTATCCCACCTATAAAAACTTCCGATTGTACTTGGCGTCCAGACTCCCCTAGACTGAGATGGATATTCTTTTGTCCAAGCCCAACCAGCACTTTCCGAGCGAAGGCTCTGTTCTCGCCAGGCGTGAAGGTTGGTTGGGCAGGGAGTTCATCATGATCAAACGAGCGGTTCAAATCCGGGTGCCGGCGACGGTGGGAAATTTCGGTGGTGTGAACGCGGCGACGGTGGCGCTCGACGGATCCTTAAACGTGAAGGTCACGCCACGCACCGACGGCCATGTGCACATTCGCTACTTTGGAGAAAACGGTGAGCGCGTGCCGCGCGACGCGTCGAATCTGGTGGTGCGCGCGCTGGAATCGGCCCTGGCGAGCAACGGACTCGAGTTCAGCGGCGCCGATCTCGAGATCTACAGCGCGGTGCCGGTTGGGGTCGGACTGGGATCAAGCGCCGCCTCAGTACTGGCCGGGCTGATTGCTGCGGATCGTTTGCATCATCTGAATCTGGACGAGAAGCAGCTCTTCGAGCTTGCTGCCGCACACGAGTCGCGGCTCGAAAACGTTCGCGCTGCCTGGCTGGGCGGACTGGTGTCGACGGCGAACGGCGGGACAACGCGGTCCGTGCCAGAAGACTTCGTCATGGACGTGATCATCCCGCACTTCAAGGCGCTCGATACACCCTTCGCTTCGACGCGCGACAAGGATGTACCGGGACTGGCGGAGGCATTGAGCACTTGCGTGCCGGGTGTTTCGATTTTCCTGTGTGGGTCGGGTCCGGCGGTTGGGATCGTCGATCGGGAGTTGCGACCCGAAGCCGTCAAGGCCGTCCAGGACTGCTTCGCGCGACGGGGCATCGAGTCACGGTCGATTGCCTTCAACTCGTCCGGCAGCGGGGCCCGTGATTGGAACGCGCCACACCGTGAGGTTACGCTGCCCTCCGAAGACGCGGTACGCAAGCCCAGCTTGATTCCTGTATAGCAAGCCTTTTTCAGGCTCTCGGGCTTCCTGAAAACAGTGCGGCAGTCTTGTGTTTCTCCTGCGTCTCAACGTTGAAGAGCTTGAAGTTCGAGTACTCGTGGAGATTCCGGAAAGTCTTCCCCTTCCATTGAACCGTCACCACCACTTCGCGCGGCAGCCACAGCGGTGATGGGATCTCTTTGAACCGGACCTGATCGAAGTGGATTTCCGTCGTCTGCCGCTCGAGGCGAACCTTGGACGCAGCCTTGAGAAGGTCGGTGCGCATACGCACGATCTGGTAGTTGGCCGGGTCGATCCAGGCCAATCCCTGGGTCAAGGTCAGGACTGTCGCCTCGTCGGTGTTGAAGCGCCCCATGATCTTGGCTTTGTCGGGCTTCTGCGCGAAAGCCACGACGTCGGTCTCGCGGCCGTCGATGGTTTGCCGGCCGAGGTAACGGAACGTGGCTCCTGATTGATAGGCGGGGTGAAAAAGCAGCGAGGCCGAGGCGAAACCGGCCGTCAGCATGAATCCGCCTTGGAGTCCTGTAAGCGCCGTCCTTGCGCCTTTCTCATCGGCGCGATACTCCTCGAGTCCCAGCCCCCATTTCTCAGGATGCGCCAGCAGCAGATAATGAAACTTCTGGTCCAAAGAGTCGGCCACCTTGCCATTGCGCCCCAGCTTTTCCTGATGTGTCTGCTCCACCGAAATGGTGTTGGGGAACTGGCTGAAGAACGCCTGCACGTCCGCTCCCACGTGTTGGAGAATCGCCGGCAGCGCGTCCTGGCTGGACGCCGGCGCGATGCCCCGCAGCTCCGGCATGGCGTGCTCGAGGTCGGCGAGCGGCTGGCTGACCACGGACTTCACCTTGCCGTATTCCAACAGTTGCAGGCGGTCGCCAAGCTCCGTGTAAAGGGTTCGCGCCGCCAAAGGCAGCTCTTTGGGCTCTCGCCCGTTGAGGTAAACCTTCATGTCCGCGCTGGCGGCGTCCGCATCGCCTTCTTCGAGCAGCGCGCGGGCGCGCATCAAGCGGGCCTCAGAGGAGGCGCCAGCTTTGATAGCCTGGCCGAGAATATCGTCAGCGGCTTCCCAACTCTGTTGGAAGATCGCCGCGCGACCGAGTTCCTGGAGCGCCAGCGGATCATCGGGCGCGATCTTGAGAGCTTCGGTGAAGAATCCGGCGGCTTTCTTATCCTGCCGACGCCAGGACTCGAGCACGCCGAGGATAATCAGCGGTTCCGGCCGGCGCGCCTGAGTCTGAGCGGAAGCGTCGAGTTTGGCGGCTTCGCCAAACTGCCGTTCCGCGCTGGTCAGACTCCCAGCCTCGAGCCAGGCCAGCCCCAAAAGCGTCCGGCAGTCGAGACAATCAGGCTGACGCTGCACCACCTTGTTAAGCGTCTGCGCCGCGCGGAGCGGCTCTTGCCCGTCAAGGAACTCCGCCACGCCGCGCTCGTAGTCCTTGCGAGCAGAGCCGGACGCGAGGCCCCTCGCCGAAGTACGAAGTCGAGGAGCGAGCGCCGCGACCAGGCTTTCCGCCGAGAGTTGATCGGGATCCCCGGTCCGGGACCGCATCATCAGGTCGATCTCCCAGGTCTTGTCGCTCGAGCCGAAGTCCACACTCTCGTGTGCGTCAAGATATCCCGGTTTAATGACCGTCAGTTTCACGCTAAGGCGAGAGTACTGTTGGGCGTCGAGCGAGAAGTCCGTCCGGAAATTGCCTTGCAGGTCCGTATCGAGCATCTTTACCGAGCTGGTTCCGCCGCCGACGTCAGCGCGCACCTTGGCGCCGGCGATGGGTTCGCCATCCAGGCTGGTAACCCGCCCGAAGACGTGCCAGTCCTGTTTTTCAATGTTGCGGAGCTCACCGAAAGGAGCGCGGTCCCCGGCTACAGCGCCGACGGGGGCCTGTGGCCGCGCCGGAGAGACCGCGAGGATAGCTCCGAGGACCGAAAGGATCCATGAGGGTAACTTTCGAGGGACCATTACCGAGCCTCCGTTCAACGGCGCGACACTGACTCACCGCGCTGCCCATCGCGCAAGCATGCTCTTTGCCCGGAAGGGACGCAAGCCTTTTGTCGCTGCGACCGCTTCAGCGATCCTGGGGTCTCGGGCTCTTCGGGCTTTGTTCTGTTTCGACTGCGAACAGCTTGAAATTAGAGTACTGGTGCCGGTTGCGGAAGACATCGCCGCGCCAGTCAAGTGTTACGGTCACTTTGGCCGGCAACCAGAGTGCCGAGTGGAGCTGGGTGAACTGGACCTCGCCATACGCGATCTCGGTGCTCTGGCGCTTCAGGCCGATGTTTTCGAGCCGTGGCAACAGGTCGGTGTGCAGCCGGATGATCTGGAAACTGTCGGGATCGATCCAGGCGATCCCCTGGACTTGGACTACAAGAGACCTTCCGGGAACACTGATCTGTCCCGCGACACGGGCTACCCCCGGCCGCTGCGCGAAGGCGACCACATAGGCGTCGCGCCCGTCGACTCGCTCTCTTCCCAGGTAACGAAAGATGGAATCCGCTTGATAGACGGGATGAAAGTGAATGGCCATCGAAGCAAACCCTTTGGTGACCAGACCGCCGCCCGGCTCAGCGATCGCGCCACTCGCATCCGTCCGATACTCGTTAAGGCCGATCTGATTCTTGTTGCTGCAGGCCAAAGCCAGGTAGTTGAACTGCTGGTCGATATGGCTCATCACGCTTCCATCGCTGTTCAACCGGTCGGTGCGGATGCGCTCAACCGAGGTGGTGTTGGGGAAATCCTGGAAAAAGGCCTTCACCGCCGCGCCCACCCGCGCCAGAATCACGGGCAGCAGTTCGTTGCCCTCTTCCGCGTTCTTGGGTGGCACGAGTTTCTTGAGTTCAGGGACCGCTTTGATCAGTTCGCGCTGCGACCAATCGATGACCGACTTGACGCGAGCCCCACTCGGGCCGTCCTGGTCGGAAGTGGCCTGCGCCGCGGGCCTGGATGCGGTCGAGGGAGCAGGCGGCACGAGTGCGAACACGCCGCCCAATGGCGGGTACTAAACGAAAGGCGTCGGGCGTTCTCCTCGAATCTAGGTTTACTCCTATGCGCCACGAAGTCATTACCACAATCCGCTACAGCCACCGGTCTCTTGAGGGCAGCCTGCTTTCGTCTCACTTATGAGGTTCGGGAGGGACCGAGGCCAGGAGTTGAGCGGTGGTTTTTGGTGGGAATGGAAGAGGTTTCCGAATTCGGGCAAGCTGCCTGAGATGAGCCTCGGCTCGTCGAGAGATGAGCAGCCCGCTTTTCCGCCTGCTCATCGTCAAGAGGGAATAAAGAAGCTCATTAGCTACCGAGTTGCGCCTCTTTCAAAGTGCACAACCCAGCGACGTGCCACGTTCAGACCTGGATCAGACCCCGGCGGACAGCGTAACGCACCAAC
The DNA here is from genome assembly GCA_035945295.1 of Terriglobia bacterium. Lineage (GTDB taxonomy): Bacteria > Acidobacteriota > Terriglobia > UBA7540 > UBA7540 > QHZK01. Next base: position 32,187 of record DASZAI010000031.1, on the reverse strand, counting down.
CCCGCGGTTTCATGGATATTCAACTTTTGCATGGTTCGGGTGCGATGAGTCTCGGCCGTCTTGACGCTGATGCTCAGGAAACTCGCCACTTCCTTGGTGCTTTTCCCCTCCGCGATCAATTGCAACACCTGCCGTTCGCGAGGGCTCAGGGGATCAGGGCGCGCGTCGACTTTGTCCTGGTAAGACTCGACCACGGTCTCGGAGATCTCGGGACTGAGGTAAGTGTGTCCCCGCGCCGCCTCGTGGATCGCATGCGCAAGCTCCTCGGTCGCGTGGGTCTTTCTGACGAACCCTTTGGCGCCGGCTTTGAGGGCATCCAAAACGTAATGGTTCTCCGTCAGCATCGTGAGGATGATGGTCTTGGTCTCGGGTGAGACCCGCTGAATTTCGTGCACCGCATCGAGCCCATTGAGCAGCGGCATCGCCAAGTCCATCACTGACACGTTGGGATGGTGCTCCTGGGCGAGCCGCACTGCCTCGAGCCCGTCGGACGCCTCCGCCACTACTTCGAATCCCTCCCGTTCGAGGAGCAGTTTCAAACCCTGACGAACCAACTGGTGGTCATCCGCCAACAGCACTCGGATAGGCATCATTACCTCTTGAACTTCTAGGATTAACCCAGTATTTTCGAGCGGCGGGGCCAGTCTGGTCAATTGGGATGAATACGGAGTTGACGTTCGAGGGAAACTCCGCTGCCTATCTCGTCGAATGCAAAACGAATAAACAATAACTGCCTGTTTCACACCAGCACACCTGCACGAGCTGGAGGCCCGTGTAGATGTCCCTCGGAATCCTGGGGTCCCTGCGTGTTTCTTGATGAGCTTCTAGCAGGTTGCTGAAAGACGCGTCGCGGATGGTCATTGCGAGGAACCAAAGGCGGCGGGGAATCTCGTAAGTCCTTTCTATTCAGAGCGAGATTCCTCGCTTCGCTCGGAATGACAAGGCTTCGGACGTTGTCCAACAAACTGTTAGAGTCGGCCGTGTTCCTTCTTGGTTGGTTTTCGCTTCTTACCACATCTTCGCAAGCTTGGGCCCACCTCCGGCGAAATGCGGTAGGCCGCATAGATCATCATTTGCTGGCGGAACTGCTGGTCTCTCACATCTTTGCCGACGAGGGCCATTCTACTGCGTCACCGGGGGTGTCCAACAGCACAACCCAAGGGAATGCATGGCAGCCCATTTGCGCACGGTCCCAACAAAATATTCAGTCTCAATATTCAGTCTCATCCGTCTCATCCGTCTCATCTGTCTCCATGAGTTTATTTTGGAGTGTTACTCTTGTTCGGTAGGCATGACTGCGTGACCCAATTTTAGCGATATCACGCCGGGTCGCAGGACCCTTCGCTGGTCGCCGTGCCGGTAGGCGGTAGTCCGCCCGGTTCTCGAAGACGAGGTTCGGATGCTCCGGCCAGGAGAGAAGCTGATGAAAATTATTGAACCGGCGCAGTTGCGGGATTTTGCCACGCGTTATACCGCGGCGTGGTGTGGCAAAGACCCGGCGGGCGTGGCCGCGTTCTACTCACCGAATGGCTCGCTCAGCGTCAACGGCGCCGCCCCGGCGGTGGGACGGAGGGCCATCAGCGAGGTTGCCGAGGGATTCATGACCGCCTTCCCGGACCTGGAGGTGATTCTGGACGACGTCGTTATTCAGGGCGACCGCGCCGTTTACCATTGGACGCTCGCCGGGACCAACACCGGGCCGGGCGGGACCGGGCGGCGGGTGCGCATCAGCGGGTTCGAGGAATGGAAGATTGGTGTTGACGGGCTAATCGCTGAGTCACAAGGCCACTTTGACGAAGCTTCCTACCAGCGTCAGCTTCAACACGGGCTCGAGGAATCGCAGCCGTAATCTTCTCTCCAGACTGCTGGGGAGCCGAGGGGCTGCGGCAGCCTCGCGCAGCTCCGCCCGCCGCGCTGACCCCGCACGAAGAGGAAACGTGGTACAAAGGTTAAGGAGGTCCGGCGGGCTGTGAAGCAAGCCCAGGAAGCCCTCAATGAATCCGAACGTCCGCAACATCGCCATCATCGCGCACGTCGACCACGGTAAGACCACGCTCGTCGACGCCATGCTCCGGCAGAGCGGCATCTTCAAGGCCAACGAGGAAGTGATCGAGCGCGTGATGGACTCGAACGAGCTCGAGCGCGAGCGCGGCATCACCATCCTCGCCAAAAACACCGCCATCACCTACCACGGCGTCCGAATCAACATCGTGGACACACCCGGCCACAGCGACTTCGGCGGCGAAGTGGAGCGGGCGTTGAAGATGGTGGACGGCGTCCTGCTGCTGGTGGACGCGAGTGAGGGACCGCTGCCCCAGACGCGCTACGTGCTGCGGAAGGCGCTGGAGGCCGAGCTTCCCCAGATCGTGGTCATCAACAAGATTGACCGCGCCGACGCGCGGCCCCAGGAAGTTGTGAACGAGGTCTACGACCTGTTTATCGACCTCGGCGCCAATGAAGACCAGCTCGAGTTTCCGATTCTCTACGCCATCGCGCGGCGCGGCGTGGCCCGAACATCGCTCGAGGACGCGTCCGAGAGCCTTCAGCCCCTTTTCGATTCCATCCTCCAGACGATTCCCGCTCCAGACGGGGACGCCGCTGCCACTCTTCAATTGCTCGTCGCCAATCTTGACTACAGCGATTATCACGGCCGGCTGGCGCTGGGACGCATCTTCTCCGGCAAGCTCAAGCGCGGCGATGAAGTGGCAGTGGTGAAGCTCGACGGCAGCACTCAGAAAACGCGCATCACCAAGCTTTACGGCTTCGAAGGCCTCGAGCGAACGGATCTGAACGAGGCCGAGGCGGGAGACATCGTGGCCATCGCGGGAGTCGAGGGCATCACCATCGGCGAGACGGTGACCAGCGTCGAAACGCCGCTCCCCCTCAAGCGCATTCCCATCGACGAGCCGACCATCTCCATGGTGTTCACGGTGAATACGTCGCCCTTCTCCGGCCGCGAGGGAACTTACGTCACGTCGCGCCACTTGCGCGAGCGGCTCGATAAGGAGTTGCTGACCAACGTCTCCATCCGCGTCGAGGAAATGGATAACACCGACTCCTTCAAAGTGCTCGGCCGGGGCGAACTGCAGCTTGCCATCCTCATCGAAATGATGCGGCGCGAGGGCTATGAGCTGATGGTCGGCAAGCCGGAGATCGTGACGCGCACCACCGACGGCAAATTGCAGGAGCCGGTGGAGCAACTGATTATCGACGTTCCGCAGGAATTCGTCGGCCTGCTGATGCAGGAAGTAGGCGTGAGAAAAGGGGTAAACACCAAAGTGGTCAGCCACGGGACGTCGGGTACGGGACGCGTGCGCCTGGAGTTTTCCATCCCCTCGCGAGGACTCATTGGCCTGCGGAGCCAGATCTTGCGCTTGACCCGCGGCACGGCAGTAATGAATACACTCTTCGACGGCTATACGGACTGGCAGGGCGACATGCCCTTGCGCCTGACGGGTGCGCTGGTGGCCGATCGCCCCGGCCGCACCACCAGCTACGCGCTTTACAATCTGCAGGAACGCGGCGAGCTGTTTGTCGGTCCCGGCATCGAGGTGTTCGAGGGCATGCTGATCGGCCAGAGCGCCCGCTGGGACGACATGGACGTGAACGCCGTCAAGGAGAAGAAGCAGACCAACATGCGCGCCTCCGTCGCCGACGAGGCTATCAGGCTAGTCCCCATCCACCCGCTGAACCTCGAGGAGGCGATTGAATTCATTGCCGAAGACGAATACGTGGAAGTGACGCCCGAGTCCATTCGGCTGCGTAAGAAAGTGCTGGAAGCGAACCGCCGGCCGCGGAAGTATCGCCACAAGCTCGAGGAGTAGCGGCCGATTCGATGCGACGCCCCGGCCACGGCGGGAATCTCACCGGGCCGACTTGAGCCGCGAGTCAAGTCCCAGTTCGGATGCGAGCTTGGAAGGATCGTAAGGCGAACAGTGGAAGGTGCGGCCGTCGAACTCGAAGGTGGGCACGCGACGTTTGCCGTGGTTCGCGGCGACCACGAACTCGGCGGCGCCTGGCGTCTCCTCGATGTTGATCTCCTCGTAAGCCACTCGGCGCGATTTCAGGAACGACTTGGCACGCCAGCAGTCTGGACAATACGTCATCGTGAACATGCGAAGCTTCACGGTTGCCTTGTAACCTCTGCTTTCCGGCTAGTGTGAACTACCTGCGGATGCCCTGGCTTTCTCCGCGACTTCGAGCCGCGCCATGGCGCGTTCGAGGGCAGCCTGGGCGCGCTCACGATCGACCTGGGCGTCGCTCACGCGTTTGAGTAGTTCCTCGGCGCGCTGTCGCGACTGCTGCGCGCGCTCCACGTCGATCTCCTCGGCGCGTTCGGAAGCCTGCACCAGCACGATGACGCGATCGGACAGCACTTCAGCAAATCCCCAGCTCACCGCAAGGTAGTGCGTGACGACGTCCTCCGTGTAGGAAAGCTCGCCCGCCTTGAGTTCGGTGAGCAGGGGCGCATGGCCCGGCAGGATCCCGAGGTAGCCGCTCTTGCCGGGCAGCGTCACGTCGATCACCGAGCCGTGTATCACGGCGCGCTCCGGCGTTACCAGTTCGAGTTGTATCCGCGTCGGTAGACTTTCCGCCATCGTTCAATCAACGCTCAGCAGGTGTGCGCCGGTTCGCATACATCAACAACCGATGTATGCGCCACCCGTCACCTATGCTTTGAGAGTGCTGTGGTCACTCGTCACTGGTCACGGTTCTCAGGCCGCTTGTTCTTCCTTCAACCGTCCCGCCTTCTCCAGCGCGTCCTCAATCGTCCCCACCATATAGAACGCCTGCTCGGGCACGTCATCGTGCTTGCCCTCAACCAACTCCTTGAAGCTGCGAATGGTGTCCTCGAGCTTCACGTACTTGCCCTCGAGGCCGGTGAATTGCTGCGCCACGAAGAAGGGTTGCGACATGAACTTCTGAATCTTGCGCGCCCGCCCCACGGTGATCTTGTCGTCGTCCGAAAGCTCGTCCATCCCCAGGATGGCGATGATGTCCTGCAAGTCTTTGTACTTCTGCAGAATTGCCTTGACGGCGCGCGCCACGTTGTAGTGCTCTTCGCCCACGATGCGCGGGTCGAGGACGCGTGAGGTGGAGGCCAGGGGATCGACGGCGGGATAAATCCCCAGCTCGACGATCTGCCGCGAGAGCACGGTGGTGGCGTCGAGGTGGGCAAACGCCGTCGCCGGCGCGGGGTCGGTCAGGTCGTCGGCAGGAACATAAATCGCCTGCACGGAAGTGATCGAGCCTTTCTTGGTCGAGGTAATGCGCTCCTGGAGCTCGCCCATCTCGGTTGAGAGGTTGGGCTGATAGCCGACGGCGGAGGGCATGCGTCCGAGCAGCGCCGAGACTTCGGAGCCCGCCTGGGTGAAACGGAAAATGTTGTCGATGAACAGGAGCACGTCCTGGCCGCTCACATCACGGAAGTACTCCGCCACGGTCAGGCCTGTCAAGCCGACGCGCAGCCGCGCGCCGGGCGGCTCGGTCATCTGGCCATAGATCAGCGCCGCCTTCGATTTCTCAGGATTCCCCGGCGTGATGACGCCGGCCTCCGTGAACTCGATCCAGAGGTCGTTGCCCTCGCGCGTCCGCTCGCCCACCCCGGCGAAGACCGAGACGCCGCCGTGTTTCATGGCGACGTTGTTGATGAGCTCCTGGATGATGACGGTCTTGCCGACGCCCGCGCCGCCGAAGAGTCCCGTCTTCCCACCCTTCAGGTAAGGCTCGATCAGGTCGATCACCTTCAAGCCCGTCTCGAACATCTCGAGGTTGGTGTTCTGCTCTTCGAGCGTGGGGGCTTGCCGGTGGATGGGCATGTGCGTGTCGGAGACAATCGGACCCAGCTTGTCGACCGGCTCACCGATCACGTTCATGACCCGGCCGAGCACCGCGGGACCTACTGGCACGCTGATGGGACCGCCGGTGTCGATGGCCTTCATGCCGCGCACCATGCCTTCCGTCGGCTGCATGGCGACGCACTTCACCCGTCCTTCGCCCAAGTGCTGCTCGACTTCGGCAATCACGTCCAGCGGCTGCGGGACGTCGAATCCCTCGGAAGTGATCCGCACCGCGTTGAAGATGGGCGGGAGATGTCCGCTCTCGAACGCAACTACCGCCACCGGCCCGATGACTTCGACGACTTTGCCAACCTTGGTCGTTTCCATATTCACCTTCTTACCATGACTGTCTGAAGCAATCTTTCTTACTACTCCACGCCTAGCCTAGCCCTCTCCCCTGGGCAGAGGGTGGCCGAAGGCCGGGTGAGAGGTCCCTCACCGCAACTTGGCTTCGGTCCTACTGCGCGGACGCTCCGCTCACGATCTCGATAATCTCCCTGGTGATGGCCGCCTGGCGTACCCGATTGAGGTTAAGCGTCAGCGTGTCGATGAGCTCACCGGCGTTGTTGGTCGCCGCGTCCATGGCGGTCATTTTTGCCGCGAACTCCGCCGCCTGCGATTCGAGCAGCGCCCGGAAGACCTCGGCCTCGACATAACGAGGCATCAAAGCCGCAAAGATCTCGGCGGGCGGCTGCTCGTAGAGGTAATCAACCAGCGGCTCGCCCTGCGCCGGCTCGAACGGTTTGACGGGCAGATACCGCTCGACCCTCACTCGCTGGGTCATGATCGACTTGAATTCGTTGTAGATGAAATCCACCGCATCCACCGTTCCATCGGCGTAGGCCTCGATGACCCGGCGGGCGATCTCCTGCGCGTGGGAGAAATCCAGCCCTCGGCCCACCACGTTGGGGTAGTCGCCGATCATATCGACCGGGCGTTTGCGGAAGAAGTCGCGACCCTTCCGTCCGACGGCGATCAGCAAGACCTCCTGGTCGCGGTGGGCGCCGATATAGTATTGCGCGGCGCGAATCAGGTTGGCGTTGAAAGCTCCGGCCAACCCGCGGTCCGCGGTGATGAGCACCAGCAGGATCTTCTTGATAGGCCGCCGGGCGAGCAATGGATGGGCGGCCCGTTCGCCGGCTTCGATGCGCGCCGCGACGCTCGCGAGCACGGTCAGCATCTGGTCGGCATAGGGGCGCGCGCCGAGAACGTGCTCCTGTGCACGCCTCAGCCGCGCGGCCGCCACCATCTTCATGGCGCGGGTAATCTGCTGCGTGTTCTTCACCGAGCGGATGCGACGCCGGATGTCGAGGACGTTGGGCATGGTTCAAACTGAAGGCCGGTACATTTTGAGGCAGAATGCGAGGGCAAGATCACGACGCTCGGGCCGTCGAGGCCTTGCGCTCCGCCACGAACTTGGCCTTGAACTCGTCCAGCACTTTGCGTAGCTCGGCGCGCAGGGAGTCGTCAAGCTGCTTCTTCTCCACCATCTTCTTGCCCACGCCCGGGTAAGCCGAGTCCATGAAGTCGTGAAGGCCCTGCTCGAAGGCCAGGCAGTCCTCGACCGCCAAGTCGTCGAGATAACCGCTGGTTCCGGCAAAGATGATGGCGACCTGCTTCTCAACTGGCAAAGGGCTGTATTGGTCCTGCTTCAGGACCTCGGTGAGCCGGCGGCCGCGGTTGAGCTGGGCCTGGGTGGTCTTGTCGAGGTCACTGCCGAACTGCGCGAAAGCGGCGAGGTCGCGGTACTGCGCCATGTCAAGCCGGAGCGAACCCGCCACCTGCTTCATCGCTTTGATCTGCGCGTTGCCGCCCACGCGCGACACCGAGATGCCCACGTTGACGGCGGGGCGAATGCCCGAGTGGAACAGGTCGGACTCGAGGTAGATCTGGCCGTCGGTAATCGAAATGACGTTGGTCGGAATGTAAGCTGAAACGTCTCCCGCCTGGGTCTCGATGATGGGCAGCGCGGTGAGCGATCCGCCTCCCAGCTCCTTGTTGAGCTTGGCGGCGCGTTCGAGCAGGCGCGAGTGCAGGTAGAACACGTCGCCGGGATAAGCCTCGCGGCCCGGCGGCCGGCGCAGCAGCAGCGAGATTTCGCGATAAGCGACGGCGTGCTTGGAGAGGTCGTCGTAGATGCAGAGCACGTGACGGCCGCGGTCGCGGAAGTACTCGCCCATGGCGCAGCCCGCATAAGGAGCCAGATACTGCATGGGCGCGGGATACGAGGAGCTCGCGCCCACCACAATGCTGTACTTCATGGCATCGTACTCTTCGAGCGTCTTCACCACCTGCGCCACCGTCGAGCGTTTCTGGCCGATGGCCACGTAGATGCAGATCACGTCGCCGTCGCGCTGGTTGAGGATGGCGTCGATGGCGATGGCGGTTTTCCCGGTCTGGCGATCGCCGATGATCAGCTCGCGCTGCCCGCGCCCGATGGGGATCATGGCGTCGATGGCCTTGATGCCCGTCTGCAGGGGCTCACGGACCGGCATGCGGTCGACCACGCCGGGCGCGAGGCGCTCGACCGGCATAAACTGGCTCGTCGCGATGGGACCCTTCTCGTCGATGGGGCGCCCGAGCGAGTCGACCACGCGTCCGATCAGCTCTTCGCCCACCGGCACCGACATGATGCGGCCGGTGCGCTTGACGATGTCGCCCTCTTTGATCAGCGTGTAGTCGCCGAGCAGCACCGCGCTAACCTGGTCTTCTTCGAGATTCAACGCCAGTCCGGCCGCCTCGTGGGGAAGCTCGAGCAGTTCGCCCGCCATCACCTTGTCGAGGCCGTGGATTCGCGCCACGCCGTCACCGACGGAGATGACGGTGCCTACTTCACTCACCGACACGCTGCGGTCAAAGTTCTCGATCTGCTCACGAATGATCCGGGTGATTTCGTCGGCCTTGATTTCTGGCATACTCTCCAACTCCCGTCGCTAGAGTCTTGCGGTCGCAGCGATCGACGGCGCGATGGTGCGCCGGCCCGGCGCTTTACGGCTCGCTCAGTCGCTGGCGGATGCGATCGAGCTGGCCGCGGACGCTTCCGTCGTACACGGTGCTGCCGATCTGCGCCACGAGGCCTCCCACGAGTCCCTGGTCGAGGTGAAAGTCGAACTCCACCTGCTTGCTCGTGAGCTCGGCGAAACGCGCCCGCAACGCCTGCCGTTCACCTTCGATCAACTCGCCGGCGGAGGTGATTTTCACCGCCACCACGCCCATCCGCTCGTTCGAGATTCGATGAAAAGCCTGGCACATTTCCTGCAGCATCGCCATGCGATAGTGCGTCGCGAGTACGCGCAGGAAGTTCAGCGTGACCGGCGAAGTCGTGAGGCGCGCGGTGATGGCCTCGAGGACCTTGAGCTTCTCCTCGAGCGGCAGCGCCGGCGTTTCAAAAACCTCGCGCAGTTCGAGACTTTGCCGGTAGGCGGCGGCGAAGTCTTCGAGTTCACGAAGCGTTTGGCGATAATCACCCCGTTGGCTCCCGATGACGTCCGCCAGGGCGCGCGCATATCGATTGGCAACGGCAATCGCCATTTTCTTCTCTCAGTCAGGCTCAAAGGCCACACGGGACGCGTCTCGGCCTAATTCGGCTTGCGATCCACTTCTCGCACGAAGCGCTGGACGAGCGCGTGGCCTCCGGCTTCGTCGAGCCGCTGCCGGATGGTCTGCTCCGCGATGTCTACGGCTTGACGTGCGGCGTACGCTTTGAGTTCGAGCTTGGCGGCTCGCGTTGCGCTCGCAATTTGCGCTCGCGCAAACTCGAGCATCCGCTCCGCCTCGGCGGCAGCCGCCTGGCGCAGGCGCTCGCGTTCCGCCTCCATATCCTTCGCCGACTCGGCCTTGAACCGCGCGATTTCGTCCTCCAGGCCGCGCAGCTTCTCTTCGATGGCCCGAAGCTGCGCCTGCGATGCTTCGAGCGCTCGCCGGCCTTCGTCCAAGCTCTTGCGGATCGCGTCCGAGCGCTGCGCGAAGAAGTCAGCCAGCGGCTTGCGCAGCAGATACCCCAGGGCGCCGACAAGAATCACGAAATTGATGAGCTTGTAGAGACCCTCGTGGTTCGACTTCGGCTCGCCTTCGGAGCTTTCCGGCGCCGTCGAAGCGTAGCTTGCGGCCGACAAGGCGGTCATAGCGCCGAGGACACTCGCGGTCGGGCTCATACAGCTCGTCCGGTCGGCTCGCGCGGACCACGTCTGCTGCACTCGCGCGGCACCCAAGCTCGCACCCGAAATCAGCACGCAGACGCCCGCGAGCGGCAACACCGGTATCGTCCTGTGAATGGGAATTCTCGAGATCAAACACGCCCTTCCTGGCCGGACGGGGCCGCCTCACTCAGAATGGACTCGGCGATCTCCTGGCCGAGGGCCTGCGTCTTGACGCTCAACTCCTGGCGGGTCGCCCCGGCCTGCGTGGCCAGATCGGCGAGCGCGGCTTTTACAGAGGCTTCCGACTCCCCGCGCGCCTTGTGAATCCGCTCCTCGCGGTCGGCCATCGCGGCGCGCCGGTCAGCCTCGCGCTGCCGGTAAACCTCCTGGCGCGCCGCCTGGAACGACGCTTCGTACTCGCGTGACTTGGCTTCGGATGCCGCCGCGAGCTCGCGCGCCCGCGCCAGCGCTCCTGCCGTGGCCTCCTCGCGCTGCTTGAGCACCCGAGTGATAGGCCGGAAGAACAGCCGGTCCAGAATGATCAGGAGAAAGAAGACGAAGACCACCGTGGGGATGGTTTGGACAAAGAGGTGCGCTAGCTGGCGTAGGAGATCACCCATTTTGCAGCGGTCAGCAGTGCACGAGAGAAACGTACAGGGACTCTAAAACCAACAATCTAGCACGGGGTTCGGCGAGGTGTCAACAAACGCTGCACTCTATCTCACAAGGGAATATTCCCGTGCTTCTTGGGCGGATTCACGTCGCACTTGTTTGCGAGCATGCGCAACGCAGCAATCAGTTTGGGGCGAGTGTCGCGCGGCTCGATGACGGCATCGATGTAACCGCGCTCGGCGGCGATGTAGGGATTGGCAAAGCGCTCGCGGAACTCCTCCACCTTCTGGCTTCGCGTCTTTTCGGGGTCATCGGCCTTTTGTAGCTCACGCCGGTAGACGATGCTGACCGCGCCTTCGGGACCCATGACGGCGATCTCCGCCGTGGGATACGCGAAGTTGATGTCGGTGCGGATGTGCTTTGACGCCATCACGCAGTAGGCGCCGCCATAGGCCTTGCGGGTGATCACCGTCAGTTTCGGTACCGTAGCCTCGGCGAAGGCGAACAGCAGTTTCGCGCCGTGCCGGATGATTCCCCCGAACTCCTGCTCAGTGCCGGGGAGAAAACCGGGGACGTCTTCGAAGGTGACGAGCGGGATGTTGAAAGCGTCGCAGAAGCGTACGAAGCGCGCGCCCTTCACCGAGGCGTTGATGTCGAGGCAGCCGGCAAGCACGGCAGGCTGGTTGGCGACGATGCCCACGCTCTCCCCGCCCAGCCGCGCGAAGCCCACCACGATGTTCCTGGCGAAGTGCTCGTGCACTTCGAGCAGGTAGCCGTCGTCGACGACGCGCTGGATGACGTCCTTGATGTCGTAAGGCTTGTCGGACTCGGTTGGCACCACGCGGTCGAGCGTCTCGTCGGTGCGATCAACACGATCGGCGCACTCGACGCGCGGCGGGTCTTCGCGGTTGTTCTGGGGCATGAAAGAGAGCAGTTCGCGGACGAGCGCCAGCGCGTCGGGATCATCGCGGGCGATGAAGTGCGCGACGCCGCTGGTCGCGTTGTGGGTCATGGGCCCGCCCAGCGCCTCCTTGGTCACGTCCTCGTGCATCACCGTCTTGATGACGTCGGGTCCGGTTACGAACATGTAACTCGACTTCTCGACCATCACCGTGAAGTCAGTGATGGCGGGAGAATAGACGGCGCCGCCCGCACACGGTCCCATGATGGCGGAGATCTGCGGCACCACACCCGAGGCGAGCGTGTTCCGCAGGAAGATGTCGGCGTAGCCAGCCAGCGAGGCGACGCCCTCCTGGATGCGCGCCCCGCCCGAGTCGTTGAGGCCGATGATGGGCGCGCCCACCTTCATCGCCAGATCCATGATCTTGATGATCTTGCCGGCATTGGCTTCGCTCAGCGAGCCGCCAAACACGGTGAAGTCCTGCGCGAAGGCATAGACCATCCGGCCGTGGATGCGGCCGTAGCCGGTGACCACGCCGTCGCCCGGGATGCGCTGCTCGGCCATGCCGAAATCGGTGCACGTATGCTCCACGAGCTTGTCGAGCTCCTCGAACGTGCCCTCGTCAAACAGCAACTCGATCCGTTCGCGCGCGGAGAGCTTTCCCTCGGCATGTTGGCGGGCGACGCGCTCTTCGCCGCCTCCGGCTTCCGCCTGGTTCTGGCGCCGGCGGAGTTCGTCGAGTTTTTCCTGCAGCGTCATGGAAGAAGGAGGCCGGGGGTCCTCAGGGATCAGGAGCCTTCAATTTCTCGCTTTGAGACCACACCAAATCTCGCAGGCGACGATGGAATTCGTTGGCGTCCTTGGATTGTACTTCACGCTCACGATTTCGCCGAGCGCCCGCGTCGCCAGCGTCCACGCGTCGGGGAGCGTCGTCAAGTCCTGCGACGCCTCATAAGTGACGCCTGCCAGCTCGTATTGATAGACGACCAGATGATTGGCCCGGCCCGCCGTCTCGGTGTCGACGAGGTCGGTCACCTGGCCGGTGGTGATGCGTCCTCGCTGGTTCACGTCCAGGCGACGGAGGCGCTCGAGTTCCTCCGGCGACTTGCGACGCGCGCGCGCCACGCGCCTCGCAATCCAAGCGCCGGCGGCTACGGCCAACACGGCGGCCAACGCCGCGGTGAGGCGCATCGACGGGGTCACCACGAGTTCACCGGACTGGAGTCTTCGAGCACGGACCGTCCGATTATACCATTCAGGCCGCGGCACCTGGCGCTGCCACCCTCACTGGGCTTCCACTCGAACACCGGCTGAAAGCGAACTCGCGTTTTTCGAGAGGTCGACGGCCGTTACCCAGTAGGCGTAACGGTGACCGCGCTCGACCGACGTGTCACGGTAGAGTGGCGTACCCACCAGCTCGCGGTTGAGCTTTTGCGGGAGCGCACTCGCGCCCTGAGGGGTGGTTTCATCGCGACGGTAGACGTTGTACCCGGCGAGGTCGGACTCGGTATTGGCCGTCCAGATCAGCTCGACAGCCCCGGCGGTGTAGATCCCGGTAAGTCCGGCGGGCGTGGCCGGAGGAAAGATGTCGTGGGGCGTCACCACGAAGGGCTTTGAGTCGTCACTCTCCGCCGTCTGCCCACCCTGCTTGAACACTGCCCGCACTTTGTAGAAGTACGTCGTATCGAAAACGAAATCGTGGTCCTGGTAGCCAGGGTCAGCGGTCTCGGCCACTGGCTCGAAGGAATCCGGCTTACCGGTTTTGCTTTTGTACAGGCGGTAGCCGGCCAGGTTCGCGAGCGGGCCGCCCGCGAGATCCCGCTGAGGTGGCGTCCAGTGAAGGTCGATCGCGTGCTCCGTCGTCTGGCCCTCGAGACCTTCGACCGGCGCTGAGACGTCAAGCAGCGCCGCCTGCGCGGCGTTCGACGATTGAGCCGGAATCGAACGGCGCTTGAAGCCGCGGGTGAGCCCGCGGACCGCGAATACAAAAGTCGAGCCAACCGCCCGGCTGAACTCCGGCTCGGAAAACACGCTCGGGACCTGGACCTTCTCACCCTGGGCGGTCAGAGCGAGGTCGCGCGGCTGGAGCGTCATCCACGGAGTCTCGGCGCTCACGGCTGGGGCGGGCTTCTGACCCGGCGGCGTCGCCGTGCGGAAGATTTCGATCTCAAGCGGCTTCGACAACCGTTCGCCGTCGGTCGCGAGCGCCGGTGGAGTGAAGCTCAGTTCGAGCGTACGGCCCACCTGCGTCACGGCGAGGTCGGTGACGCGCTCGGGCCGCTCGACACGCGGCGGTTGCGGCGGTCCTTGTGCCGCGCAAGCAGCGAGGAAACAACACACTGCGATAACGATGATCATCGCGGACGGGCGTTCGAAGGCGGTTGGGATTTTCCGGTGGGAGCTGGCGAGGCGAGGAATCAACGGGCCAACACTCACAGAATATACCGGCTGAGGTCCTGGTTCTTGACGATGTCGGCCAACTGCTTCTGGACGTAACCCGCGTCGATGCGCACGTTCTTGCGCTTGAGGTCGGGGCCCTCGAAGGAAATCTCGTCCAGCAGCTTCTCCATGATGGTGTGCAAGCGCCGCGCGCCGATGTTCTCCGTCTGCTCGTTGACCACCGCCGCAAACCGCGCGATTTCCTCGAGCGCGTCGTCCGTGAACTGCAGCTTGATGCCTTCGGTCTCGAGCAGCGCCGTGTATTGCTTCACCAGAGCGCTCTTCGGTTCCTTGAGGATACGAATGAAGTCCTCGACACTGAGCGAGTGCAGCTCGACGCGGATGGGGAAGCGCCCCTGCAGCTCGGGGATCAGGTCCGAGGGCTTGGAGACGTGGAAGGCGCCGGCGGCGATAAACAGGATGTGGTCGGTGCGCACCATGCCGTAGCGCGTGTTGACCGTCGTCCCCTCCACGATGGGCAGGATATCGCGCTGCACCCCCTCGCGGCTGACGTCCGGGCCGTGACCGCGCTCGCGGCCGGCAATCTTGTCGATTTCATCGATGAAAATGATCCCCGACTGCTCGGCGCGTCCCACCGCGGTACGCGTAACCTGATCCATGTCAATCAGCTTGCTCTCTTCTTCCTGGATCAGGTACTCCACGGCGTCGGCAACCCGCATCTTGCGCTTCTTCGCGCCGCGCTGGCCGAAGAGTCCGGGCAGGATGTCCTTGATGTTGATGTCCATCTCCTCAATGCCCTGGGAGGAGATAATCTCAAAGGCCGGGAAGCTACGCTCGCGGACGTCCACTTCCACCTGGCGGTCGTCGAGCTTGCCCTCGCGAAGCTGGGCGCGAAGTTTCTCTCGCGTGCGCTGGAAGGCCTCGCTGGCCGCCGCGCTGGCCGCGCCGTTTGAGTCGCCGGAGGGCGGCCGTTCCTGGCGCGAGGGCGCGGGCGGAGGCAGGAGCAGATCGAGGATGCGTTCCTCGGCGTTCTGCTCGGCCTTCTCCGCGACTTCGTCGACCTTCTCTTCGCGCACCATGTCGATGGAAATCTCGACCAGGTCGCGCACCATTGACTCGACGTCGCGGCCGACGTAGCCCACCTCGGTAAAGCGCGAGGCCTCCACCTTGAGGAAAGGTGAATTGGTGAGCCGGGCCAGACGGCGCGCGATTTCGGTCTTGCCGATACCGGTGGGCCCGATCATGATGATGTTCTTGGGCAGGATTTCATCCGCCAGCTCTTCCGCAAGCTTCTGGCGGCGCATCCGATTGCGCAGCGCCACGGCAACCGAGCGTTTGGCACGGTCCTGGCCGACCACGTGCTTGTCGAGTTCAGCGACGATCTGGCGCGGCGTCAGCTCATCGAGCGTGGTCGCGGTGTCGATGCTTTCGGGTAGGTAGAAGACCATAAGAAATTCTGCGAAGTCAGGAGTCCAGAGTCTTCCGGGTCCCTGACTTCTGCCTCCGGACTTACTGCAACTCCTCAATCACAACTTGATCGTTCGTGAAGATGCACATCTGTCCTGCAAGCTGCATCGCCTCCTGGACGATCTCTTTGGCGCTGAGCTGGGTGTGCTTGGCGAGCGCGCGTGCGGCCGCCAGCGCGTACGGCCCGCCCGAGCCGATGGCCACAATGCCGTCGTCGGGCTCGATCACGTCGCCGTTGCCGCTCACCAGATAGGTCTGCTTGGTGTCCGCCACCAGCAGCAGCGCCTCGAGGTGCCGCAGCGCCCGGTCGGTACGCCAGTCCTTGGCCAGTTCGACTACGGAGCGCGCCAGGTTGCCGTGATACTCCTCGAGCTTCTGCTCGAAGCGTGAGAAAAGCGAGAGCGCGTCGGCGGTCGAGCCGGCGAACCCGGCCACAATCTTGTCGCTGTAGAGCCGCCGGATTTTGCGTGCCTTCTGCTTGACCACACTCTCGCCCATGGTTACTTGGCCGTCACCGCCCATGGCAAAATGGCCGCCGCGACGCACGGCCAGAATCGTCGTTCCACGCATTTCCGGTTTCATAAAAGCTGCTCTTCCATCCTATCACTATCGCCGCGCGTCGGGGGCGGAATTGCCGTAGCGGCGCTAGTGGCCGGTGGGAGAGAACGTCCCCGGCGGATAAGTCTCATTGTACTTGGCGGAGTTGCGGAAGTTCTCTGCCACGCGCTCGTCGTTGATGAAGCGCCCGATGTGCATGGGCGTCAGGACGCCATCGAACTCTTTGAAGTCGGAGTAATCATCCGCGTACTCGTCCTGCTCGTGCGTCGTGGGATTGAGCGCCGAATAAGTAATGCGCAGGGGCAGGAAGGTCGTGCGGTTGACGTAAATCTTGATGTCGACCTGCCTTGAGTCGACGATCTCGATGACCTGCGCCGGAAGGTTGTCTACGAAATCGGCCCCACCCATCTGAATCAGCACGCCCGGCTCGTGGATACGCAGGCGCAGCAGGTTTTCTAAACTATAGTAGTTGGAGACCTTCCAGCGGAGAACCTGCACCGGCAACTGATGGGTGGTACCGTATTGGTCCACTTCCCAGGCCTGATCGCCGTCGTTGATGAGGACCACCGGCTTCTTGGTGCCGTAGGTGAAGCGGCGCTTGTCAGGATACTCCATGAGCTGGATGTAAGGCGCCATGCCGGCCGTTGACTCATCAACGATGGAGAACGTCCGGCCCCGCGTGGTCAGCGTCTTGAACCCCATGAACGCCGGGCCGCCGAGCGCCTTGATAATCTTGTCGAGCAGCGCCTGGGCTTTGGGATCGACGACGGGAGGACGCGTGGGAGGAGGCGCCGACGCTCCCTGAGACTGGGGCTGCTGGGCAGCGACAACGGGAAGGCAGAAGGCAAAAAGCAGAAGGCCGAAGGCAAAAGGCAGAGCGCGACACACTCGTTGCCATTGACTCACTTTGGCTCGTCGCCTCGAAGCGATAGGTTTCGGCATCGGCGTTACCGCGGTCTCTGCCACCCTCCAATGATGGAAATTCCGTTAACGACCCTCGCCCCCCTCGGGAGAGGTTGGCGCGCCAGCGCCGGGCGAGGGGGCGAGAAGCCGTGGGAGCGAGCCCCCGAAAGCCCGCACTGGCTTGATTCTCATCCGCACAGCACGTTCCCACCGTTGACGTTCAGCACTTCACCCGTAATATACGATGCCATTTCTGACGCCAGGAACAAGATGGGCAGGGCGATTTCTTCCGGACGGGCAAAGCGACCGAGGGGAATCGGAGCGGTCGCTTTCCTGAGCGCTCGCGGGTTGCGCATGACGGATCGCGTCATGTCAGTCGCGACCCAGCCGGGTGCGACGCAGTTCACCAGAAT
Source organism: Terriglobia bacterium (assembly GCA_035945295.1). Lineage (GTDB taxonomy): Bacteria > Acidobacteriota > Terriglobia > UBA7540 > UBA7540 > QHZK01. Next base: position 14,954 of record DASZAI010000031.1, on the reverse strand, counting down.
CCGGTGCGGCGCAAGCTCAGTCGACAGTCCCTTCACCAGGCTGATGACACCGCCTTTGCTCGCGCCATAATGAGTATGGAACGCTTCGCCGCGCTGCCCCGCCGTCGACGACACTACAACAATCCGGCCGCGCTGCTGGCGGATCATGTGGGGTACGGCAGCATGGATCGCCGTGTACACACCCTTCAGGTTGACGGCCATCATCCGGTCCCACTCGGACTCCGTCATGCTTTCGATGGGCGCGGGCCTGGCGTTCCAGATTCCGGCGTTGGCCACCAGGATGTCAAGCCGGCCGGACTTGCGGAGCGCGACGTCGATCAATCGCTTGGCGTCGGCCGGCTTGGAAACGTCAGCGGCCAGTGCCGCGGCCTGGCCCGGCGCGTCGCGGCAGGCGCGTATGACGCCGAGCGCGGCGCGCGATGCCCGGTGGTAGCTGAAGAAGACCTGGGCGCCAGCCGCGGCCATCAACTTGACCGTGGCCGCGCCAATGCCGCGTGACCCACCCGTCACGACGGCCACTTGGTTTTCAAGGTTGATCTGCATTCGTGCTCACATCGGAAGGGCAGGGCTTCAGCCTCGCCGTCCATGCCCTCAGCCATCGCTTCGCCACAGCCTGCTATCAACGAGCGTCCGCCGATGCGGCGAGTCGCGACTGAATCCGCTCGCGCACCAGCGCCGAGAGTTTATCCACATCCTCAGGATTCAGGCCGGCGGTCGGGATCGGCGGGTGGATGATCATCTCCGTCTGGCCTGAGCGGACGTGATACGTATCCGGCTTGTGGACATGGCGCGTCCCGTTCAGGGTGATGGGAATCACCGGCACGCCGGCGCGGATTGCCAGGTAGAAGGTGCCCGCCTTGAACGGTCCTAGCTCCCCCGTGCGGCTGCGGCTACCCTCCGGAAACAGGACGACCGGACTCCCGGCGCGTATTTTCGCCGCCGCCTCCTCGAAGCTCCTGAGCGCCTCGCGCGGACGTCCCCGGTCGACGGCAATGTGTCCGGAGCGGCGCAGATGCCACCCGAGGAACGGGAGCAGAAAGAGCTCGCGCTTGGCGAGAAAGCGGAACTGCACGGGAAGGTAGACAAACAGGATGGGGATGTCCATGGCGCTCGGGTGATTGGCGCAGAAGATGACTGTTTCGCCGCGCGGGACGTGTTCGAGCCCTTCAACCCTGACGCGGACCCCGCTCGTCTTCAGAATCAGCGACGACCACAGCCTCGCGCAACCGTGTTGCCAGCGCCCGCGCGAGTCAAAGAGCGAACCGAGGAGCGAGGCCGTCCCGCAAAGCGCGGTGTAAAGATAGATAAGGTTGTTGGTGATGAGCAGAGAGCGCGCGTAGCTCAGAGTGTAGCGCAGGCCTTCGTCGGCGGCCGCCTTCTTAGCGGGAGCTGTCGAAGCAGTGTCCATCAGTCTGCTGGTCGCTTGTCACTGCCCACTCGTCATAGCTCTCAAGAGCGCCCCAACCAGGAAGAGCGAGCCGCAAGCGAGCACGACATCGTCGGGCGAGCTCGCCTCACGCGCCAGGGTAAGCGCCTGCACCGGGTCAGGCTCGACCACCGTGTGGGGCGGACGGTAGCGTGTCACTGCCAGAATCTCTTCCGGTGTCGCCGCGCGCTCAATCGGCGGACGCGTGAAGTACACCTCGTCAGCCAGCGGGAAGAGAATCTCGCTGATCTCGCCGATAGCTTTGTCGCGCATGGACGCGTAGATCAGGCGCAGGCGGCGTCCGGCCCAGTGCTTGCGGATAAACGTCGCGACTTCGCGGGCAGCAGCAGGATTGTGGGCGCCGTCGACGACCACGAGCGGCCGCTCACCAATCACTTCCAGCCGGCCCGGCCAGGACGCCTGGCGCAATCCCTCGACCATCGCGGGCGTCGAAATGTCGAAGCCGTCTCCCGCCAGGCGGCACGCCGCCGTCAGCGCCGCCATGGCGTTCTTTACCTGGAAGGCGCCGCGCAGGGGCGTTTCGAGCCCCGAGAAGCGGTGGCCGTTGAGCGCCAAGTCGAAAGTCGCGCGGCCGTCGACACTTGCGACGTTCGAAACCGTGGCGAAGCGAGGCAGTTCCAAAAGCTCTGCGCCGAGTTCGAGAGCGCGCCGGCGTACCACTTCGGCGGCGTCCGGATGTTCGCAAGCCGACACCACCGGCCGCCGCGGCTTGATGACGCCTGCTTTCTCGCCCGCGATGGCCGCATGTGTCGAGCCCAGAAACTCCATGTGGTCGAGGTCGACATTGGTGATGACGGCGACACGCGGCTCGGTCACGTTAGTCGCGTCGAGCCGCCCGCCCATCCCCACTTCGAGCACGGCGAAGTCAACTCGCGACCTCGAGAAATGCAGGAAGGCCGTCGCGGTGAGATATTCGAAGAAGCTGGGGCGATGCTCCAGCGACTTGGCTTCGAGCAGCCGGTCGATCGCCTGCCGGACTTCGCCAAAAGATCGGGCGAAGTCCTCGTCCGACACTTCGCGTCCGTTCACCCGGATACGCTCGTTGACCCGGATAAGATGCGGCGACGTGTAGAGCCCGGTGCGGTATCCCGCGCGCTCGAGAATGCTGGCCAGAATCGCCGAAGTCGACCCCTTGCCGTTGGTACCCGCCACGATCGCCGTCGCATAAACGCGCTCGGGATGGTCGAGCGCCTCGAGCACTGCCTGGATCGGCTCCAAGCCGAACTTCACCCCGCGCAGTTCGTGTCCAAGGTCAGCGAGATAGGCGAGGCATTCAGCGTAATTCATAAGAGCCGGGATCAAAGCCAAGGGTCAGGGGTGGGGGACAACAACGCCGTGGCTTCGCAATCCCACGCTACGCCCCCAAGAAGCTCAGTGCCTGGGCCAGATATGACTTCAGCTCCTTGCGCGGGACAATGGCGTCAAGCATACCGTGGGCGAGCAGGAACTCAGCGCGCTGGAATCCCTCGGGCAGCTTCTGGCGGATGGTCTGCTCGATGACGCGCGGTCCGGCAAAACCGATGAGCGCGCCCGGCTCGGCGATGTTCAGGTCGCCCAGCATGGCGAAACTCGCGGTGACGCCGCCCGTCGTGGGATCGGTCAGTACCGAGAGGTACGGCTGGGGGACCTCATCGAGCCGCGCCAGCGCCGCCGAGATCTTGGCCATCTGCATCAGGCTGATGGTGCCCTCCATCATACGCGCGCCGCCCGAGCAGGAGACCACCACCAGCGGCAGCTTCTGCGCGATCGAGCGGTCGATGGCGCGCGTGATCTTCTCGCCTACGACGGCGCCCATCGAGCCGCCGATGAACCGGAATTCCATGCCGCAGATGATGACTCGCTTGCCCTCGAGCGTCCCCTCACCCGTGATCAGCGCGTCCTTCAGGCCCGTCACTTTCTCGGCATGCTTCAGGCGTTGCGCGTAGCTCTTGGTATCCTCGAACTTCAGCGGGTCGGTCGACGCCAGGCCCGCATCGTGTTCGGTGTAGCGGCCCTCGTCAAAGAGCATCTCGAGGCGCGGCCGCGAGCCCATCTTGAAGTGGTGGCCACACTTCGGGCAGCAGAGAAGGTTCGCCTCCAGGTCCTTCTTCCAGAGGATATGCTTGCAGCCCTCACACTTGATCCACAGACCCTCGGTTTGGACGCGCTTCTCCCGCGGCGCGGCGAGCGGCTTGTTGTCTTTGCGAAACCACTTCATAGAGAATCAGGGCTCAGGGGTTAGTTGTCGCGGGGGTGTCATTCTGAGGAGCACAGCGACGAAGAATCTCGCAGTGCCGGAGCCAGAGCGAGATCCTTCGCTCCGCCTCAGGATGACACGTCCCGTAGGGTGTCCACTCTTCGATGATGCGTCACTAATAATCAATTCCACGTTGAGCCAGAATGCCCTTCTGATACGGATGCTTCACCTCACGCATCTCGGTCACCAGGTCGGCGAGCTCGGTGATCGACGGATGGGCGTTGCGGCCGGTCAAGATGACGTGCACCATATCGGGCTTGGCGCGAAGCGCCTGGGCGACCTTCTCTGGATCGAGCATCCGGTAGCTGATGGCATAGTTAATCTCGTCCAGGATCACCAGGTCGTACTCGCCGCTCACGAGCTTCTGGCTGGCGAATTGCCAGGCTTCCTCCACGCGCCGCACGTCCTCCGGGTCAGGCTTCTCTTCGCCGACCTTCACGAATCCTCGTCCCATGGGGAGGATGGTGAAGCGCTCCTTGCCGAGCATCGCGGCCGCGTCGAGCTCCCCATAGTGCCAGGAGCCCTTGATGAATTGTACCATCAGGACCCTTAAACCCTGACCCACGGCGCGCAACGCCGCCCCCAGGGCGGCCGTCGTCTTCCCCTTGCCGGGCCCCGTGTAAACGATGATCAGGCCTTTGCGGACTTCGGGCAACTTGGCCTCTCAGCGCGCGTAGGGATAGCCGCGCAAGATGGTGAACGCGCGGTAAATCTGTTCGAGCAGCAGCACTCGCGCCCAATCGTGGGTCAGCGTCATGCGCGAGAGCGCGAGTACGAGGTCCGCCTGCTGCTTGAAGGCCGCTGAGAACCCCTCCGCCCCACCCACCAGGAACGCGAGTTCGCGCATCCCACTGAGCGCTTGCTTGCCCAGCCACTCGGCAAATTGCTGGGACGTCCACTCGCGCCCCGCAGCGTCCAGGCAGATGGTCGTGCTGCCGCTGACGCGCTCGAGCAGCCGGCGCTCGGCCGGTGAGGGGCTTCCACGGTCCGAATGGCCTGACTGGCCTGACCTCGTTCCGCTCTTCGCTCCCGCGCCGCGTCCCGGCGGCGTCTCCTCAATCACCAGCTCCGTGAAGTGCCTGAGGCGCGCCGAGTAGTCCGCCTCGAGGGCGCGAAGCGCAGCGTCCTTAATCTTGCCGTCGGCAATCAGCCGGATACGCATCCGCGCCAGAGTAGAGCGTAAAGGCTCAGGTAGCGACCGCCTCCCCAACTGAGGATCGCCGATCAGTCCACTTTGACGTGCTCCGCCTTCTTCCACAGCCGCTCGAGGTCGTAGAATTCCCGCGACTGTTCGGAGAAGATGTGCACCACGAAGTCCAGATAATCGAGCAGAATCCACTGGGCCTCGTGATAGCCCTCGATATGCGCGGGCGAGAGGCTGGCTTTCTTCTCCAGGTGCTCCGCGATGGCGTCGGCGAGCCCCTGCATGTGACGCGTCGAAGTCCCCGAGCAGATCAGGAAATAATCCGTGAAGCCGCTGACCGCTTTGAGATTCAGTACACGGAGCTCGACTGCCTTATGATCCTGAGCTGCCCGGACCGCTTCCTTGACATGTGGTGTCATTATGGCGAAGTTAGCTCTCCGCTTTCAGCGCTCACCCCTCAGCCAGTACTCGACGTCTTGCCGCTCTGATACTGCTTTCTGGCTCGGCCCGCCTCCTGATACAGGCCCTCCTTGGCAATATACTTTTCCACCGCCGCCGGGACAAGCCCGGTGATTCGGCCTCCGGCGCGCACCATGTCGCGGATGTCGCGCGAGGCCACGTGCATGTCGATGCCCTGCAGGATGTGCAGCCTACTGTGGCGCAGCCGGATGGTGTCGGGCTGCGTCAGGCCTCCCGTCCGAGCGCGCGGCCCCGGCAATGCCATCTCGGGCGGAAGCACGCTCCAGATCTTCCCCGCATCGGAGCCGGGACGTGAAACCACGATGAAATCCGCCAGGTCGAGCAGAGCACGTGGCTCCTGCCAGTGAGGCAGGTCCAGAAAGGCATCCACGCCGATGATGAAGAACAGGCGGTCGCGTGGCGCAATCCGGCGCCGGAGCGCGCGCACCGTCCGGACGGAGTACTGCGGCCGCTCGTCGGCGGTCGGCGCCTCGAGCAGCGACGGGAGATATCGCTGGTCCGCCGCGCAAGCCAACGCCACCATGGCAAAGCGATGGCCAAAGGCCGTGAGTTGGCCGGTCTGCTTGTGGGGAGGATGCGCCGAGGGCACAAACAGGATGCGGTCGAGCCCAAAGCGCCCCGCGGCTGCCTTCGCCACCCGGAGGTGCCCCGTGTGGATGGGGTCGAACGTTCCGCCAAAGAGGGCAATGTTCACGTATAAGCCAGTTCAGACCGCGATGCCGCCAATCCTGAAGTGTAAAGGATAAAGGCTGAAGTCCACGCCGCGCAACGTCGAAGCCTTGGTCCTTATTCCGCCTTTTCCACGTCTCGGCTTTCGGTTGGAAGACTCCCCGCCGCCGGCAATTGCTCGAGCACCTGCCATGCCGCGCGCTTCAAGTCTTCCAGTCCCTCGCCCGTGACCCCGGAGATCTCATACAGCGGCTTCCCTTGCTGCTTGGCGAACCTTCGGAGCGCGGCGAGACGCTGCCCGTCGCCTTTCACATCAACCTTCGAGGCGACGAGCAGCATCGGCTTGGTCGTCAGGGCAGGGCTGAAGCTCTCGAGTTCAGCCCTGAGGACGCGATAGTCCTCCGCCGGATCCGCACCCTCTGGACTCGCGGTCTCTGAGACATCGATCAGGTGGAGAAGCAGGCGCGTCCGCTCGATGTGCCTCAGGAACTGGACGCCCAGTCCTTTGCCGAGATGCGCGCCCTCGATGAGCCCGGGGATGTCAGCCATCACGAACGTGCGATCCCGATCGAGCGCCACCACACCCAGGTGCGGCTCGAGGGTGGTAAAGGGATAGTCGGCGATCTTGGGACGCGCGGCGCTGAGGCGGGAGATGAGCGTGGATTTCCCGGCGTTGGGGAATCCCACTAGGCCGACGTCGGCCAGCAGCTTGAGCTCGAGCTTGAGGTCACGGACCTCGCCCGGCCGGCCCTGTTCCGCCTTGCGAGGCGCCTGATGCGTCGACGTGGCAAAGCGGGCGTTGCCGCGTCCGCCGCGCCCGCCTTGGGACGCCAGGAACCGCTGGCCCGGCGCGTTAAAGTCCCAGACCTTTTCGCCACTCGCTTCGTCGTAGACGATCGTCCCGACCGGCACTTCGATGACCAAGTCGTCGCCGTCGCGCCCGTGCCGGTTTGAACCTTCACCGTGCCGCCCGCGCTCGGCCGCGAATTCGCGCTTGTAGCGGAACTTCAGCAGGGTGTTGAGATGCTCGGAGCTTGCAAGATAGACGCTGCCGCCGCGTCCGCCGTCGCCGCCGCTCGGTCCGCCGCGTGGTACGAACTTCTCGCGCCGAAAGGCGACGCAGCCGTTTCCACCATCACCGCCCGCTACGTGAATCTTGGCTTCGTCAATGAACACAGGAGAGCAGGGCTATAGGGGATCGGAGCTTCAGCTTCCGACAGAACACCAGTCCGAGCACCGACCCCTCACCCCCGGCCCCTCCCCCGCAAGGGGGGAGGGGAGAGTAAAGTAAACCTAGTCCCTCTTCCCTTGCGGGAGAGAGCCTGCCGTGAGCGCAGCGCAGGGGTGGCGCGCCAGCGCCGGGTGAGGGGGTTAATCCTATATCATTGCTTTCGGGGAAACTACCCGGCCATGGCGTCGGGCTAGCTGGCCGAAAGTACGAGAATGCTCACAAACCGGCCCATGCTGCCCTTGTCCTCGAAGCGGACCACGCCCGACACCTTGGCGTAGAGCGTGTCGTCCTTCCCCAGGCCGACATTCTCGCCGGGCTTCAGCTTGGTGCCACGCTGGCGGACGATGATTGACCCGCCCGAGACGAACTGCCCGTCAAAGCGCTTCACACCCAGGCGCTGCGAGTTGGAGTCGCGCCCATTGCGCGAGCTGCCCAGACCTTTCTTGTGTGCCATATGTTAATCCCCTGTCCTTGCTTTGGGACCCCCGACACCGGACGCCGGACTCCCAGACTCACGACACTCAGGCGACGATCTCCTGGATCTTGATCTCGGTGTAAGGCTGGCGATGTCCGATGGTGCGGCGATACTGCTTCTTGCGCTTGTACTTCAGCACCCGCACTCTGGGCTCGCGCGCGTTCCGCACGATGGTCGCGGTTACCTTGGCGTTCTCAACCAGGGGTGACCCCAGCGTCAGGGTATCCTTGCGCACCGCAAACACGTGGTTGAACTCGACCCCGGAACCCGGCTCGCCCGCCAGCTTCTCCACCCGGATCACGTCGCCCGGTGAAACTTTGTACTGCTTGCCGCCCGTCCGAAAAATTGCATACATGGATAGTCGCCTCGGCTGTGATGAGTCGAAGCCGCAATTATAGCGGGTCAGATCGAGAAGTGTCAAACACCACGCCGCCGCCGTGTCGGCGGGCCAAAGAGGCGCGATTTCAGGCCCAAACAAAGAGAGACTTCGACGACCGCGGGCCCGCGAGCGGCCAGCCGGCCAGGATCTGTTCGGCTTCGTGGACAGCACGCCGCGCGGCTATGATCCCCTCGTTGGTTGAGGAGATAGGCCCTTCGGAATCGGTGTTCGCGAAGACGACGCGTCCCGCCGGACGCCGCACCAACGGCTGCACCTGGGTATAGCAGCCGGGCGTCGACATATAGAGAGGATGGCCGCGCCGGTAGATGTGGACTTCGACTGGGTCGATGTTCGAGCCGGGATAGAGCCTCTGGAAGTCGGTAAGGACACGCGCCGCCACGTCGCGCGCGCCATCTTCAAAGAGCAAGAGCGGACGCTGGTCCTGCCGAAGCGGCGTGTAGAACGTAAGGATATTCGACTTCGGGTGGTAGTCGGGCTTGTTGCGCTGGAGCGTCCAGTCCGCCACGATGAAGTCGGTAAACGTGTTGCCCGGACACCAAGTGTCATAACCCCTGTTGAACGCTGGCTTATCGAAGACCAGATTGACGACCGGATAGGGGATGTAGCGCATCTGTTTCATAGCGTCCACTTGCGCCGCGGGCAATCCCTCCACCAGCCGCCAAGTGATGAACTTGGGCGTCGCCATGATCACCGCTCTGGCCGCCACGGTCTTCGCCTGGCCCTCGTGGACGTAAGTAACTTCCACGGCGTCGCGCGCCGGGCGCACCGCGACGGTCGCCGTTCCAGTCAGCATCTGCGCGGCGTGCGTGGGCGCGAGTTTCTCGGCCAGCCGGTGAGTGATGGCACCGAGCCCGCCCGGCCAGGTAACGCGGCCGTCGCGATAGTTCTCGACGGCGACCGCTTTGGCGGTGGCCAGTCCGAGCAGGGCGGACGTCTCTTCGGTGCGCGCGCCCCAGTTCGAGGGTCCGAAGTTGTCCCACCACAGCTTGACCTCGGGCGCGTAGCCTTCCATGTACTTCGCGAACGACTGGGCGTCGACTTCGCGCTCCCGGCCCTTGATCGGGATCGCGGCAACGTCCTTGCGGAACCTCTTGAAGCTCTCGCGGACGCTCGCGGGGTAAGGAAGACGGTCAAGCCCCGCGCCCCAGGTGTCGGCGATGAACTCGCCTTTGAGGATCGAGGGATCCGGGTTGTCGACCCGCAGCATCTCGAGGCCGAGTTCTTTCGCGAACTCGAGCGCTGCGGACTCTGAAGTGTCCACGAAGGCCGCGCCCGTCGCGAACGCCTGACCCTCGTACTCCTCGAGGTAGGCATTGCCGCCCCAGTGCGGCTCCTTTTCGAGCAGCAGCCAATCGCGGTGTCCGAGGAGATAAGCGGAGGTGAGTCCGCTCACGCCGCCACCCACGATCACCACCTCGTGGCGGGCCGAGACCGATGGCAGCTCGAAATGATGGCCGTCGCGGACCTGATGGCAGACTTCGTTGTGCTCGCCATCCACTTCAGGCAGAGGCGAGTCGCCGGCTTGATGCGCTGGCGGCGCGGCAATCAGCGCGAGGTCGACCGGGCAACCTGCCGCGACCGAGCCGGCCACCACGAACTTGATGAAGTCACGACGGTTGGGATTCATCCCTCTCCTCAGGCGATCTCCTCAGCCGGGGCGCGGCCGCGCACCCGGAGGCGGTACCACACCAGAATAGTGACGAGCGAAAAGCCGAAGATCAGCGTCGAGACGGCGTTGATCTCGGGCGTCATGCCGCGACGCAGCCGCGACCAGATTTCGAGCGGCAAGGTGTTGGAGCGACCGATCAGAAAGAAGCTGACGGCGATCTCGTCAATCGAGAGCGTGAAAATGAGCAGCGCCGCCCCGACAATCGACAGTCGCAGGTTGGGAAGGGTCACGCGCCAGAACGTCTGCCAGTAGTTGGCGCCGAGATCGAGCGACGCCTCCTCCTGGGCGCGGTCGAGGGCCTGGAGCCCGGCGAAGAGTTCGGTGGTCGCGACTGAAATGAGCGCCGTGCCGTGTCCGAGGGTGATGGTCAAAAGACTCAGCTTCATCCCTGCAGCGACGAACAGCATCAGCAGCGACAGCCCGGTGATGATTCCGGGCAGGATCAGCGGCAGCAGGACCAGGCGGCGGAAGATCTGCTTGCCGGGAAACGAAACGCGATCGAGCGCCAGCGCCGCGGGCAGTCCGAAGGCGAGCGCCAGCGCGACCGCCGCGAGCGCCACTTCCAGGCTGTTCACCACCGAGTCCCACATCGCGTCGTCCGAGGCGAGCACGCGGTACCAGTGGGTGGTCAGGCCGCGCGGCGGGAATCCGCCCACGCTTTGTCCGTTGAACGAATAGACGATGAGTACAACGATAGGCAGATAGAGGAAAGCGAAGACCAGCACGGCGTAGCCGGGCAGCCAGCGGGATCGGGAGTCATTCAGCCGGTCAGTCCTGAGTCCTTCAGTCATGAGGTCCGTTGGCCCTTCAGTTCCCAGTGATTCGGGCGGAGCCGTTTACCCGAAGCTGAGTTTCCGCTCGGCGCGCTGCACGATCGAAAGCAAGACCACCACAAGGACGAGCATCGAGAGCGAAATCGCCGCGCCAAGCGGCCAGTTGTAAGCGGCGCCAAACAGGCTCACGACCACGTTCGATATCATGATGCCGCTTGGACCGCCGAGCAGCAGCGGCGCGAGGAAATCTCCCAGGCTGAGCACGAAGGCGAACGTCGCGCCTGCCAGCACTCCTGGCAGCGAGAGCGGCAGGATCACCCTCGCGAAGGTGCGCGCCGGCGTCGCGCCCAGGTCCTCGGACGCCTCGACCAGCCGCCGCGGGATGTGCTCGAGCGAAGCGTAGATGGGCAGAAAAGCGAACGGCGTGTAAATGTGCGTCAGCGTCAGAACCACGGCGAACGGGCTGTAGAGCAGCGACTCGACGGGGTGATGGACCACATGGACGTATTGCAAGAGCGTGTTCAGGACGCCGTCGCTGCCGAGGATCGTCTTCCAGGCGTAAGCCCGTACAAGGTAGCTCACCCAAAGCGGCACGATGACCAACTGATAGAGCAGCTCTTTCTTCCGGGAGCAAAAAGAAAGGTAGTAGGCCAAGGGATACCCGAGCAGCAGCGCCAGCGCCGTCACCGCGCCCGCGATCTTCATCGAGCGGAACAGCACTTCGAGGTACATCGGGTTATGGAAAAGCTCGCGATAGTTCCCCAGGTTCCAATGATGGACTACTTGCTGGGCCTCGACTTGCCAGAAGCTGTAGGCAAAGAGCAGCGCGTAGGGGACGAGCAGGAATCCCGTCACCCAGGCGAGCGGCGGAATGGCAACGGCGGCTTTGTAAGTTCGCGAATACATCCCGTGCTCCCTACTCCCTACTCTTCATCCTGTACCCGGACGCCGTCGGCGCCGGAAAACTCGAATTCCCAAGCGCCCTCCAGGTTTCCGCGGCTGGGAATCCGCGCGAGCAGCGTGAGTCCGTCGGCGCAGGCGAGCTCAACGAGGTCCGTTGCGCCGCCAAACACCTGACGGCGGATCCTGGCGGTGAACCGTGTTGTGTCGTCGCCCAACGCCGCCACCTTCTCGCCCACGGGCGCGCCGAGATGGATGCTCTCGGGGCGCAGTGAGAACGTCGCTCGGCCGTCGCTCGACGCACAACGCCAGGCGAGGGTCCCGGCGCGCGCCATGCCCTGCCTGATCTCGGCGCGCAGCAGATTGGTCTGACCGATGAACTGCGCCGTGTAGGCGGTCGCCGGCCGCTGATAGATTTCGCGCGGTGTCGCCACCTGCTCGAGATGACCCCAACGCAGAAGCGCGATGCGGTCCGAAAGCGCCATGGCTTCGTCCTGGTCGTGTGTGACGAAGAGGAAAGCGATGCCCACCTCGCGTTGGAGCGACTTCAGCTCCACCTGCATCTCGCGGCGCAACCCCGCGTCAAGCGCCGAGAGCGGCTCATCGAGTAGCACAAGCTGCGGCCGGTTGACGAGCGCGCGCGCCAGCGCCACGCGTTGCTGCTGCCCGCCCGAAAGCTGCGCCGGGGCGCGGCTCGCGTACTCGCTCATCTTCACCATGGCCAGCGCCGCGGTGACGCGTTGAGGAATCTCCGTCCGCCGCACGTTCTGCACCCTGAGCCCGTAGGCTACGTTCTCAAAGACCGAGAGGTGTGGAAACAGGGCGTAGTGCTGGAAGACGGTGTTGACGCGGCGCCGGTAAGGCGGCAGTCCGTCAAGCCGCTGGCCGGCCATGCGAATCTCGCCCGCGTCGGGCTCCTCGAAACCGGCGACCAGCCGCAGCAGCGTGGTTTTGCCCGAGCCGCTCGCGCCGAGGATGGTGAGGAATTCGCCCTCGGCCACGTCGAGAGAGATGCTGCTGAGGACGGGCGTCGCGCCGAAGCGCTTGGTCACGGAGCGAATCTCGAGCAGCGGCGCCGCCGCGTCAGTCGAGCCGGACGAGCGCGTCGGGTCAGCGGCAACGGATTGGGTCGCGGGGAGAACCATGGAATTCTGAATTCTGACTATTTTGACCGCTGAATTTGCGGACTAATCGAGCTAGCGTGTCATGGTGAGCGAAGGCGAACCATCTCGCTCAGGAAAAGCAGATTCTTCGCTCCGCTCAGAATAACACGTCCACCGATTTCGCCTCCGCCAATTCAGAATTCATAATTCACAATATTCACAATTCATAATTCATTGCGCTGCTTTCACTTCATTCCAGATCTCGTTGTACTTGTCGCGGCGTGGGACGTTCTGCCAGAAGTAAATGTGCTTCTGATAGTTCTGAACATCATCGAGGTGCAGGTTCTTCTTCTCCTCCGCCGACATGAACTCGGCCGCGCCCGGATTGGCGGGGATGTAGCCCGTCACGTCCGCCACCTGCTTCTGGGTGCGCGCCTCGACGACGTATTCCAGGAACTGGGTCGCGAGTGCCTTATGGTCGCTCGCCGCGGTGATCATCATGTGGTCGATCCAGCCCGTGGTGTTCTCCTGGGGAATCGTCTCGCCGATGGGGAAGTGTGCCTGGCGGAGCTGGTTGGTCATGAGCGGCCAGCCCATGGCGGCGACGATTTCGTGGTTCTCGAAGAGGTTGGTGAGCTCGCCGCCCGTCGACCAGATCTTGCGGACGTTAGGCTTGAGCTCGAGCAGCTTGGCTTTAACCTTCTCGAGCTCGTCGTCGCTCAGGTTATAGAGGTGGCCGGGGTCAGGCTTGTCGTAACCCAGCAGTTGCGCGGCCATGTAGACGGTCGAAAGGTCGTCCCACACCGAGATCTTGCCGCGATACTTCGGGTCCCAGAGCACGGCCCAGCTCGCCGGCGGCTGCTTGAAGACGGTCGTATCGTAGAGCAGAGGATTCGGCCCCCAAGTGAACGGGACCCCGTAGACCTTGCCGCCCGACTTCACGAGCGGGAGCGAGGTGAGCTGGGGCGCGAGCTCCGAATAAGACCGAATCTTCGCGAGATCGAGCGGCGCGGCGAGCCCCGTGGTCGCGATCATCGTAGCGACGTCGCTCGAGGGCGAGATGATATCGTAGTTCGCGGCGCTACCACCGCGCAACTTCGCCACCAGCTCGTCGCTCGAGCCCATGTATGAGGCGCTGACCTTGCAGTGATGCGACTCCTCGAAAGCGCGCACAAACGCCGGGTCAGCGTAGCCTTCCCAGACCAGGAGGTTGAGCGTGGCAGTCTTCGAGCCGCACGCGCTGGCCGCGAGGCTAGCGAGCAGGAGCAAGGTCGGCAGCAGGCGTCTCATAGCACTCCACGAGAAGGAGTCAGAAGTCAGGAGTCAGAATCTCCGGGCAAACCCTTGCTCCTTCTCCCCTCCCCCCTTGCGGGGGAGGGGCAGGGTGAGGGGTCGAGTGAGGCGACGAACCGGGCTGGCCTTCTGGCTCCTGACTCCTATCCTAAAATGTGGGCGGCGTGTTCACCCACAGGACCAGCGTCTCCTCTTTCCCCGGATTCGACCAGCAATGGGGCGTGCTCGACTCGAAGTAGAAGCTGTCGCCAGGATCGAGCCGCACTTCTTCGCCGCCGTCGAGCGAGACCGCGAGTTTTCCCTGGAGGATGTAAAGGAACTCCTCCCCGTCGTGCGTGTAAGAGCTGCCGCTCGTCGCGCCAGGCGAGATGCGGAACAGGTGCGGCTCCATCACGGTGTTGCCCCAAGCGAGCAGTTCCATGGTCACACCGGGGCCTGCCTCGAGCACCTTGCGCTCACTCGGCCGCACACGTCGGGGATTCGCTGCTGTGGGATTGAAAAAATCGAGGATGTTGATGTTATAGAAGCGGGCGAGCTTGCGCAACGTGCCGACCGAGGCGGTCATCTGGGCACGTTCGAGGGCGCTGAGAAATCCCACGGAAACGCCGGTGGCCGCAGCCACGACGGCAAGCGAGAGTCCACGCTTCAGACGCAGGCTGCGGAGTCGCGCTCCCGGTGTACCTGCGCCATTCGCCGGCGCGCGCCGGCCCTGCCAGAGTCCTTCGCGCTTCAGTGCCTGGAGAATTGCGGGGGCGTTCAAGCCGCGCACGCGCCGGAGGAACCGGGCGCGCTTCAGCACGCGGACGTCGTCAGGCGTATAAAGCCGATAGCGGCTGCGGGTGCGCGGCGGGCGGATGATCCCCAGGCTTTCCCAGGCGCGCAGCAGCGACGGCGAAACGCCGACCAGACGCGCCACATCGCCAATCTTGAGGTAACCCTGGCGGGGAGGCGCCGGGCGACGTGATGGCAGTGATCCAGACACAGCACTTTTCCCCTGTCAAGGCAAAGTAGAAAGTTCCTAATCTGAGCAAAGTAGAAAGTTCCGCTTTGCGGTGTCGGGCGGCTAACCGGAGGAGCCCGTAGGGCGACGGAGGTTAGCCGCCCAACACCGTCACCCCTCACCCCGCGCCACTC
>DASZAI010000030.1:0-116165 GCA_035945295.1 Terriglobia bacterium | reverse complement strand
GGAGTACTCACCCGGTTGGTATACGAACGCGATCTGTGTCGGCAGCTCCTGTAAGGCAGGTCCGGGCACCGCTGACAAACTCACCGCCATCTTCGACCCTGGCATTTATTACATCACTGGCTCAGTTAAGGGCAACTGCGGAACTACCGGGACCGGGTGCATCGGGAAGCCTACGGGCCAGTGCCAGTACGGGTTGTACGTGGACTCGAACGGGGTCGTCCGGCCGGCCGACCCCACGAAGTCCGTAGCGTCGGCAGGGGACGGCAGCTATGGTACACTTTTCTACTTCTCGAAGGCTGCCGGAGGCAATTACAATTCCGCCTTCTTCGGCGCGAACGCAGGAAAGGGAACCGTTGATAATTTTCCTCTGGCCCTCGGCGGCGACGCCAATTATCCGGGTCTGGGGATGAACTGCCCGGGTGCCTCACCTCCCCAACAGCCTTTGGGTGGCGCACCGCCGCTCCCGAGCGGTTTCTTGGGCGACATCCTTCTGGGACCTTGCACGGGGCCAGGTGGCACGGTTCCGGCGAACCCACGGCTCAACTATAGCGTCCAAGGCAAGGACGCCCTCCCCCCATACCCGGTGGTCAACTACCACGGCATGCTGATGTGGGACGACCGCGCCAATAATGACATCAACGGACAGCCTAGCATGCAGGGCGGTGGCGGACTTCTGCTCGGAGGAAACCTCTATTTCCACAATTGTCCCGAGGCGCCCTCCAAGTGCGCTGCTCCTCCGACCGACTACAACGCCTTCCTCGATCTCCAAGGAAACCCGGGCTCGTCTACCTATGTATTCGGCAATATCACCACCGATGAGCTGATCGAGGGTGGGACTGCCACCATCCAGATGGAACTAAACCCCAATTTAGTCACCAACATCCTCAAGGTGGCTCTGCTCCAGTAAGAAGGCCAAGACACCTCGAACAACCGCGGTTCAAGACCCCAGGGCAGGCTCGTTCACTGAGAACCGGGGCCGCCCTGGGCTAGCCCTCGCTTCTCCAGCCCCATTCTAATCCATTTGTTCCTGTTTGATTTCGATGACCTTGGAAGCTCGCATCAGCGGGCGAAATACGCGCGCAGCAGGTAAGAGACACCCAGAATGAGCAACAGCACGTTGGCGATGAGAAAGAGTCGCTGCTTGAATTTGTCGTAGAGGCCCGCGCCCCAGGCCAGCAGCCACAAGGCCAGTACTGCGGCGCCGTAGTAGCCCACCAGGCTGCCGGCAAAGAAAGGGACGATGTGCCCGTAGCCGGTCTTTTTCCCCTCGTTGAGGATAGGACCCGCGATCGTCAGCCAGTAGACCCACGTGCCGGGTGATGCAAGCTCCGCCAGCGTCGCGACCGAGACGCTCGCGTGAGTCAGAGTCGCCGAGTGAGCCATCTGTTGCTGGGTCTTGCGGCGGTGTTCCAGGAGCGCGTAAGTCCCGAAGCCGATCAGCGTGACGCCGCCGACATAGGCCACGTCGTGAGCAATGTGGCTGGGGATGTACTGGTAGAAGAAGCAGGTGAGCAGCAGCAAGGCGGCGTCGACCGTGAGTGGCACGCCCACGAGCACCAAAATCGCCACCAGCCACCGCTTCAGCGCCACCTGCGCCAGCGCGATCAGGTGGAGCGGGCTGGGCGCGAGTCCCCCCACGATCCCCATGCCCGCGCCCAGGAGGAATAAATCCATAAACAGTCCAAGCAGTGTAGCATGACACGACGCGCTCGACCCGGCGGGTCGCGGCGCCGGTTCCGGGATCCTTTGCGAAAGCGACCATGCTGACAACCTGCAACCCGCGCGTTTATAATGCCTCGATGCGTCACCGCGTGGTCATCATCGAAGACGAGAAGGACATCGTCGAGCTGGTGGCCTACAATCTTCGCAAAGAGGGTTTCGACGTCCAGAGCTTCAGTCGCGGCAGGGAGGGCGTGGAGAATCTCCGCCATAGGCCTGCTGACCTCGTCCTGCTTGACATCCTGCTACCCGACCTGAACGGCTTTGAGATCTGCAAATACCTGCGCGCCGACGAGCGTTTGAAGAGCGTGCCGGTGATTTTTCTAACGGCGAAGGGCGAGGAAGTGGATCGCGTCCTGGGCCTTGAGCTCGGCGCCGACGACTACGTCGTCAAGCCTTTTAGTCCGCGAGAACTGGTGGCGCGCGTGCGGGCGGTCTTGCGCCGCCAGGAGCGGGCAGTCCAGAAGGACGACGTGGTGCGGGCCGGAGGCTTGAGCCTCGACCCGCAAACGCAGGAGGTCAGGGTCGGCGGACGCGCGGTTGAGTTGAGCACCCTCGAGTTCAAACTGCTGCACTTCCTGGCCTCGAACCCCAAGCGGATTTTCAGCCGCGATCGCCTGCTCGACGCGGTTTGGGGCCGCGACCATTTTGTGACCCCGCGCACCGTCGACGTTCACATCCGCCGCCTGCGCGAGAAGATCGAGCCGGAACCCGAGCGCCCTCGCTACATTCAAACCGTGCGCGGATCGGGTTACCGGTTCTCGGCCGGGCAAGCGGAGACCGATGGGTAGCTCAAGCACCCGGCGCGAAGCCGCCGCCGGCCTCGAACCGAGGATGCCATGATCCTCGTCAGTCCTATTTCCCGCAAGCTGCTTGGGAGCGCTCTCCTCGTCATCGCCGCCTCGCTGGTGGTGCTGGACGTGGACCTCTCGCGCTATACCGCCCAGCACGAGATCGAAGGCGCGCGCCGGCGCCTGACGATCGAGGCGCAGATTCTGGCGGCCGAGCTTGATAGCGTCCCTGCCGCCGCGGTCGAGCGCTGGTCGCTTGAAGCCGGGGCGCGGGCGCAAGCGCGAGTCACGCTGATCGACCCGCAGGGCGTGGTACTCGCCGACTCCCAGCACGACCCCGAAACCATGGAGAACCACGCCGGGCGGCCGGAAATCCGCCAAGCCTACGCCGGTGCGATCGGCAGCTCGATCCGGCATAGCCACACGCTCAATCGCGATCTCTGCTACTTGGCCGTGCCCGTGCACTACGGCGGCCAGGCAGGATACGTGCTGCGCCTGGCATTACCGCTCGAGGACTTGGACGCGGCGACGCGAGCCGTCCATCGGCGGATTCTTGAAGCATCGCTGGCCGCTGCGCTGGTCGCTTTGCTGCTCGCGTACTTCTTTTCGCGCTCTTTCACCACGCGCATCCGGCACCTGCGAAGCTTCGCGGAAAACCTGGTCGAGCGCGACGGCGCAGCGGGTCCGCTGCCCGCCGGGGACGACGAGCTGGGTGCGCTGGGGCGATCGCTCGAGCAGGCGGCCAGCCAGCTCCACCAGCTGGTTGACCGTTTGAGTCTCGAGTCCGCCCGGCGCGAGGCCATTCTCTCCAGCATGGTCGAAGGCGTTCTCGCGGTGGACGGCGATTTGCGCGTGACCTTCTGCAACCAGTCTTTCGGACGCCTCATCGGAGCCTCCAGTGCGATTCCCGAGCGCGTGGCCCTGGTCGAGTTGGTGCGCGATCCGGCTCTCATCGAGATGATATCCAGCGTCCTGCGAAGCGGCCAATCACGCAAGCAGCGGCTGCACCTTCCCGCTGCCGAGGGCCGCTCCTTCGAGGTCCAGGTCACGCCTCTGGCGTCGATTCCCGGCCGCGGCGCCATTGCCATCCTGCACGATATCACTGACCTCGAGCGTCTGGAGCGCGTCCGCCGGGACTTCGTGGCCAACGTTTCGCACGAGTTGCGCACGCCGCTGACCGCCATCCGCGGCTACGCGGAGACGTTGCTCGAGGGGGCGCTGGAGGACAAGGAGAACAATCGGCGTTTTGTCGAGATCATCAAGGCTCACGCCATCCGCCTGGGCTTGATCGCTCGTGATTTGTTGATCCTTTCGGAGCTCGAGTCGGGGCAAAGGCCCATGGAATCGGAGCGCGTCTCGGTTCGCGCGGCACTCCAGTCGGCCTTGCGCGCCGTCGAGCCGGAAGCGCGAGCCCGCGAGGTCAACGTCATTTCCGACGAGCTCGAAGACGCGGAGATCGCAGGAAGCCGCGTGCGCCTGGAGCAGGCATTGATGAACCTCCTCGACAACGCTCTGAAGTTCAATCGTCCGGGCGGCGAAGTGCGCGTCGGAAGCCGCCAAGCCGAAGGATACGCGCGCATCTCGATCGGCGACACCGGAATTGGCATCCCTTCTGAGGACCTGGCGCGAATCTTCGAGCGTTTTTACCGCGTCGACAAGGCCCGCTCGCGCGAAGTGGGTGGGACCGGCCTCGGACTCTCCATCGTCAAGCACATCGTCGAGCGCATGAAGGGGACGATCGAAGTGGAGAGCAGGCTGGGAAAAGGTTCGACGTTCACTGTTCAGTTGCCCCTGGCGCCCAAGCCGGCGACCGGGGAGCCTGTGGAAAACCAGCAGGCGGCCTAACCGCTGCGTCACGGGCCACGATGCCAATGCTATAATTTTAGATGTCATGTGGAAGCGCGATTGCCTTCCTGTGTCGGACTCGATTTTCTGCGTACGGAGCGAATGCTGTGAAACCCAGACCTGTTCTGATTCTCATGTTGCTGCTCGCGTTCCCGGTCTTGCACCTCACCGCCAAATCTCCAGGGAAGTCAACTGGGCAGAGCCGGACTTTTGAGTTTACTTACAGCTTCACCGTCAAGGATCTCCCCGCCACGGCCCGCCGGGTGCGAGTGTGGATTCCGCTGGCGAGCTCGGACCGGAATCAGAAAGTCGTGGTTAAGAGGATTTCGAGCCCGGCGCCAACGCACGTGACGCGCACCAGACTCGGTGATCGGATCTTGTATGCGGAGATCCATCAACCCAAGCAGCCAGCGGCGACGTTTTCCGTGGTCTACAAGGTGACGCGGCGGGAGTACTCGAAGGGTGATTTCGCCGAGCTCATGCGCTACAACAACGATCCCAGCCGTCCACCTGCGACGCTCGCGCGCTTTCTCAGGCCGGACCGCCTGATTCCAATCAATGGAAAGCTGAAGGCGCTCTCCGACGAAAACACGCAAGGCAAACAGGGCACGGTGGAAAAGGCACACGCGCTTTACGATTACGTCTTCAAGACCATGCGTTACGACAAGTTGGGGACGGGTTGGGGCCGCGGCGACGCTGTCTGGGCTTGCGACGCCAAACACGGCAACTGCACTGACTTCCACTCGGTATTCATCGCCATGGCCCGCGCCGCAGGAATTCCCGCCAAATTCGAGATCGGCTTCCCCCTGCCCGAAAACGTTCGCGAGGGCCCGATCCCCGGCTATCACTGCTGGGCCGAGTTCTATGTGGACGGTCCGGGCTGGGTACCGGTTGACATCTCGGAAGCCTGGAAGAATCCCGCCAAGCACGACTACTTCTTCGGTACGCTGGACGCCAACCGTATACAGCTTTCTGTCGGACGCGACCTGGTGCTCTCGCCCAAACAAGACGGGCCGCCGGTAAACTATTTTGTGTATCCCTACGTCGAGGTCGACGGCAAGCCTTTCGAGGCCTTGCAAGACAAGTTCGCGTTTCGCGAGCTGGATGTTTCCAAGTCAGTGGCATTAGACGGCGGTTTCGGAGCCACCGGCGGCACTGGCCCGTGAATCGTTCCCAACTACCTGCACGTCCCCAGCCCACGCCGGAGAGCTTGCCTTCCTGCGCAGTTTCTAGGACAATCAAGAGCCAATATCGTTCAAATCAGAGGAGTGAACGTGCCACTTATACCGCGAGACGGCAAGTTTTACGACGTCTTTCGTGAGCAGGCCGAGAATATCCACGAGGCGGCGCAGAAGCTGGTTGCCCTACTCGAGAATTTTCAAGATGTCGAGAAGAGCGTCACCGAGATCAAGTTCGTGGAGCACAAGGGCGATCAGTTGGTCCACGGGCTGATGATGAAACTGAACAAGACGTTCATCACGCCTTTCGATCGCGAGGATATCCACGCCCTCGGCTCCGCCCTGGATGACGTGCTCGACTTGATGGACGCGGTGGCTGGCCGCCTGGTGACTTACAAGGTCGCCTCGGTGACGCCGGGCGCTCGTCAGCTCTCCCGGGTCATTCTGCACGGTTCGGAAATCCTTTTGCGGGCGGTTACCGAGTTGAACAGTCCGTCGGAGAAGATCCTCGAATACTGCGAGCAGCTTCAGCACCTCGAAGAGGAAGCAGACCGCATCAAGGGTGAGTGTGTTGGACGCCTGTTCGAACACTCCAACGATCCGATTGAAGTGATTAAGTGGAAGGAGATCTACGAAGTGCTGGAAGCCACGACTGACAAGATCGAGGACGTAGCCGACGTCCTCGAGACGGTCGTCTTGAAAGCCGCTTGACCATTGGTTCCCGGATTTAGATGATCCATCACGCATCCCGCCTGGGCAGGCGGTCAACCTTGAACGGCTTCTACTCGGCTTCGAGCGCCGGGCGGTTGGTCTAAGGTCGCAACAACGAGGCTTATGCTCTGGTTTGCGGTCATCATCTGCGGGGTGGCACTGTGTTTCGATTTCCTCAACGGCTTTCACGACGCCGCCAATTCCATCGCCACGGTGGTCTCAACGCGCGTGCTCTCGCCTCGCGTCGCGGTCGTTTGGGCGGCTTTCTTCAACTTTGTCGCCGCTTTCACGTTCGGGACGGCGGTCGCCAAGACCATGGGCAGCGGCATGATTCGCCTGGGTGCGGTGAACCTCTATGTGATTCTGGCCGGGCTTCTGGGCGCGATCTTCTGGGATCTCTTGACGTGGTACTACGGTCTACCCGTGAGCTCGTCCCACGCGCTGATTGGAGGTTATGCGGGAGCGGCAATCGCCAAGGCGGGGTGGGGCGTCATTCTTCTCAGCGGATGGACTAAGACTCTGGTATTCATCATTCTCTCGCCCGCCATCGGTTTGGTGCTGGGCGCGGCGCTAATGACCGCGGTCTACTGGATTTTCCGCAACTGGCCGCCTCAGCGGCTGGATCGCTATTTCCGCCGATTCCAGTTAATCTCCGCTGCCGCTTACAGCTTCGGACACGGCACGAACGACGCGCAGAAAACCATGGGGATCGTGGCAGGAACGCTTTTCACCGCAGGAATCCTGCGACAGTTCTACATCCCGTTTTGGGTGGTGCTGATGGCGCACGCGGCCATGGGCCTGGGGACCCTGGCAGGAGGGTGGCGCATCGTCAAGACCATGGGGATGAAGATCACCAAGCTGAAACCGGTCGGCGGTTTCTGCGCTGAAACAGCAGCGGCCACGAGCCTCATCAGCACCGCCTTGGCAGGGATTCCCGTTTCCACCACGCACACTATCGCCGGCGGGATCATGGGAGTCGGCTCGATCCAGCGGTTCAGCGCGGTGCGTTGGGGCGTCGCCCGGAACATCCTCTGGGCGTGGGTGTTGACGATCCCCGTCTCAGGACTGGTTTCGGCCGGCATCTTCCATGTTCTGCACCGCTTATTTCCCGCCGCGTGAAAGACGGTCGGAGTGGCTAGCGCGTCTATAACCGCGGTAGTAGGTAGCGGAAGAGTTTGTCCTCACGCAACTTCTGGGTTTGTATCCTCGCCCATGATTTATTGACACTTCCGGTGTGGCTGCGGCGTTTCTTGGTGATGATCGCGGGTCCAAGTTAGCCAGGGGTTATGGGCGTCCCGCTGGAGGACCTGGCGGAGCGGCCGGCATGGTGAACTTGGCGTCGTCAACCGGGACGTTCTGCTTCATCTGGTCGACCTGAATGGTGAAGCGCCCGAGCGGACGGGCAATGGTCCAGCGGAACGGCACCTTGACGCCACCCGAGTCGCGATAATCGGCGTAGGTGATCTCGGTGGGATTGCGGCCTACCGGCGTGTCGATGTACTCCACCATGCGCACCAGCAGTCCCGACTGCTTGTCGAAGTAGAGCTTGACGGGCGGCTGTCCGGGCTTGATGCCCATCACCACCCAGGCTTCGGCATCGCCCACTTTCTCGGGCCGCGCCGGACGCAGTTGGCTGAACTCCTGCTTGAGGCGCGCCGGGAAGTAGAAATCGGCGTCGAGCTTCATCAGCTCGAGCTCGCCGCCCGTCACCTCGCGCGGCGGCCGATCCCCGCCGCCCAGCCAGCCGACGTGGCCGTCGTAGCCGGTTCGGCTTTCGCCGTTCGGAAGATGCATCACCGAAACGCGCTTATCGGGCGCCTTGGAGTAAACCTCGATGGGCAACGGGTGTCCGCCGAAACCCGAGAGCGTACCCTTCTCGACGCGGCTCGTCGTCTTCTCAATCGCGTCGGCGCCGCCCAGCGCCGCGACGTATTTCTCGACGAGCTGATTCACGGGAGGCGGGACGGGCATGGCGGCGGCCATTGTCCCTGGGGCGCCCGGCATCCCCGGCGCGCCGGGTTCGGGCTGAGGCTCTTCCTCGGCGATGATGGGTATGGCGACGGGCGCTTTCGAGCCGTGGTGGCAGGAGTAGCAGGAGACCACGTGCTGGCCCTTGAAGTTGTCCTGATTGATGGCGAACATCATGGTCATCATCTTGCGCGCCGTCTTCTTGGGCAGCTTGTCGTCCTTGTCAAAGGCGTGCTCCACGTGGCAGTACTCGCACTGGACGCCCAGTGAGTTGGCAATAAACTGCATCGCCGGAATCACCTCGTCAGCCGGAACACCCTTGAGTATCTGGATGTTCTTGAAAGCCTGCTCCGCCGTTTTGGGCGCCGAGCCTGCTTGACCCGGCTGGGCCGTTGGGGATTGTGGCGCGGGCGCGGCTGCGCCGGCTTGAGGACGCGCGCCCGCCGAAGCCAACGCTGCGAGCAGCAACGCGATCGCCGTGAGAGTCAAGACCGTTCCCTTCCGCCGTTCGCTCATGTGTACTCCTCGCCTGCCAATTTGAGTCCGATATTATACCGGCTGCGGCGAGCAATCGGAAGGAGTGAAGACGGGGATCCTGCCGGCAGGTCGAGCCCTTCCGGCCGTGTCATTCTGAGGAGCGCAGCGACGAAGAATCTGGCTCTGCCAACGCCAAGGCGAGATCCTTCGCTTCGCGCAGGATGACACACAGGCTAGTCATACTGAAAAAGTTGGTTCGCCTCGGCATAAGTCATCGAGCCTTCGGTGAAGCTCGTGTACGTGCCGGTCGAAAGCAATTCCTGGCCAATGCGGCGCACGAGCGTGAGCGCCGCGCGCGCCGGCCCTGATCCCACGCTCACGCGCCGCACGCCCAGACGCTCAAGTTCGGGCGCGGACGGCGTACCGCGCACCGCCAGGATGTTCAGTGGTCCGTGGACTTCACGCGCGAGCGCACCGATCGTTTTCGTGTCGCTTACCCCCGGCGCGAACAGGCAATCGGCGCCCGCCGCGCGATAGGCGTTGAGCCGTTGGATGGCATGCGGCAGGCGCGACGCCGGATCACCAACGCCCGCGAGATACACGTCCGTACGCGCGTTGATTACCAGCGGTACGTCCACTGATTCGGCGACCGCGCGCACGGCCTTGATCTTCTCGACCTGGACTGAAACCTCGGCGAGCGGATTGTCCGCCGGACCCGTCGAGTCCTCGAGATTGATGCCGACCGCGCCCGCCGCGATCACTCGCTTGACCGCACCCACCACCTCGTCCGCCGTCTCGCCGAACCCCGCTTCAATGTCCGCCGTCACGGGAATGCGGACGGTGCGCGTGATCCAGCGGACGACCGTCAGGAGGTCGTCGAAGGGCAGGTGTTCGCCGTCCGGATAGCCGAGGGCGTTCGCGACTCCCGCGCTCGTGGTCGCGACCGCCGGGAACCCCAGCGCTTCGAACACGCGCGCGCTGCCCGGATCCCAGGCATTAGGCAGCACCAGAATGTGCGGACCCTGATGCAGTTGGCGGAATGCGGCAGCCTGGGCGGCCTGAGCAGCCTGACGAGATGGATCCATGGACGACCTCCTTCCCCGAGGCGCGTTCGGCGATTCCTACGTCCACCGGAACCAGCGGAGCGCCAGCACGTAGCAAACGATGCCCCAGGCGCCCAGGACGAGCAGGCGCGTACCCTGCGCGGCGAGCGGCGCACCCTCGAGCACGATGGCGCGCAATGCGTCATTGAAGGCGGTCAGCGGCAGCGCCTTGATCACCGGCTGGATGACGGCGGGAAAGCTTTCGTAAGAAAAAAAGACGCCGCAAAGAATCCACATCGGCATGACCACCAGATTGACGAGACCGCTCGCCGTCTCGATTTTTTCGGCGCGGCTGGCCGTCAGCAGGCCCATGGCGCCAAAGGTCAGCGCGCCGACCAAGCTGACCAGCAGGATCGACAGCCACGAGCCCACGATGCGCATCTGGAATGCCAGCACGCCGAATCCGAGCAGCAAGACGAGCTGGATGATCATCATGATCAGGCGACCGCTCGCGAGCGCCATGAGGAAGTCGCCGCGCCGCATGGGTGTGGCCACAAAGCGCTTAAGCAGCTTGCGCTGCCGCATCTCGACCAGCGCGAAGCCGATGCCCCACATGCCCGAAGTGAGCAGGTTCAAGCCCAAGAGTCCGGGAATCAGGAAATCGATGTAACGCGCACCGGGCTCGCTCGAGATGTGTGAGGATACCGGCACGGGATCGCGCCGGCCCGCCGCCTCCTGCATCGCGTTATCGACGTCAGCGCGCGCCACCAGACTCTCAGTGCGCGCCGGGTCGTAGCGAAACTCGAACTGGCCGCCGGGCTCGGCCGTCACCACGACGTCATACTTGCCCAGCCGGAAGGCATTCAGCGCCTCCGCGGCAGGCAGTACCGCCGTGTGTACCGAACCCTTTTGCGACGCTGGCCTCAGCAGCTCGAGGACGCGGCCGGATCCCGGCCCCGCGACCACTGCCACCCGGCTCGCGGCCGGCGGACGGTTACGCGTGGCAATCCCCAGTCCCAATGCGAGAAAAATCGGAAACGCGAAGACCCAGAAGATCACCTCGGGCTCGCGCCGCATGAGCGTGAGCCCGCGCTTGACGAGGTGCCAGTAGCCGGCCCAGCGGCCGTTCTCGAGAGGCGCGGCCGGCGCGGGAGCCGCTTGGGCGGGCTGGGTCGGGACTTGAGTGCTGAGGTCGGCCACGACATCCTCCTTGTCAGTCTTCGCGCAGGTGACGCCCGGTGAGGTGTACGAAGACGTCCTCCAGCGTGGCGTTGCGCGTGGTGAGATGTAGCAGGTCGGAACGCCGCTGGTCGAGCGCCGCGAGCAGCGCCGGGACGGTCTGGTGCAACTCGCGAACGCTCAGCAGCACCTTGCCGTCCTCCTCGTGGACGGCCTCGACGCCGGGCAACGAGGACCACGTCGCAGGCGCGCCGACGCCTTCGCCGGTGGCGCTGAACTCGACCATGTGGTGTCCGCCCAAGCGCTCGATCAGGTCCGCGGGGGTGCCCGCGGCGATCAGGACGCCGTGGTCGATGATGGCGATGCGGTCGCACAGGCGCTCCGCCTCGTCCATGTAGTGCGTGGTCAAAAGCACGGTCCCGCCGCGGCGCTGGAACTGGCGGACGATTTCCCAGAGTTGCCGCCGGCTCTGCGGATCGAGACCCGTGGTGGGCTCATCGAGAAAAAGGATCTTGGGGTCGGCGACGAGCGCCGTGGCGACCGCCAGGCGCTGCTTCTGTCCTCCGGAAAGCTTGCCCACCCAAGTGTCGGCCTTTTCGCTGAGCTCCATCTCCGCCATCACTTCCGCGGGCGAGCGCGGATGCCGGTAGAAGCTGGCAAACAGCGCCAGCGTTTCGCGTACCGTGAGTTTCTCCGTCAAACGCGTTTCCTGAAGCGAAATGCCCAGCACCTCGCGTAATTCCGCGGCGGCGGTTTTCCAGTTCTTGCCTAGAACCTCGACTTCACCGGAAGTGGCCGGAAGCAGCCCCTCGAGAATCTCGATGGTGGTGGTCTTGCCGGCGCCGTTCGGCCCGAGCAGGCCGAAGCACTCGCCGGCCAGGATCTCCAGATCGAGCCCGCGTACCGCCTCGACTTTGCCGTCGTAGGTCTTGCGTAGATTGCGGCAGCGAATCGCCAGGTCCATGTTCAGCATGATAGCGGATTGTGCGTCCTCCTGGAAACCGGTTGCGAAGCAGATCCTCTGTCTGTTGATACGAAGCTGTCTTCGAGAAGTTACAGGTTGGAGACCAGCTCGCTTAATTGCTGTTCTGCAGGCGCTCCAGGATATTCTGGGCGCGAACCTGGGCTAGGTGGAGGAAGCGAGGATTCTTGACGATCTCGTCGAGGGTAGGAACCATCAACTGGGGGTCGGCAAGCGCCTTATTGTCGAGGTCGATTTGAATCTGCAGCAGCTCGCGCGGCAGACCCAGGTGGTCGTACTTCACCTCGTACTCGAGCGCGTCAATGTGCTGCTCGACGGCGGCAATCTTCTCGAAAAGGTCGACGAGTTCCTGCGCCTGGCGGTTGAGCGTGTAGTTGAACTCGACCTTGTATTTCTCGTCACCGGCCTGGTAAATGACGGTTTTCGAGCCCAAGTTGGCCACCTTCTTGTGGCTTTCGAGGTCGATGTCCTTGAAGTCGTTGAGCGCGCGGGCCAGACCAAACAGACGCCCGGTGGTCGCGGCCGAGAGCTTCATGGCGCGCGGACTGGGCGGCTCGTCGAGCTTGCGGCCTTCATAGGTGCCGGTGCCCATCGCGTCGACGGAAATGGTGAGATATTCCGGGATGCTTCCTTTGAGGACGCGGGTGTAAGTCAGCTTGGGATAGGGCGTTCCTGGCGCGCCGCCCCGCGAGTCGACGGGCGGACGAGACGCGGCGGCAAGAACCAGGGTACCAGCTATGACGAATGCGGTTAGCGCCGGCACCAACAAGGCGAGTCGGGTGCGTCGAAGGTTGGCTTCTTCGAGATTCCTGGGTGTTCGGCGTTTCATCCCGCAGCAGCAAGCCCGACGGACGGCTACTTGGCCTGGGTCAAGGCGTGGAGTTCCGCTTCTTCGATGTCGAAATTGGCGTAAACGTGTTGGACGTCTTCGTGATCTTCCAATTCCTCCATCAGCCGCATCATCTGCGCCGCCTCTTTGCCGCTCAGCTTCACGTAGTTCTGGGGAATCATCGACACTTCGGAGGCCGCAGGAGTAATGTTGGCGGTTTTCAGGCGGTCGACGACGGGTTGGTACTTCTCGGGTGCGGAGAAGATTTCCCAGTTGGAGCCATCCTCGACCATGTCGTCGGCGCCCGCTTCAGTCACCAGATCGAGCAGCACGCCTTCATCCGCCTTGGCCTTTTCCACTACCACGTAGCCCTTCTTGTGGAACATCCATGAGACGCTGCCATGGGCACCCAGGTTACCGCCGTGCTTGGCGAAGATGTGCCGGATCTCTGACAACGTGCGGTTCTTATTGTCGGTCGCGATTTCGAGAATCACGGCCACCCCGCCCGGCCCATAGCCCTCGTAGACCACCTCTTCGTAGGTCGCGCCCGGCAGCTCGCCCGTGCCCTTCTGGGTGGCGCGCTTGATATTGTCGGCGGGCATGTTCTCGGCCTTGGCCGCCAGGACCGCGGTGCGCAGACGTGGATTCGAGTCCGGGTCGCCGCCCCCGATGCGCGCCGCTACCGTGATTTCCTTGATCAGCTTGGTGAACACCTTGCCGCGACGGGCGTCTAGCGCGCCCTTCTTATGCTTGATGGTTGCCCATTTGGAGTGGCCCGACATAACGCCGCCCTTCCTTTCCCAAGTCCGTGAAACGCTCGCCCCACGCGCGCGCCGCCGCCTCGCTGAGAGGCAGTCCGGACGAGGTGGCTGAACCGTATGTTCGATGGTACCACAAGCCCGCGCGGGAAAGCTACGCACGCAGTCCTGTGGTAGTGGGTCAGTTTCCGGTAGAGGCGGCCTCATGCCGCCAAGTTGGCGAGGTAAACTCGCCTCTACATCCGTCAAATTGACCCACCACGGGTCCTGTAGCGACGCGCTCTGTGAGCGCCAAGTGAACCCTCTCCCCTCGCGGGAGAGGGTAACGCGCGAGCGCCGGCTGAGGGGCTGAGGGCCGCTGGTCAAAGGCTAACGCCTGGGATTACACCCTGTGGTCCGCAGTCAACATGTTCTAGTCCAAATACCCACTCCACTGCTTGCCTTGGCGTCCAGCACAGGAGAACCTGCTCACGCGAACGACCGCGTGGTGGAGGAGAGAACGAATCAGAGGCGAACCGACCATCCCCTTAAGAAAGGGGTCTCCGGCTGCGGACAATCCGCACTTCGAGGCTTCCCGGCCCGCCACCGTTCTGCCAAAGCGTCAAGCGAAAAGGCAATCACGATTCCAAATGACGCAAGGCAAGGGAAGCCAAGAGAACTAGGGGACTTAGTCGCGGATTCGAGGAGTCGCCTACACCCCTGAAATATCGAATCGCGCAGGGGGTCTACGAAAAACGGTAAACAGGCCAGCGTCTCGTAAGTTGTCCGGCTCGAACTTATCCGTGTCAAGAAAACGGCGGCGCCTCGCAGGAAGCGAGGCGCCGTCAACAGCATCAAGTTTTCGGACGCGACTTCAGAAGTAAACTTTGGCCGCTAACTGGATGATCCGCGAAGGCTGAGCACTGAGGATGCGGCCGAAATTGCCGGAATTGATGTTCGTGGATATGCTGTTGTCGCTGAACTGCGTGTGGTTGAACAGGTTGAAGAACTCGAAGCGCAGCTCAAGCCGTGTTCGCTCCGTAATGGCGGTGTCCTTGAAGAACCCCCAGTCGAAGTTATTAATACCAGGTCCCCGCAACGGACTGCGGCCCGCATTGCCGATCGTGCCGAAGGCCTCGCGCGAGAACGTGTTGGGATTGAACCAATAGTGATCTTTTGGTGTCGTGCCGCCCTTTGTCGCGTTGACGAAAGAATCCGTACGTGGATTGCCATACTGGGCCGGACCCACAACGTTCGGAACGTCCCAGCACGCTGAAAAGATCAAAACATCGCAGGTCAGCGACCGGAAGCCGGCGTCAATCACGTCGAGCGCGAACCCGCTCTGGAGGGCGGTAACCCCGCTCATGCGCCAACCCTCCACCAGCCGCTTGGCGGCCCAGTTGTTAAAGTGATGGATGGCGGGAAATTCATACGTGTAGCTGATGACAAACCGGTGCGTCGCGTCGTAGACCGAGGGTCCGTAGTCGGCTGCGGACTGGTTGAAGGGGTTGGTGGCGCGGAGACTTCCATAGCCTCCGAACCCTCCGCCGCCAAAAGCGGAGTTTTCGAAACCTGAGCCGTCATCCATAGCCTTGGAGTACGTGTAGGTGGCGAAGAATTGCAGGCCGTGGGACAGCCGCTTGGTGAAGGTGGCCTGGAGAGAGTTGTAGTTCGAGATTCCGGTGGTCTGATTGTTTGCGACACCCGAGAAGACATTCCCATCTAACGGGAAATTGTTCGGGAAGGCGATGCTTTGAACAACCCGGTTCGCGACGCAGCTAGGATCGGCCGCGCACCCCGCCGGGTTAATCCCTGGGTCCATCTCGCGGACGATGACCAGATGGCGCGCCTGCGCGCCTACGTAGGCCAGCGAAGCCAGGGCGGACCCGGGGAGTTGGCGCTCGAGCGTAAGATTGAAGTTCTCGGCATACGGAACGCTGGTATTCGGATCCATGACCATGAGGAAATTAATCGGCTCGAACTGCCCAAAAGGCACGTTCGAGGGGGGATTGGACGGAAGCGGGAACTTGTTCGGAATCGAACCCTTCCCGGCGATGTCAGTAAAGGGGGTCGCGAACCCAGGGCTCAGTCCGCCTCCCGCGTCGGCCACGCCTGCGGAGCCAACCGAGTACGGTGGGTCGCCCAGGAACTGCAAGGTCTGCTCCTCGAGTGAGCGGTTGAAATAAATGCCCCAGCCGGCGCGAATCGACCACTTGCCCGATTGCCCGGGGCTCCAGGCGAAGCCCAAACGCGGGCCGAAATGCCCGTATTTCGTGGTGCCCGCGGCATTCACGCCGGGATCGCCCTGGAACACGTAGCCCAATGGGGCGTTGGTGAAGATGGTGGACTGCTGGCCGGGCCGGAAGGCGACCAGGGCGTGGTTGGCATGGTAGATGTCCACGAGCGGCGTATCAACCGACCAGCCCGTGCCATAGGTAAGGGTAAAGTTCCGTCGCACGCGGAACTGGTCCTGGAAGTACGAGTAGTACTCCTGCGCGCGGGCGTTGATGATGTCTCCGCCGCTCTGGGAGTAACTATCGGGAATACCCATTAGGAAATCCGCTCCCCCGTCCCCGGTTGAGTACGTACCCGATCCGGCGAACGTGAAGTGGCCGTTGATGTTGCCGAAGAAGGGGTTGTAAACCTGGAAGCGGCGCATGTTGAACCCCATCTTGAAGGTATGCCGCCCCAATATTTTCGTGAGGTTCTCATCGACCTGATAAGTCTGGTCAATGCGCGGTTGAGGGCCGTTGTTCGAGAACCCCAGCGAAAAGGTAGGGCCGAGTGAACTGCTCACGTCGATGAGGGGCCAACTAGCGGCCTCCGGGTGTTGATCGATGATGCCCGTAAACCCCACAGATTGGGGATTCAGAACGTTGACCGGCTGGACAGCTACAAAATTGAAGCGCGTGTAACCGAACCGCGCCTCGTTGAGCGTGGTCGGGCTGAAGGTGTGGTTCCAAGCCGCGACGTATTCCTGAATGTGCCGCTTGGCCGTCTCCGGGAATCCCGGCAGGGTCGAGCCAGTGAAAGGCAAGTCGTCCACAGTAGGATTGGCCTGCCAGTACCAGGAGCCCCAGATCGCGTCTTTCGAACCAAAGGTGTGGTCAATACGAGTCAGGTACTGGTCCGTTTTGCCGGTGGTGATGGGGTTAAAATTGTACGCCGTCCCGCTGTTGGGCGCAGGAATATACTTGCTCAGGAGGCTGGCCGAAATCGGATTGAAGTCGGCCGTCGGAATGCTACCGGTGGGGAAAATCGTGGAATAGGGCGTGCCCGCCGGATAAACCGTCCCGTTCTCGCCCGTCAGAGGAAATGGGGACGCCGCGCTGGAACTGGCGACGTCGGGGAATACCCCGTTCCGCTCACCCGGCGTGAACACCGTTACTGACTGGCTGCCGCCGTCAGGGATGCGGTTACGGGTCCCCTGGTAGGAGAAGAAGAAGAAGGTGTGGTCCTTCCAGATTGGCCCGCCGACCGTGCCTCCAAACTGATTCTGATGGAAGATGGTGGACGTCGGGGAGAAGAAGTTGCGAGTGTTCAAGCCTGTGTCGCGGTAGAAATCGAAACCGGACCCGTGGAAGCTGTTGCTGCCCGACTTCGTCACGGCGTTCAGGATGGCGCCGGAGTTCCTACCGTATTCAGGGTTGATGGTGTTGGTAACCATGTCGAATTCGGCGATCGCGTCCGGGCTCGGAATAACCAGCGGGGTATTTAAGGGAAGGTCGTTGGTGTCAACCCCGTTGACCAAAAAGCTGTTCTGGTCGGTCTGGCTCCCGTTGGTGGCGTAATTGCCGCGCCCATCGGACTGAGCCACCACACCCGGCATGGTTTGCTGAAGCTGGATCCAGTTCCGGCCATTCAGCGGCATGTCCACGATCTGACTCGCGCCAATGGTCGCCCCGAGCTCCATGC
The DNA here is from genome assembly GCA_035945295.1 of Terriglobia bacterium. Taxonomy (GTDB): domain Bacteria; phylum Acidobacteriota; class Terriglobia; order UBA7540; family UBA7540; genus QHZK01. The sequence continues at coordinate 98,791 of DASZAI010000030.1, read as the reverse complement.
TCGTCTTTTCAACCTGATTCGCGGCGGCTTCGACGGTAACTTCCTGGGTCACTTGGCCGACTTCCATTTCGATGTTGAGCACATAAACCTTGTCTACACCCAGTTCGACCGCGCTAGCCTCGAAGCCTTTGAATCCCTTCGACTCGGCCTTGACCGTGTAGGTGGCAGGGGCGGGAAGTTGCACGACCACGTAGCTGCCGTCCGCCGTCGTCGTCGCGGTCCTCGCTATTCCCGTGGAAGTGTTAGTGATCGTAACGGTCGCTCCGGCGATTACCGCTCCGCTCTGATCGGTTACGACACCGCGGATCGTGCCGTAAACGTCCGCAAAGGCCGAGCCGGCGGAAAGCAATCCGAAGACAACCGCGAACCCTAAAATGCTCGCGACACTGCGCTTTTGCATGCTTCCTCCTAGTCAAAGAAAGGTGCACTGTATCCCGGCGGAGTCCCCCGAAGGAGGATTCGCCTTGAAGGTCGACGCTGGCGCTAAGACATCAAGATCAACGGTGTGCCCGAGTGCGGGGTTTTGGGGGGATTACAGGAACAGGTCGGTGATACACAACCCCCTGAGCATGTAGACACTCCGAGGTATCGTGAACTACTGCCAAGCCCCCGCTGTCTCCGGCCGCCAGCGTTGCCAAGCCAAGCATCTTCTAGCATGAGCATGTCCAAATGAGATGACAGTAGTTAAACCTATGATAGTAAGTCTGTTAACACTCAACCGTACCGTGCGGCGCCCTTCAAACGCGTACCGGAAATCATAGAAGGATATACAAAACTGTATGTAGGCCGACGGCGTCACCGGAGCCGAGGCAACCGCCGACCGGTCGGACGGCGCCTTATGGGAGCGGAAACTGCTCGGCCACCAGGCCCAGCGCCTCCTCGCGGCTCGAGATCCGGCCCTCGAGTTGGGCATCCTCGACGGCGCGCAGGATCAGCTTGAAGCGTGGGCCAGGGGAGTAGCCCAGAGCGATGAGGTCGTCGCCGCGAAGGAGCGGCGCGGGCTTCACGACCTCGGGGGGAGTCTCCTCGAGCAGGTGGCGGGCGAGTTGGTAGTTCGTCAAGTCGCCGTGACTCGCCAGGCAGTCGAGCCGATGGAGTTCCAGGTGCTCGTCGAAGCCGTCCATGCGCAGGAAGCGCATTTGCGTCGACCGGCGCATCTGCGGGAAGTCCTTGAAGCGCAGGTGATGCCGCACCAACTCAGCCACGCGCTCCGTCTGGCGCGCGGGAAAGCGCAGCCGCCCGAGGATGGCCTCCGCTATCTTGGCGCCCACCTCCATGTGGTTATCGAAGCGGATGCGCTCGCGAATGGAGAACGTGGGCGGCTTGCCGACGTCGTGCAGCAGGACGCCGAGGGCGAGCGTCGGGGTCGGAAGCCGGGGCGCTCCTGAAGCGTCGCGCGAGAGGCTGTCGAGCATCATCAACGTGTGCGTCCACACGTCGCCCTCGGGATGGAACTCCGGCGGCTGCGCGACACCTTGCATCGCTTTCACTTCGGGCAGCACTTCTTCAAGCAGTCCCGTCTGGTCGAGCAGTTCGAATCCCCGGCGCGCCTGGCCTTCGGTGAGGATCTTGACCATCTCGTCGCGGATGCGCTCGGCGCTGGTCGAGTGGATCTGGCTGGCGAGCTGGCGGATCGCCTGAATGGCCGCCGGGTCAAGCGCGAAGCCGAAGCGCGCGGCGAAGCGGACGCCGCGCATCATGCGCAGGCGGTCCTCGCTGAAGCGTTCGAGCGGATTCCCGATGGTGCGGAGGCGGCGCGCCTGGATATCGGCGAGTCCGCCCACGTAGTCGATGACGCCGGCCTCGGCCGCTCGCCCGCCTTCCGTTGCCGGCTCCGGTGCCAAAGGGTCGAGCAGCAGGCCGTTGATGGTGAAGTCGCGCCGGCGCACGTCCTCCTGCGCGGTCTTCGAGTAGCGCACCTCGTCGGGATGACGCCCGTCGGTATAGCGGCCGTCGCTGCGGAAAGTCGCGACCTCGACGTTGCCCGCCTCGCGCGGCACCAGCACCACGCCGAACTGCGCGCCCACCATCAGGCTTTCCGGATAGAGCTTCTCGACCGCGTCAGGCGTCGCATCGGTCGCGATGTCGTAGTCCGCGGGCTCCCGTCCCATCACCAGATCGCGCACACATCCACCGACGAGATACGCCTGGTATCCGGCGTCGCGCAACTGCCGCGCAATTTCGGTTGCGGCCTGCCGCTTCGCGTTCATGGAGCTATTACAACTGATGTCGCCGGGCGGCGCAAGCTCAGCCCGCGACGGGCGTCGGAGCGCCGACACAGCCGTAGGCGACCCGGTACAGCGCGAAACGCTGGCACACCACCCAACCCAAGTCGGCGGGCAGATCGAAAGTGTGCTGCGCGACGAGGTACAGCCGCGCGCAGCCGCCGCTCCAGGTGTAGACCTCGTTCGAGTAGGCGGGGAACCAGTCGTCGGGCGAGTCTGACCAGGAGATGACAGCGTATCGCGGGCGCAAGAAGCGAAGGCAGTGGGTGAGCCCCAGGCGCCACTCGTCCCCGAGATAGGTCAAGACGTCGTTGAGGGCGACGAGATCGCAGGGCGTGCCGGCATCGAAAGCGGGCGCCTGGCGAATGTCGCCGATGCGAATCTTCATTCCCGTCAGCTTCCGGGCGGATTCTGCGGCGCGCGCCGAATACTCGAGTCCCGACGGTCTGACCTCGGGTGCGACGCGCTTGAGCGCGTGCAGAAAGGACCCCACACCACACCCGACATCCTCCGCCGACTGCGGCTTTTGGCGCAGCTCGCCCAGAATCCAACTCCACACTGTCGCGTAGTAGGGCGCTCGTTTCGAGATGTTCCAGGGGTCGGCGACGTTCTCGTAGAGCGCCTCGAACTCTTTCGTGCGCGTGACGCGATCTTCGACCGTGGGGCGAGGATCTTCCGGCCTCACGATTTCTGCCGCAGCGTGACGGTCATGCTCCATGCAGGGTATTAGAAACGAGGACGCGCGCTCGCGCAAGGCGGCTGCCCAACTTAATGAGAATTGCAAGATATAGCGACGACCATTCGCTGTGGCGGCGGTCTGTGAGCGCCGATGATGGCGGTCGCAGACAGCCGCTACAGAAGAGCGGTCCAAAACTGGGCGCTCCACTGGCGGTTGATTTCCACCACCTCCGGCCTACTTGCACCAGATAAGCGCTTTCCTGTCGCATGATAGCCGATATCGTATAGACGCTGAGGCTGATTCCCTCCTGTTCCGCGGCCGCGTTTTCGGCTAGTTGCTGAAAGTGCAAGGCTTATCTTGCTCGTCAAGTTTGGCGAGCGATTTGCCCTTCTTCACCGGTGTAGGAGGTGCAAAACTATGCGGCGTATCAGGGCGTTGGGATTAGGACTTGCTCTTCTCGTGCTGCCGTTGATTCCGTCAGCGGCATCGGCGGCTGAACACTCACGCGCCACCGTGGTGGTCGCTTATGGCAACGACGGCGGCTACGGCTACTATGGCTATCGCGACCGTGACGATTACTATTGGCGCCATCATCGCCGTTATCGCGATCGCGACGACTACCACCGCTATCGCGACCGCGATGACTATTACCGGCACCATCACCGGCACTACCGGCGGCATCATCGTGATCGCGACGACTAGCGATAGGGGCAGGCCCCACTTTTGAGTAGTGAATAGGAAGCAGTCGATAGCCACGGTGGATCCAATCGTTGCCGTGGCTATCCGCTTTTCAGGTCGTCGCATACATCAGCAGCGCAAGCCCTACAGATAGGACCATCAGGAATGCGCCCCCGAAAATGTAAGCGATGGCTCGGAGGTCCAGACGCTGCTCCACCTGTTGCGACGGCTTGTCGGAAATCATAAACGTCGGGTCGTTAATCCCTTTCTTGATCAAGTTGCGGTCGCCCGGATCCTTCGCCAGCGGATTCTGGACGCAGGTGCCGGTTACCTCGTACGCAACGCCGGGCAGGATGCAGGACTCCCGTAGGCGGAAGCGCCCCGCTGGTGGCGGCGCAGCCCCTATCATGGCCATCGACCGCGCCAGTTCCTCGACCGCTTCTTCTCTCGCGGCTGCTGCGCCGGGCGCCTCGGCTACGGGTGCATTGCCTGTATCCATTGACTCGGTGCGCCGCATCGAGGAGAACATCAACGTCTCCGGAAGCTGGCCGACGAATATCGTCTGCGCCGTGCGCATCAAGTCGAGTTCGGCGCCGCGCGGATACACCGTCGCCCGGCCCGTCTCGTCCTCCAGATAAAACTGCACCGCATCGCTATCCCTTCGGTAAAGCATCCAGTAAGACCGGTTGCGGGCGTCGGTTTCCCACTTGTCGATCATCAATTTGTAGTAGTAGCAGGGCTGTTGGGTGACCGGACTCGTCAGAACTTCATCTCCCGCCGCCCGGCCACGCACCCGCACCAGGCCCATGGCGACCGCGCGCAGGGGAGAGAGCGGCAGGTTTTCAATCACCCGGAATTTCCAGTAAACGCGAAAGCCTTTGGCGAAGAGATAGGCTCCGAGTCCGAACAGCGTCGTGAACACGACATAGAACATTCGCTCTGGGTGTGGATGGAGTGGATGTTGGGGTGGTCGCATCGCGAGGCCTCCTGGAGCTGCACGGCGTTCTCATTGTATTCTTTTCACCGTGCGCAATGCGCGCTCGAGTGAGGGGTCACTTTATATTTGGAATACCCAGCCCTCTCCGAGGGGAGAGAGCCTGTCCTGAGCTGTGCGAAAGGAGTGACCTGCTGCCGGCGCTTTAACCAGCCGGAGCAGGTCGGGTGAGGGGGATCACTTTATACTTGGAATACCTAGCCCTCTCCCGTGGGGAGAGAGCTAGGTTTTCAAATTGTCCTGCAGTCGCGCATGCGTCGTGATTCCTGCGACCAATGCGACGTGCTTTGCTCTCCAATCTTGAATCTGCAATTCTAAATGCACTCGCCAGAGCGCGTCCTCGCGCGTTGCCCTCCAATCTCGAAGCTGCGATCTTAAATGCGCCCGCCAGAGCGCGTGAGTGTGCGCCACCCGCGCGCAACATCCGGCGTAGCGCGGACCTTTGTTGAGGTCCGCGGCTTGTTGCTGTCCGTTGAGGACGAACCACACGTTCCAAGACAGGTCTGCCCTACTTGCTCGGTCCAAGACTAGGAGCTTTGCCGGCTTCTTGACTTCTGGCATTGCGTAGCCCTTCCTTTTGTGATATAAGCTCCGCAGTTATAGGCACCGGATTTCTGTCGGAACAGGGCATAGCATCAACAACTTTCTCCGATATCCCGGGAGTAAGCGGCGGATGCTCGATTTCTTGACAGGGCATCTACCCTTGTCGACTCAAATTGCCGGCAGGTTCATCGAGCCTTTTTTGGGCGGTGGTGCAATCTACCTCCATGTAAGCCCGAGGCGAGCGATTCTATCGGATTTGAACGCCGAGTTAATTGACCTCTATAGAGGTATTCGAATTAATCCGGCCAAGGTCTGGCGACTTTATCGGGCTTTTCCCAACGACAAACGAGCATACAAGCGGATCCGCAAGTTGCACACAGCCGATTTAGGACTTGCGGAACGGGCTGCAAGATCGTTGTACCTCAACCGCACTTGCTTCAAAGGCATGTGGCGGCACAATCTGAAGGGCGAATTCAATATCGGCTATGGAGGCCAGTCACGGCGCTGGGCGATTCGACGTGCGGATCTGATCTCCATCTCAAACCGTCTTAGATGCGCGTCCCTCCGATGCTCGGACTTCGAGCCGATAATCGCCGAGTCAGGCAGGGGTGATTTCCTCTATCTCGATCCCCCTTACAGGCCCGGCGCACGGGAACAATTGCACGACCACTACGGGCCCAAACGCTTTACCCTTGAGGATCACGAACGGCTTGCCCGTAGCTTGCGAGCCGCACATAGGCGAGGTTCGCAGTGGATTATGACCCTTTCGGACCATCCCGACCTGATGAGGCTCTACAGGGGCTTCCGCCGTACGAGCGTCCCGAGAGGCACAGGGCGCGTAATCGGTGTTACCAGGTCCGATTCCGGCGAGGTGCTGCTGTGTAACTTTTGAGAGGTTTTATGAAGACGTTCTTTGAGAGGGCCGCGTTTCAGAACCATCCTCTACGGGCAATCGACGACTTCCTTGCAAGTGAGGAGGCCAACGAGAAGGCCAAGAAGTACGACTCATTGCGCTTTGTTGGCTACGTCCTGGAGATCGGCTACGACACGGTCACCATTATCACATCCGACCCCTTCAAGGTGGTTGTCGGAGGAATCCCTCGCAACTCGCTCTTGATTATGGTGCCGTCAGTGCGTGTTGATGGAGCGCCGCCGCATTTCTCACTGCTCAGAGTTCTCGAGACGGCCGCCACACCGCTGTCGCGAGAAACTCAGCAGACGTATTTTGAGTTACAGAAGAAGTCTATGCCCGAGCTGGACGTCTTCACCCAGAGCGAACTTCAATGGGGCGCTTTGAAGACAGGCGTATTGGGCATGTTCTACCCGCACCCGCAGGAGGCAGACAAAATAGAGTTCTCGGGCGACGTAAACAACTTTGTGAGCGCCCACAAATACAAGGTCTATTGTCCAGACGACAGGCTGCTCGACCTTGTGGTGAACACTCTCGTACCGTCAGCCAACAGATTTGTGATTGGCCAACTCCGGCTGACTGAGTGCCGATTGCCTCTGCCGGGTAAAGCCCAACCGGATGTTGGAGTCAACGTCTCTACGACTGATTTCCTAGCGACGCGCACGGCAATGTTTGGAAAGACACGATTGGGCAAGAGCAACGTGGTAAAACTCATCGCCCAGAGCATCTTGGAAACCACAAAGCAATCCAGAAATGTGGGCCAGCTCATATTTGACATCAATGGCGAGTACGCTAACGACAATCCGCAGGACAATAGCCTGTCGCTGGCAGGCGCATACAAGGATCGATGCGTTGTCTACGCGCTGACGAAGAAACCGAAGACGGAGTCACGACCGTTGAAATTGGATTTCTACGAGAACCCTGACGCCTCTCTGGCGATCCTGTCCAGTCTAATGGAAGAGTCCGGGAGATCCGGCTCCAACTACATCAAGGCTTTCCTTTCGGTAAGTCTGCCTTCGATCACAGCCGTCCAGGAGATGAAGCCTGGGGAGGACATCCGAGCGCGCCGCAAAGTGTTGATGTACTGGGCAATTTTGCACCGTGCAGGCTTTAGCGCGGACGTGAAAAAGCTCAGGAAGCTGCTAAATACGATCGACCCCGGATTCAGTCAAAGCGCAAGACAAACCGTTTACGGTTCGAGTCAGATGCCGTCCATAACAGACATGGATGACGTCGCCAGCGAGTTTGAGCTTTTCGCGGAGACGAACCGCCAATCTAAGCTCACGTCATCCTCTTCAACAAAGGGTTCGCCCAAACCCCTTTTCGATCCCGACGATGAGGCTCTCCTGGACTTCTTGAAGCCCAAGTTTGCGGTCGCAAGTGGTCCCAGCACGATCAAGCCCTATACAAAATATCACGATCCTGCGGCTGGAAATTTTGTCGCAGAGATCATTCAATTGCTGGAGAAGGGCCAAACCGTCATTCTCGACCTCGGAAATGCGCCGCCCGAACTTATGGAGTATTTCTCCGTTCATCTGTCGACTGCTGTCTTTCATCGCCAAGTGGAGAAGTTTTCGAACAACGAGCTGGGTGACCGTTTCCTGGAGCTCTATTTCGAAGAAGCACACAATTTGTTTGCCAATGAGGACAGGGGCAGCGAACGCACCAAGATCTACCGACGGCTTGCCAAGGAGGGTGCCAAATACCATATCGGAATGGTATATTCGACCCAATCAGTGACCAGCGTCAGTAAAGACCTGTTGGGCCAAACAGAGAATTTTTTCATCGCGCATTTGGCGTCGCAAGACGAAGTGAACGCCCTAGCAAGGGTAAATGTCGCCTACGAGAGCATGAAGGATGACATCATGCTTTCTAAAACCCCCGGCTACATTCGGATGCTCACTCGTTCCCACAGATTTGTCGTCTCCATGCAGGCTCGGAAGTTCGAGGCAGCAATCCCAATTGCGTTTGCAGGTGCTACTACATAGCCGGAGGGCGACATGCCTTACGAAACGGGCGAGCGGCTTCCGGGCGAGCGGGCTAGCCGTCTTGGACATCTTGACGTACTTAAGAGTCCTTTAGTGCGGGAACTGTGTGAGTCCTTTGAGGATCCAAGACTTCAGAAGCCACAAACGACAGCCCAGTGGCATCCTATCGCCAAAGCTAAGGAGGCCCTGCCCCTCGTCTTCGGTATAGACGGGTCAATCCAGGTGATTGAATCCGAGACGAAGCCTCACAAGGCGTTGGGTTTTGTGAAGACCGCCCTTGTTATGCTCGATCAGCCCGCTCTCGCTACAATCGACAAGGTCGAACCCCACCCGTTTGCTATCAGAGACATCCTTGAGCAATCCCAGCTCTACCACGCCACCGTTTTCCCGCTACGTTATGTATACGCCTCCGGCCAAACGATCTATAACGCCGTGCGCAGGGTTATCTACGATTCCTTGCGTGATCCATCGCTTGAAGGCCAGGTGTTCGAAACTCTCAAATGGTTGGCATACGAGAAATGGGATGGCCAGCACAAGGCGCTGCCCGAATTTGAGTGTCCCCATTGTCACGGCCCTAGAGCGAGCCTCCCATACGACTCGGATGAGGGAGAGTGCCCTCAGTGCGACAAGCAGATTTTCGTATCGGATATGCTGGGATTCCATCAGGTGATGGCCGAGGACGCAGCTCCAGACAGCGTCGCAAGCGACTACATGGGCATCCACGAAACCCTGTTGCTGTTCACGGGAGTCCGGTACTTCTGGGAGAAAAAAAAGGAAGTTCTCGGCAACTGCCTTTTCGTGAAAGATGGTCCCCTGTCGATCCGCGCGCAGTATTCGAAGCTTGTAAATCCCATACGCAGATTTTTGGTTACCGCTCGCGCTGCCGGTGTCGCGGTGTGCATGCTTGGCCAGGAGAAGTCGGGAGCGTTCTGGGACCACCTCCAGTTAATCGGGGACGATATGCCTTCCGGGACGATTTTCGTTCCTGACCATAGCTACATCCGCGAGCAAGTTCAGCACCGCCCCGTCGCTGGCGCGATCTATGGAAAGGACACGAACTACGGAGCAAAGGTTTTCGTGAGGCTGGATGACCGGCACAAGTTTGTCTTGAACATTCCTAACGGCAGTGCAGCGAACCCCCAGGACACCAACCTCATCGGGGCACCCCAGATTTTCGCGACGTTAGAAAGCATTCTGAGTGCGCGCTATGAAGATGGTTTGCTACCTGTGGAACTGGCGCATTCGATTGCTTCTTTGTCTACGTATCCGTCGGCGAAGGTGCTCGCAATGTTTGCCGAAGCCGCCAAGTGCAAGACAGCATAAACAAGCGACCCGCGACCAGGCATCATCCACATCCGCCTGGACACGCGGGTGGCGGGCGGCGCATACGTTCCGCATTATGGAATGTTGCGGATGGCAAGTCCGCGGCGGCATCGGCTCCGTTGGGCGGCCTTTCGGTCAGCACCGCCGCATCTGTTTCTGACATGATCCGCCGCTCATAGAGACAGCGCTACAGCCGCACCTTCCAGGTTTGCGGTTCCAAAAACAAAACAGGCTGCGAAGTTTTGGTGGGATTAGGACGCCACCGAAGTTTTTCGGCTCCCCCGCAACGAGCAGCCCTCGGAATGGCGAGCACGCCCCACTCGCTTTCCGCGAGAAGCGGCAGCAGAAAAGGAGAAGAACCCCTCAGACTCAAAGCTCAGACCTGTGACTCGCCGCTCCTTGATCGAGTCCGAGGGTGGGGAGTGCGTGTATACTTTACGTCACGCGACCTGATGCGGCGCAGTTCACCGGACGGGAACCCTCATGGGTCTTTACACGCGATACCTTCTGCCTCGAATCATCGATCTTACGATGAAGAATGAGGAGTCGGCTCGGCTGCGCGCGGCTTGGGTCCCGCAGGCGCGCGGCGAGGTGCTGGAAATCGGCATCGGCTCCGGCTTGAATCTGGGGTTCTACTCTGCAGAGGTTAAGCACGTCTGCGGCGTCGATCCTTCTGCTGAACTTCAGCGCATGGCGCGCCGGCGGTTGACGGCGCACCCCCTCGAGTTCTTCCTGCAATCGGCCGAGCAGCCGCTGCCGCTCGCCGACGCGAGCATCGACACCGTGGTGGTCACCTGGAGCCTGTGTTCCATCCCCGATCCTGCCCAGGCGCTCGAGCAGATGCGCCGAGTCCTGAAGCCTGGCGGACGCCTCATTTTCATCGAGCACGGCCGCTCGCCGGACCCTCGCGTCGTGGCCTGGCAGGACCGGCTGACGCCTCTCTGGAAGCACGTGGCAGGCGGCTGCCACCTGAATCGTAAGATGGACGAGCTCATTACCGCCGCGGGCTTTCGCATCGCCGAACTGAAGACCGGCTACCTTCGCGGACCCCGCCCCATGACCTACACCTACCAGGGAATCGCGCATCTCGCGTAACGGAGCGATAATTCGTGCGCGTCCATCGCGCCATCAATGTGGACGCACAGGTCTACGAGCAGATCGCCGGCGTCTGAGGCTCGCAGCGCAACAAAAAAGCCACGGCAGGAGAGCCTGCCGTGGCTGATCTGTATCCGTCGTGTCGTGTGTCGCGGCGGCAACTGAGCGCCGGACGCGCGTCCGTGCTTCTAGGGACTGACACTGAGCTGCAAGGTTTGGTGCGTGTAGGTGTCCAGGACTTCCACCACCGTCGGTGTGATCCTTAGGACCTTGAAGCGATCGGCGAAAGTCTCGCCCTCGTGAGTGACGTACACTTCCGAGTTCTGAGAGACGAGGACTTCGCGGCCGACGCCGGGTTTCTCCACGTACCCGAGCACCGTGAGCTTCACGGAAGGAGATACGGGTAACGCGGTGAGCGATGCGGCGCCGGTGGGCGTGGGAACGGGTAAGGCCGGAGCCGCGTTGGTCGAGAGCGCAGGACTCGGCGGCAGCACCAGCGGCGCGACCGGGGTCGGGCTCGCCGGGGCTGAGACCGAGGGTGAGTCAGCAAGCGTCCTGCTGGCGGGACTCATCAGCGGAAGCGCCTCCAGGTGAGGTACGCTTCCTGGACGGAACAAGTCCGCCAGCACCGGCTGCACTGCCGCTGGTTTAAGACCAGGGAGGGCAAGCACGGCCACCCGCTGCGGCGTGGGTCGAAACTTCTGAATGCTGCGCCGGGCGGGCAAAGGAATGGGAATCGCGGAGGCATGAGAGGCATCAGAGGGAACTGCTCCTGGGCTGAAAGTCTCACGAATGAGACGCGTGAGACGGGTGAGACTGCTTGGCGCGGGAGCTGCGTTGTCGCGTGGGGTCTCCGCTAACTGCTTGCTGGGATTGGCGTAATCGCTGTTGTGGATTCTTGTGCCGGGCGCGACGGAGGGAGTCTCCGGAGCGTCAGGCCGATCCACTGACAATTTGTGCTCGAAGGGCGTCGCGGTTGACGCGTAACCCTTTGTGTCATAAAGAGTTAGCTGAGGAATGTCATCGCTGATGACGAGCTTTGCGCGGATGCGCCCGCCCCCGTCACGCAACACATATTCCTGCGGCTCGAGGCTCGAAGTCGCCTCGCCTTCCCCCAATGATTTTACGGCGTTGGGGAAGCCGAGAGCGATGGCGAGCATGGCGCCCATCGCCATATAGATCAGCGGGCCCCACCTCCCCCAGAATCGCCACTCTCGCGTTTCTGCTTCATGTGCCTCATTTCTCAGCTCTTGGACCCGTCTCTCAAAGTCTTCCATCCGCTTGAGGACGGACTCGACATTGCCATTGGCGGATATCATAACGAGCCTCCAGAATCTGCCGACACCCGTGCGCCCTCCGGGCGGAGCCAAGCGTCGACATCCGCAGATTAGACGAGAATTGCCGCCGAAACAAGAGCAGGTTTTTCTCGCCCACGCGTTCCGCTTTTGAACTTTGCTCCTCTGCCATTAGCTGCCTGCGATATCTGCAATCTGGATCTGCAATCATCTGGAAGGTGTAATCTGAAATCTGCAATCTGTCTGCTTTGGTCAGCCGCGCCCAGTGGTCAGCCCTCAACGCGTTCCGCCTTGTGCCTCCTGTCTTCTCTACGCTCCGAGTGGCTTCTCAAGCTTCACCGCGCCAAACAGCGAGATTTCCGCCGCCAAGTCTCCATATATCATCCAATATATATGTGTATGTTGATACCTCAGGATCATATGCCTAGAACGGAATAAGTCAAGCGAAGTAAGATAAATTATTTTTATGACCGGGATTAACCAGCACGAGTGCCCGCCGCCGAGCAAAGGGGAGCGGTGGGCGCGAGCCGACGCGCCGTGGCGGATCATTTATTCAGCCATCTATCCACAGCTTATCGACCAAACCAATTCTCTCCACAAAAACTTTTTCTTGCGCTCCAGGTGACTTTTCCAGGAACTCTGCGTCTAAGCTTTTTGAAGGCGGGACGGGCCCGAAGGGGTTGTTTGAAGCAGATTTTATTTGCCCTAAAACTTTTCGCAGAGTGAAACATTTTATGCGCGCGCTGCGTATATGTGACTGAAGCGAGTTGCCGGGGGAGAAAGGTAAGGAGCCAGGAGTTATGACACTGCGATTGACGGGAAAAGACGGCAAACTGACTATCGAGAATCTTCGCAATTATCCTTCCGAAGTGGTCGAGAGGCTGCGCGGTCTGCTCACCGCCGGAGTCAACGCTCGGCCGGATCCACGCCGCAAGGCTTTCTACGACGTCGAGGACGGCAGGCGCGTTTTCTTCATTCATATTTCTCCGGTCAGCGGCAATGTCATGCTGCTCGCGACGTGGTGCGAGGAAGCGGCGGCCGCGGCCGCCCATGTCGGTATTGCTCGGGCTTTTATGAGTCAATTTGCAGCTTGAAGAGCGTCTTTATCCGCGAAACAAAGGCCTCCTCCTAAAGGGCAGGTTTGGGGATCGAGACTCGAAACATGGAAGTGGAACGACGTACGAGGCTTCAAGTTTCGGCTTTCGACTCCAATCCTGCCCGCTTTTTTTGATTTTCCTCACAGGCCGCATCCAGTCTGCGCCATGGTGAATCGAGTTTCTGGATTCACTCTGCCGGAATGGAGGATTCCCAGCCGTAAAAACGTCAATTCAGCTAACCAGCGGCCACACTTGATAAGCCGCGCGATGGCCTTCTGCCACGGCGAACGTGTGGTCCATGCGACCGAACAGTTCCGTGTTGGCGAAAGCAATCCGGCCGAAGGGAGCGTTGCGCAGAACGGCGCGGGGCGCCGGCTTTCCCGCTGTCCCGAAGAAAAAACCTGGAGCGGGGTTGAGGAAGGCATGCCCCCAGCGGTTCAGGATGATGCCTGCAATGTCCCGCTTGGCATCAAACCCCGAACGCGCGAACATATCTGTGAATTGCTGCCGAATCATGCTCTCGTAATCCACGAAGGGCGTGGAGAGCATCTCCATTCGTCCTTTCATACCCTGGTCTTTGGTAGGCAGGCCCGGATAGAAGTAAGGCGCGTAGAGAGAAAGCACGGTCGGTGAGTCCGGGCCAATGATCTTTGCGTCAGTGCCGAAAGTCGCGACCTTCCGGACTTCCGTCCAACTGCCCAAACCCTCAAACCACTGTCCGCCGGAGATCCCAAGTTTGTAGAGAAATCTCCAGTTGCGCACCGCCACATTGGCGACCAGGCAGGCAGAACGATGGAACTGGCTGCAAGCTTCACGATGGATCTCGGGAAGACCCCGCACGACGTGAGAGGTAATCCAAACGCCTCCGGCCATGATGACGGTTTGCGCTTTCAGCCGGTAGGTCTTGCCGCCCTGCGTGTAGACCACCCATACGAAGTCAGACCTTGCGGGCTCAGTGTTGTGTTCGACGCGAGCTGCGGTTGAATTGAGCCGAATTCGCACCGGATTCTCCGGATGGTCGAGCGCCTCCCAATTGACCTTGCCTCGGCATACCCCTTCCAAGGTCGGCGGCCCTGAGAGAGCGCGGGGGATCAGCGTTTTCACGATGTGCCGGGCTATGCCAGCGACTCCGCCTGGAAAGGACTGCCACTCCCCTTCCTCGACACGCATCACGTTAGCGTAGTCGCAGAACGCGGAGACCGCGTCCGGGCCCAGGCCCAGGGCCTGAGCGTATCGATTCGCAACAAACAGCCGAATCATCTCGCGGCTTACGCCATAGTCCTCGATCATTCGATCCTCCGCCGTCATGCGATCGAGGCGGAGGGATTTCTCATCACCCGCGTAATCAATCGATGTCTCGTGGCGAGGATTGCCCCTCCATTTCAGGATATCGGCGCGCATGGAGGCCGGGAGCGGGGCCGCGTCGAGGTGGTTCCAGAAGTCGCGTATCCATATTCCCGGGTGTTGCCCGAATTTCGCTCCGAAGTAAAAGCCGTGGGTCGGCGGCGTCGTCCACCACTTCGAGTAGCTGCACTTGCTGAGCGGCATCTCGGGCTCCGGGCCAGCCCAGGTCTGATAACGAAACGACTTCCAGTCGAATCCGATCCTGTCATAGAACTGCGCGATCATGCCTCCCGCGAGCGGCGCTACCCACAGATTCGAACCTTGGGGACCGATAAGGCGCTGGCCATCGACGATGAACTCATTCCGTTTCGCCTCTCCGCCGAAGATGGGATGATTCTCAATCACCAGACATGTCCTTCCCGAGCCGATGGCCTGGTCCTGAAAGTAAAGCGCCGCGGCCAGTCCGCTGATGCCGCCTCCGACCACGACGCAGTCGAATCGCTCGCCCGTATCGATGGTATCGGCCGGGAGTTTGTCAAAAGCTCCGTCTCGGATGGAGTGGCCGGTGAGCATGACTTCTTCAGGGTTCCCGTTCGAATTTTGATAGTCACCCTCGCCCGTGTAGCCACCCCATTCCCTCTGCTGGTCACCCTTCTGGGCGAGGAACTGGGCAGGGGCGAAAGGACAGAGCAAAGTACCTCCCGCGGCGAGTAGCGTCCCATTCAAGAAATCCCGCCGACAAATCCCGGGCGTTAATCCCGGGGACTTGCCGCGCGGTCGATCATCTTTCATCTTCATCTGAGGAAAATCCTCCGTGCTGAAACTCCCGCAGCGAATCTTTGAGGCTACGCCGCGGCCGCGTTGGCCAGGAGTTCCTGGCTTGCGAAAACACCGTGCATATTGTACGTCGTATCGTTTACGTCCTTAATTAAGGATGGGGAAGTACCTGGGAGCTCTGCCAGCCGCCCGAAACGGGAGTCCAGTTGCGGGTGGCGTAGTCGCCCATGGCGAGCACCAGCAGGATAGCCAGCCACAAGAGCGCCGCGACCAGGACGATGCGCGTCATCCCCGGGCTGTACTTGAGGTGCATAAAGAAGAGCACCACCAGGCTAGCCTTGCAGACGGCGATGGCGAGCGCGGCGACCGTGTTGAGCGCGCCGAGGTCCACGAAGGCGACAGCCGTGGTGAGCGCCGTCAGCGCCAGCAGGACGAAGAAGATGAGGAAGTAGATTCTTTGCGAAACGATGTGTCCAACCATGGTGAGAGCTCCGATGTTAACCGTGGTGCCGCATCGATGGCGTCGGTTGCCATGTGTGCGGTCGGCATTTCGCATACATCAAAAACCGATGTATGCGCCACCCCCGTCGTAAGAGAGTGACACATGAAAGCCGGTCCGCTGTGGCGCCGGTGTATGACCGGCGGTCTTTCGTGTTCAACGAATTCGGCGCTCACAGAGCGCCGCTACACATTCAGTACCGGCCTCCGATCAGATACAGCAACGGGAAGAGGAAAATCCACACGATGTCCACGAAGTGCCAGTAGAGTCCGGCAATCTCCACCGCGTTGTGCTTTTCCGCCGTAAACCTGCCGCGCCACGCCATGATGACGAGCGTCGTCACAATGCCCACCCCCACCACCATGTGGAGCGCGTGGACGCCGGTCATCACGAAGTAGAACACCATAAAGAGCTCGACGTGCGCGGGCGACGCGCGGAAGCGCGCGATTTGGGCGAGGTCTTCTCCCTGCGGCGCGAAGTCGATGCCCGGCACGATATGGACCAGGTAATCGTGGTACCACTCGAAGTAGAGCTTGATCCCGATGAACGCCAGGCCCAGCGCGATGGTGCAGAGCAGGAAAACGATGAGCGTCTTGCGCTTGCCGAGTTGAGCGGCATGGACCGCGAGCGCCATAGTCAAGCTGCTGAGGATGAGCACGGCGGTGTTGGTGGCGCCGAACTTCACCTCGAGCAGCCGGCTGCCCGCCTCGAAGCCCGGCAGGTAAAGGTTCCGATAGACCGTATAGCCGCAGAAGAGTCCGCCGAAGAACATGATCTCGGTCGCGAGAAAGATCCACATGCCGAGACTCGCGGCGTCGTGCTGCTGCAAGGCGTCGTCGAATTGGTGCGCCACTACGGCGGCGTGACTGTCAGACAACGATAACCCTCCCACTCTTCCATCGTAGAGGCCGCCTTTAGGCGGGCAAATGTCTCAATAACGATGCCGCCCTGAAGGGCGCCTTTACGTCTTCTCAAACTCCCCTTCACTCTTCCATAGTAGAGGCCGCCTTTAGGCGGGCAAATGTCTTAATAACGATGCCGCCCTGAAGGGCGCCTCTACGTCTTCACTGACTCTCCTTCGCCTCGATCAGGGCGCCGGCTTGCCGCCCATCGGGATAAGCGTAGGCCTCTTCCGTGACCACCGGCGTCTCCTCAAAGTTCTCGGTGGGCGGCGGCGACGGCGTTTTCCACTCGAGCCCTTTGGCTCCCCAGGGATTCGGCCCCGCGACCGGACCGTAGCGCATCGACCACACCAGATACACCAGCGGGATCAGGTAGCCGATACCCAGAATCGATGCGCCGGCCGACGACATCACATTGAGCACCTGGAACTCCGGCGGATAGACGGCGTAGCGCCGCGGCATGCCCAGATAACCGAGCATGTATTGCGGAAAGAACGTCAGATTGAATCCCACGAAGATCACCAGCGCCGCGAAGCGCGCCCAGCCGTCGGGGTAGAGCCGCCCCGTAATCTTCGGCCACCAGAAATGGATGCCGCCGAGATATCCCATCACCGCGCCTCCCACCATGATGTAGTGGAAGTGTGCGATGACGAAGTAAGTGTCGTGGACGTGCACGTCGACGGCGAGCGTCGCGAGGAACAGGCCGGTGAGGCCGCCCATGGTGAACAGTCCGATGAAGCCCAAAGCGTAGAGCATGGGCGCGTCATAAGAGACGGAACCCTTGTAGAGCGTGGCCGTCCAGTTGAACACCTTGATGGCGGAAGGAATCGCCACTGCGAAGCTCAGCGCTGAGAACACCAGTCCGGCGTAGACCGACTGGCCGCTCACGAACATGTGGTGTCCCCAGACCAGGAACGAGATGACAGCGATAGCCACGCTCGAGAACGCCACGAAGCTGTAACCGAAGATGCGTTTCTTTGAGAACGCCGTCACCAGTTCGCTGATCACGCCCATCGACGGCAGGATCATGATGTATACGGCCGGATGCGAGTAGAACCAGAACAGGTGCTGGAAGAGGACCGGGTCGCCGCCTACCGCCGGATCGAAGATGCCCACGTGGAAGGCGCGCTCGACTGCGACCAGCCCCAAGGTGATGGCCAGCACCGGCGTCCCCAGGATCTGGATGATGCTGGTGGCGTAAATCGACCAGAGGAAGAGCGGCATCTTGAACCAGGTCATCCCCGGGGCACGCATCTTGTGGATGGTGACCACGAAGTTGAGGCCGGTAAGGATCGAGGAAAAGCCCGCCACAAAGACGCCGAGCGCCGCGCTCATCACGTGGGTGTTCAGATAGGCGGTGCTCAGCGGCGTGTAGAAGGTCCAGCCCGTGTCCACGCCGCCCGAGATGACGGCGTACAACACCATCAGGCCGCCGGTCATGAAGACGTACCAGCTCAGCAGGTTGAGGCGCGGGAAAGCCACGTCGCGCGCCCCGATCATCATGGGGACGAGAAAGTTGCCGAGCACTGCGGGGATTGAAGGAATGAGGAAGAAAAAGACCATGATGATGCCGTGCATGGTGAACAGCTTGTTGTAAGTCGCCGGTTCGACCAGCGCGCCCGTCGGCTCGATCAGGTTCAGCCGCATGAGCACCGCGGCCGCGCCGCCGATGAAAAAGAAGAAGGTGATCGACGCGAGATAGAGCAGTGCGATGCGCTTGTGGTCCGTCGTCAGCAGCCACGCCTTCACACCGTAGCTCTTGTTCAGATAATGAACGCGCGATTCGAGCGGCGCGGGAGGTACTTCCACGGTTGCCGTGCTCATGGCTTGCCCAAGCTCCCTTCTGCGGTTCCGAGCGACTTGATATAAGCGATAATCTGCAAAAGCTGCTCCTCGGTTATCTGGCCCCGGAAGGTGGGCATGATGGCGGTATAGCCGTTCACGATCTTAGCGCTCGGGTCGAGGATCGACTCGCGCAGGTAATCATCATCGGCGGTGACCGTCTGCCCGTCATTCAGCAGCACCGGCTTTCCGTACAGGCCGGCGAACGGCGGCCCCTTACCCGTCCCATGGCAACTGATGCAGCCGAACTGTTGGTAAAGCTGCGCCCCTGACGCCGCCATCGATTCACCTTTGACGGCCCCGCTCAGCCAGTGCTGGTACTCCACCGGGTCCATCACAATTACCCAGCCGGTCATGTGCGAGTGGTAAGCGCCGCAGTATTGCGCGCAGAAGAAATGGTAGCGGCCCGTCTTGGTGGCCTCAAACCAGATGCTCGAGTAGCGCCCCGGAACCACGTCCTTCTTCACCCGGAAGGCGGGGATGAAGAAATCGTGGATGACGTCGTCCGAGGTCATGGTCAGCTTGATGGGCCGCCCCACCGGCACGTGCAGTTCGTTGATCTCCCGCACTCCCTCCGGATGCTGCAAGTGCCACATCCACTGCTTGCCGATGACGAAGACTTCGGTGGCGGCGGTAGGCGGGCGCGAGTTGCGGATGTAGAGGCTCGAACCCCACAGGTACATCGCCACCACCAGGAAGAGCGGGATCACCGTCCAAATGACCTCCACCGGCAGGTATTCGCTGATCTGGGGCGGGCGCTCGTCTTTCGAGCGGCGCCGGTACTTGACCGCGAAATAGAAGATGGTGAGGAAGATGAGCACCGTAAAAGACAGGTCGACGGCCGTGAGGAAATAATAAAGATGGTCCACTCCACGCGCGATGGTGGAAGCCTGATCAGGCCGTAATGGAAACCCATGCCACATTATTCTCAGTCACCTTCCCGCGGGCCATCCCGTGTCATCTCTTGCTCCCCTCGCCCCTGGGTTGGGGGAGAGGGGCCGGGGGTAAGGGGGCGGCACCACTCGGCGCGCGACGCGACCCGCCCACCTCAAATCCTCGCGTGGCCCTCGCGCCGGAACAACAGCAACATCAAGCCGCCTACGACGACCACCGTGAGCGCTCCTGCGAGTTGAATCAGCCGCGAGATGACCACGCCGTACTTGCCCGTCGCCGCGTTGTACTCGCAGCAGTAGAGAATCAGAGCGTCGACCGGAGATCCGATCTTATGGGCGGAGGCTTCGACCAGCGCCAGCCGCAGGTCGCCCGCGGGATACCGGATGCCGTAGAAGTAGCGCGCCAGCTTCCCTTCGGGCGTCAGGA
Source organism: Terriglobia bacterium (assembly GCA_035945295.1). GTDB lineage: Bacteria > Acidobacteriota > Terriglobia > UBA7540 > UBA7540 > QHZK01. The sequence goes on along the minus strand of DASZAI010000030.1, from coordinate 79,280 downwards.
CCATGATGCCGGTGGCGTGAGCGAACTGGCCGTTCTCCGGGATGGGGTTGTAGTGGAATCCCACCGCCTGGGTCAGGGCGCGAATCGAGGGTTCGTCGCCGGTGAGGAAGTGCCAGCCCTCCGCCGCGCCTTTGCGGCCGTAGAGCCCGACGTAGACCGCCTTCTTGGCCTTGGCGAGCGACGGCTTCTCGGTCGGGTCAAAGCTCACAGTCACCACGTTGAACTGATCGCCGACGTCAAACTTGAGCTGCTTCAGGCTGTCGAGCATCCCGTTGAGCACCATGGTGCAGAGCATCGGACACTGGTAGTACACGAGCGCCAGCACCACGGGCTTCTTGCCGAAGTAGTCGCCGAGCGCGACGGTTTTCCCCGTTTCGTCGCGAAACAGGAGATCGAGCGGGACCTGCTGGTTCAACCGCTGATCGATTCCCACGCCGCGCAGAACCGGCGGAACCGTCTTCGAATTATCGAGGCTGGACGGGGAACCGTCGGCAAGGGCCGCGACGTTGCCAGCGAGGAACATCATGCCCAGGCAAACCAGCAGAGTGACGCCCGACGAACTTTTTTTCACGTGAGCCCTCAAATTTCTCGTCTCACTGCGGCGTATACCCCTTCGGAACCGTCTCATGGACTTCCCCCGGCTTGATCTCACCCGCCGGCGTACTCGAGTTGCGCACCGGCAGTCCTCTCTGGAGCAACAGGTCCATGGCGCGATCGATTGGAATCCTGACCACACCCGCCTTCTGATCCACCCAGCCGTAGGTCGTGAGCTCCTGCTGCTGCGCCGCCAGGTAATGATCGAGGTCTTGCACCGGGGTCACTTGCAGGCGCGGCGACGGTGGCAATTGGCGTACGTTCTCAAAGGGCGAAGCCGGTGGTCCGAGCGTCTGATGGACGGCGAAGTAATGGAACACCAGATCGCTGACAGCGAGTCCGAAGGCCGTCAACACCGCCAGGCCGATACCGAACTGGACGAGGCGGCGGATGTTGGCGTCGCGCATCTCGTGCCTCGGAGCATTGGTCCCGGTCGCGGGATTGGTTTCCATCTCCAGCTTGTCCTTACGAAAATTCCGCCGTCACGAAGCTTCCGTCTCCGCTTCCGCCAGCCCAAACGGCGCTTCGACAAAACGCGCATCATGCAGCGGCAGCAGCGGCCGCTTCTTCAGTTCGGCGATGAACTGCGAAATCCACAGCGCCCCAATGCCCACAATAGCCAGAATGTCCATGGGGTGGACGCGAGGTGCCGCGGGCTGGTAGGCCGGTACCACCAGCCAGTACACGTCGACGAGGCTCATCACCATCAGCCCAATCGCCACCCCGGCCAAGACTCGCATGTGCCGCTTTACCGGCCGGTTGAGCAGCAGGACGAAAGGTGCCGCCCAATAAAAGAGGATCAGCAGCAGCGCCACCACGCCCCACGCGCCGCGCCCCCGGCTCATGTACCAGGGAATCTCGTCCTGCAGGTTGCCGGCCCAGATGATGAGGAACTGCGAGAACGAGAGGTAAGCCCAGAGCATGTCGAAGGTCAGCAGCAGATTGCCGAGGTCCTGGAAATGCGAATCCTCGATGACGGCGGACAGTGGTTGATGCTCGGCGAGCAGCCGCGCCACCAGCACCACGAAGGCCAAGGCCGCGAGCGCCGGCGCCACCATGAAGATCATGCCGTAAATCGTCGAGAAGAACGCCTTCTCGAGCGACATCACCCAGTCGACGCTGGCGTAGGTGATGGTCAGACCGTAAATCACGAGTCCTACTCCGCTCAGCACCTGGAAGCGGCTGGGGAGCGACGGCCCACCGGTCTGGCCGTCCTGCTGAGACGACCACTTGTTCAAGAAGTACGCGACGATCATCCACGAGAAAAAGTAGACCACGGCGCGTCCCACAAAGAACGGCGTGTTTAGGTAGAAATGTTTCTGCTGCCATAGCGGATCCGACAGCGCCTCCGGGTGGGTCCAGGCAAACAGACGCCCCATGCCGATGAGGATCGGAATAAAAAGGACGGCCATCACCCAGAACGTGCGCGTCCCCGCTTCGAGCGAGCGGCGAATGACGAATCCCCAGTATCCGCCTGCCAGATGATGCAGCATCAAGAGCGCCAGACAGCCGAGCGGGAATCCGATCCAGAAGACATAGGCCAGGAGATACGAGCGGAAGAACTGCGCCGGGTTGGCGAACGCCCACGACATCGCGAGCGCCAGAGCCAGCGCGCCCACCACGAGCAATCCGCGCTCGAGCCGATTCAGACGTGACTCCAGAGCCGAATTCATTGTCCTTGACCTTCACCCGCCGATTTCTGGCCTAAGAGCTGCGCGCGGACGTCGGGCGGCACATCGGAGACCGTCGCTTGCCGGGCGAGTTGCAGCGCGCGGATGTAGGCCGCGATTCGCCAGCGATCTTCGACCGGGACCCGGTCGGCGTAGCTGTACATCGTGCCGTAGCCCGAGGTCATCACGTCGAAGAAGTGTCCCACCGGCGCCTTGCGCAGCCGGTCAATGTGGTACGAAGGGGGAGCCGGAAAGCCGCGCTGGACGATCATGCCGCGGCCGCTTCCTGTGTAGTCGTGGCACGGCGTGCAGTAGATGTTGAAGCGCTCGCGCCCGCGCTCGAGATCCTGCCGCGTGATGGGGAACGGGAAGACGTTGGCCGGAACGCCGTTGATTTTTCCCGTGTACAGCAGCTCGTCAGTCTGCAGGTGGCCGCGCGCCACGGTCCCCGGCACGACCGGCCGCTCCGAGCGCCCATCGCTGAAGAATGAGCTCTGCTCGTAGGGCTTGTACTTCGGCTGAGTGTGCATGTCGAGACGGCAGCCGCTCGTGAGGCTCAGGACGACCGCCAGGCACGCGAAGACGCGCAGACGATTCCGAATTTCGAGCTTCGAGCTTCGCATTCCGAGTCTCTCAGCTTTCAATGTCAAACACTCCTCGAGCCTTCAAGCCGGTCAGGAACTCGCGCGTCTTGGCAGCGTCAAACTTCGGATCGCGCGCCTTGATGCACAGGAAGAAGCGATTGCGCGTCGCCAGCGCGAACTGCGGCACGTTGAACACCGGATGGTAGGGCGTGGGCAGTCCGTTGAGCGCCAGCATTCCAAAGACGCAGGAGAGCGCGGCGCAGAGAATCGTCAACTCAAAGGTGATTGGAATGAACGACGGCCAGCTATAGTAAGGCCGGCCGCCGATGTTGAGCGGATACCCCATCACGTTGGGGTAATACTGCAGGAAGAAGCCACCCGCGCAGCCGATAAGTCCGCCAATGAAGACGATGAGCGGCAAGCTTGTCTTGTAGAAGCCGACCGCGTCCGCCAGGCCCTCGATCGGGAAAGGCGTGAAAGCGTCGAGACGGGTGTAGCCCGACTCATGGGCGTGGCGCGCCGCCTCGAGCAGGCTCTCCGGACTATCGAATTCGGCCAGCAGGCCGTACAGCGGATGTCGTCTCACTTGTCACTCGTCGCCGTTCTAAATATTCGGTGCCTGTCACTGCCACTTGTCCCTTAGTCATTGCTCTTACGTTCCTCCTTCACCCTCCGCGGTTTTGTGTACCAGCTCGCGCATCTCGAAAATCGAAATCATCGGTAGATAGCGGATGAACAGATAAAACAGCGTGAGGAACAAACCAATCGACCCGAAGAAGGTCATCCAGTCCCAGCGCGTCGGATAGTACATGTTCCAGGATGAAGGCACGAAGTCGCGATGCAGGCTGGTGACCACGATGATGAAGCGCTCGAGCCACATGCCCATCTGCACCACGAGCGACACCACGAACAGCGCCAGGGCGCTGCGCCGGACACGCGGGAACCACAGCGTCGCCTGCGGGATAACGATGTTGCAGAGAATCAGGATCCAGTAGAGCGGCCAGTAAGGCCCGGTCATGCGGTTCATGATCATGTAGCGGTCGTAGGCGCTGCCGCTGTAGAACGCCATGAACGTTTCCATCATGTAGCCGTAAGCGACAATCAGGCCGGTGGCGAGCAGAATCTTGGCCATGTTGTCGAGGTGCCGCAGGGTGACGAAGTCCTCGAGGTGGTAATACTTGCGCAGCGGGATCGCCAGGGTCAGCACCATGGCGAAGCCGGAGTAAATCGCGCCCGCCACAAAGTAAGGCGGGAAGATGGTGCTGTGCCAGCCCGGGACCATCGCCACGGTAAAGTCGAAGCTCACCACCGTGTGTACCGAAACCACGAGCGGGGTCGCGAGTCCGGCGAGCAGCAACGATGCCGTTTCGTAGCGGCGCCAATGGGTGGCCGAGCCACGCCAGCCCATCGCGAGCGTGCCGTAGACCATCTGGGCGATGCGCTTCTTAGCGCGGTCGCGCAGCGTCGCGAGGTCGGGAATCAGTCCCACGAACCAGAACAGCAGTGAGACGGTGGCGTAAGTCGACACCGCGAACACGTCCCACACCAGCGGGCTCCGGAACTGCGGCCACGTCCCCATGGTATCGGGATACGGGAAGAGCCAGTAGAAAAGCCACGGCCGCCCGAGGTGCAGCAACGGGAACATGCCGGCGCAGGCGACGGCGAACAGCGTCATGGCCTCAGCGAACCGGTTGATCGAGGTGCGCCACTTCTGGCGCATCAGCAGCAGGAAGGCGGAGATCAGCGTCCCGGCGTGCCCGATGCCGATCCACCAGACGAAGTTGACGATAGCGAATCCCCAGGCAACGGGGATGTTGACGCCCCAGATGCCCACACCGACCGCCAGCAGCTCGGCGATGGCGTAGTTCAGCATCATGAACAAGGCGAAGGCGATGGCGAAGCCGAGCCACCAGCCGCGTCGCGTCCCGCGCGTCAGAACGATGGAGCTGATCTTGTCCGAGACCGACCCGATGGTGTAGCCGGGCCCAAGAAAGGGGCTGCCCGACTCCATCTCGACGTGGCCTTCCGGGCCTTTGTGCTCCAAGCCGTTCAAGCCGCTACTCCTTGATCTCCGGATTCGGATTCCTGAGCTTCGCCAGATACGTGGTGCGCGGACGCGTGTTCAGATCCAGCAACAGGCTGTAATCCCGCGACTGCCCTTTCAGTTTCGCGACCCGACTGTTCGGATCGTTGATGTTGCCGAAGACGATCGCCTGCGTCGGGCAGGTCTGCTGGCAGGCCGTCACGATCTCGCCGTCGCGTACCTGGCGGTCCTCGAGCTCCGCCTGAATCTTCTTGGCGTTGATGCGCTGGATGCAGTACGTGCACTTCTCCATCACGCCGCGGCTGCGCACCGTGACGTTGGGGTTGCGCAGCCCGTAGAGGCTGGGCGTCGTCCAGTCGGAATACAGTTTGAAGTTGAAGCGCCGCACCTTGTACGGGCAGTTGTTCGAGCAGTACCGCGTCCCCACGCAGCGGTTGTAGATCATCTCGTTCAAGCCCTCGGGACTGTGCACCGTCGCCCCGACCGGACACACTAGCTCGCAGGGCGCGTTCTCGCACTGCATGCACATGACGACTTCGTTGTAGGCCGAAGGGTCGTCGAGATCGCCATGATAGTAGGTGTCGACGCGGAGCCACTGCATGTCGCGCGCCGCGTCCACCTCGGTCTTGCCGACGACAGAAATGTTGTTCTCCGACTGGCAGGCGATGACGCAGGCGTTGCAGCCAATGCATGAGTTCAAGTCGATCGAGATGCCCCACGCGTATCCGTTGTACGGGTAGTTGGGATAGAGCGTCAGGTCGCGCGACTTTTCTTCTTCGGGGTCCGCCGCGAAACTGGGATTCTGGCGGAATTCTGCGAGCGTTGCGACGCGCATCAACCCGCGCTTCTCAGCCGTGACGCTTTCTTCCTCCACCTCGTGCCCATCCTGGCGGATGGCGTGGTGCACCTGGGTCGTCACCAGGTGATAGCGCTCGCCCGTCTTCGAGATTTCGAGTCCCGTGCCGATCCAGGGAGTATTCGACGGGCGAATGGCGTAAGCATCGAAGCCCACGCCGGTGCCGATCGCGCCGGCGCGTCTGCGACCGAATCCCAGGTGAACGGTGACCGAATCGTCGGCGTGACCGGGCATCACAAAAACCGGGGCGCGCACCGAGCGGCCCGCGTAGCGCAGCTCGACCACATCCTCATTGGCAAGCTTCTGCCGCTCGGCCGTTCGCGGACTCACCAGGGCCACGTTGTCCCAGGTCAGCTTGGTGAATGGCTTGGGCAATTCTTGCAGCCAGCCGTTGTTCGCAAATCGGCCGTCCCAGATTGACGGATCGGGACGAAAACCGATCTCGAGACTACCTGAGTTGTTCGGCTGAGCGCCGGGAGAAATGTGGGCAGCCGCAACTCCCGAATTCAACGGCTTCGGTGGGAACGCCGTCCCCGGGATCACGCCCTTTTCGAGCCAGCTTTCCCACGCCGCTTCAAACGCCTCTTCCTTCACCAGCTTCTGGCCCAGCCAGTAGTCGCGCACGATGTCGTGCGGCAGGGCCCCCGAGTGTCCGAGTAGGAGGGCGACGAGTTCGTGAGCCGACTTGCCGTCGTAGAGCGGGGCGATGAGCGGCTGGATGATGCTCGCGGTGCCGTCGTAGGCCCGCGCGTCGCCCCAGGACTCGAGGTAATGCGCCTCCGGAATGTGCCAGTGGCAGTACTGCGCCGTCTCGTTGTCGTATAGGCCCAGGTGGATTCGCAGCGGCACCTTGAGGAGTTTCGATCCAAAGTCGAGGTCGGGCGGCGCCGTGTAAAGCGGGTTGCTGCCGAGGATCACCAGCGTCTCGACGTGGCCAGCCTCGATGTCCGCCACGAGATCGCGCAGCGACTGCATCTGGTCACACGGGGCGGCCTCGACCGGCGCGGTGTAGACCACCGTCTTGCCGACGTTGCCCAGCGCGTCGTTGATGGCATGAGCGAGCCCGTGGACGGCAGGCGGTTGTTGCTCGCCCGCGATCACCAGACTCGCGCCGCGATGCGCCTGGAGGTCGCGCAGGAGCGCGGGAATCCAGTCCGCGGGGACGTTCGGACGCGCGCCGACCAGTGCAATTCCTTGGACGCCCAACCCGATTGCGACCGAACGCGCCAAGGCCTCCACAGCCGACGAGCGCAGGCGCAGCCGATGGTCGGCCGTGGCGCCCGTGCTCGTGAGCATGCTCTCGACCACATACAGCCGGTTCATGGTCGAGTCGGGCCCGGTGATGCGCCGACGGTCCGAGAAGTCGCGCGCATAACGCACCGCACCCGGGCCGTAACACAGGAAGTTCGCATCGAGCGACAGGATCACGTCCGCGCGGTCGAGGCGGTAATACGTGTTGACGTACTCACCGAAGGCCAGACGCGCTCCTTCGCGCACCGTATCGCGTCCGCAAGGCTCGTACTGGTGCCACTTGGCCATTGGAAACTGCGCGAGCACCGTGCGAAGCTGATCGGCAAGGGTCGGCGACGAAATGGTCTCCGTCAGAATGCGCAGTCCTGCTCCCTTGTTCGCCAGATGCTTCTGCCGCGCCTGGTCGGCGACGGCGAGGAAGTCGCTCCAACTGCCAATCCGCCCGCTCGAGATCACGACCTTCGAGCGGTCGGGATCGTAGAGTGTCAGCACCGAGGCCTGCGCGAACAGATCGGCAGCGCCGAGGCTGGCAGGATGGTCGGGATTACCCTCGATTTTGGTGGGGCGTCCCATGTGGCTTTCCACCACCACACCGGCGCCAAACCCGCCAAAGGGCATGGTGGAGGCGTAGTAGAGCGGCTTGCCGGGAATAATCTCCTCGGGCGGCGTAACGTAAGGGACAATCTTCTCCGTCGGCAGCTTGGTGCAGGCGGTGAGACCGGCAAAGGCGGCGGATGCGCTCATCAATTTCAGCACGTCACGACGGCTCAAGGCGCCGGGCTCGCGCGGCTCCTTGGCCGGGTCACGAGGAAATTCGTGGTCGAGCGAGTCCGCGCAGTTCTGAGTCCCCGCGAGCTCTTCGAGCCCTCGCCAGAAGCGCTGGCCCGCGTCGCTATCAAGCTTGGCGCGGATCTGGACGAGATCAAGCGGGTTGTGATTCCGTTCGCTCATCGGTGACACGTGTAACAGTCGGTGATTTGGTGAGGCGGCTGGATCTTGTACTCCTTCACCAACTCGCGTCCCAGTTCAAGCTGGTTCGAGGGTGGTGTATAGAGCGCCTTGAAGACGTCGGCGCGCCGCCGGACATAGAGCTCCGGATGATTGTGGCAGTTGATGCACCAGCGCATGTAAAGCGACTCGGCGCGCCAGGTGATGGGCATGGCGCCGATGGGGCCGTGACACGTCGTGCATCCGATGCCCTTCTTCACGTGGATGCTGTGGTTGAAGTAGACGAAATCGGGCAGGGCGTTGACGCGCGTCCACTCGATGGATTCGCCGGAGGAGTAGCTGGCGCGTACCGGCTCGAGCATGGCGCTCTTCACCCACATCTGGGAGTGGCAGCTCATGCAGGTATGGGTTGCCGGAATCCCCGCAAACGACGACTGCTCGACCGAGGTGTGGCAGTAGCGGCAGTCGATGCCAAGCTGGGCAGCGTGATGCTCGTGACTGAAGGGAATCGGCTGCTCGCGCGCCACGTTCACGTCGGTGAAATACGCCGACTGCTCGACCTGCCAGGCCACCCAGCTCAGCGCGGCCATGATGAACACGGCGCCGTAGATGCTGAGTCTTGACAGCGTGTTGGTGCTGCGATGGAAGATCTGCGCCACGAAGTCGCCTTCCGGGTTGGAGAACCATTCAGGCTGGGTCTGCCAACGTTGTCCAGAACTGGCTTTGGGGTTGTGACGATGAACCCGAAACGCGGCCGATCAGAATGCCGTCCCTGACCTGACCCTCGCTCCTCGAAGATTCAGGGAGTCCGACCGCTGGTATTGAGGTTGGCGAGTCCGCCGCCGGTCGTCCTATGATCGCCGGGCGTGAAAGGCCGCGCGCTGGGCGGGTGCGGGCTTCCGAGGGCACGCAAGGTGCAGTGGGAGCGGGCACGTGGCTCACCGGCGCGTGAACTCGCATTCGGGAGCGGCTGCGCTGCCGCGCCCGTCAAGCCGTTTCCAGAAACCGAGCCGCACTGAGTGGCATGAGGCTTATGCCCATGTCCATTCGCTGGAACTCTTTCGATGAGCAAGGCTCTCAGTATAATCACCGCTCCGCTCCGAGTCAACGTTGCGGCGAATTTTTTCGGCGACTCGGGATTTGCGGCGAAAAGGAGCCGCTCCCGCTCCCTCCACCTCGCTCTCGAACAAGCTTGCGCGAATCGTCCAAATATGGTTCACTCCCCCTCGCATTGATGTTCTTGCCGCAAGGCTGGCTCGCTGAATTTTCTTGGAAGAAGTTCAGGGTACCCGCGGGGTGCCGAGGAGGAATTGGCTGATGCCCGTTCGTAAGCGCGTGGGATATGCGGTGGTGGGTCTGGGACGGATCAGCGAGGTGGCGGTATTGCCGGCTTTCCGCCACAGCCGCGACTCGCAGCTCGTGGCGGTCGTGAGCGGCGACGAGAAGAAAGCGCGGCGCCTGGCCCGCAAGTTCGGCGCCCGCGACGCCTACACCTACGACCAGTATGACCTCTGCCTCAGCCGTCCCGCCGTGGAAGCCGTCTTCATTGCCACCCCCAACGGCACGCACGCGCCTTACGCCATTCGCGCCGCCGGCGCCGGCAAGCACATCCTGTGCGAGAAGCCCATGGCCAATACGGTCAGTGAGTGCCAGCGCATGATCGACGCCGCCCGCGAACACGGCGTCCGCCTGATGATCGCCTATCGCAAATACTTTGAGCCGGCGAGCCTGGCACTCAAGAAGTTGGTGTCCGCGGGCAAGCTCGGGCGACTGAAGTTCATCCACTCAGCTTTCACTTTCTGCCTGTCCAAGCCGCCGTCCGACTGGCACCTCGACCCGAAGCGCGCGGGCGGCGGCGCGCTGATGGACGTGGGAGTCTACTGCATCAACACCGTCCGCTGGCTAACGGAGCAGGATCCCCTCGAAGCTTCGGCGCACGCCTGGACAGCGGACCCGGCGCGCTTCCGCGAGGTGGAAGAGATGATCGCCTTCCGGTTGATCTTTCCCCAGGGGCTGGTGCTCCAGGCGACGGCGGGCTGGGGTGCGGCACAGGCGTCGTTCCTGCACGTCCACGGCGAACGCGGCTGGGCGGCGCTCGATCCCGCCTTTGCCTACGACGAGGACCGCCGGCTGTTTGGCAAGATCGGCGGCCGCTGGTTCGAGCAGAAATTCAGAATCATGGACGAGTTCGCGCTCGAGCTCGACGCCTTCGCTCAGTGCATCCGCCGTCGCCGCGATCCTGAGCCTAACGGGACTCAAGGACTGCACGACGTCGCGGTGATGGAAGCCATTTATCGCGCCGCCCGCGAGAACCGCCCGGTCAGCATCAACTTGCCCGGTTCCGCCGCTTCCTCCGCTTGAAGACCACGCAATTTCTTCCCCTGCGAGGAACTTTCTCCTGCCCCCATCGCTCGTTGCAGGTTGGAGACACTCTGTAAGCATCCTCTTGCCAATCATTTGCCAGCCATTTCGGACGACGCCGTCTGGCAATCGGCTTGCCTCAGCCGAAGTGTTGGAAGCATTTGGTTTGGAGGAATAGCTATGGACGATGATCGTTTCCGTCAAGAGCTTTCGAGCACCCCAGATCCCCAAGAGCCAGCATCCTCGAACCGCGGTCTCTGGGCCGTCGTGGTCGTACTGCTGTGCGGGGCTGCTATAGCGCTCGCCTATGCTTTCCGCGAGCGCCAGCAAGCGCAACAACTGGCATCCGGCCAGGACCAGATGAGCACGGCGCTCAACCAGACGCGCAATCAGGTGGATGCCTTGAGCGCGCAGTTGAGTGACATGAATTCGCGCTTGGCTGCGGCCCAGCAGGCGGCGCAACAGTCTGCCGCCAAGTCAGAGACGACCGGCAGGACAGGCGAAGTCCGGCACACGCGCCGCGTTGCCGTCCGGCGCGAGGATCCGCGCTTCAAGAAGATGCAGACCCAGCTTGATGACGAACAGAAGCAGATTGCAAGCACGCAGGACAACCTCGAGAAGGCCCGCACCGAACTCGAGAGCAACCTGGGTTCGACCCGCGACGAACTGAACGGCTCCATCGCCAAGAATCATGATGAACTCGTGGCGCTGGAAAAGCGCGGCGAGCGTAACTACTTTGAGTTCGACTTGAACAAGTCGAAGCACTTCCAGCACGTCGGGCCGGTGAGCGTCTCGCTGCGCAAGACCAATACCAAGCACGACCACTACAACCTGGTGATGCTGGTGGACGACCGCGAGGTCGGCCGCAAGAACATCAACCTGTACGAGCCGGTCCTGTTCTACCCGCCCGACAGCGCCCAGCCGCTCGAGGTGGTGGTCAACGAAATCAGCAAGGACCACGTGCACGGTTACGTGAGCGCGCCTAAGTACCGGAAGTCGGATCTGGAGAAGACAGCCACCGGCAACTCGACCAACCCAGGCACGATGACGGCGCCGGCGTCCAATACGAACGGCGCCAGCGGTAGCAGTTCCACAAGTGGCGCCAATGGTGGCGGCGTGAGCTCGACGGCTCCGGCCTCGGGGTCCGATACGCTGGCGAACCGGGCATCGGCCGGACCCGGGTTCTAATCTAACGTGGTCGCCCAGGAGGACGCACCTCCCGCCCTCCCCCTCCCTTCGACCATGTGGCGCGACGACGGTCGAGCATCCCGCTGGCGAGCCGGGATGCCCAGGGCCGTCGTCGCGTAGCGGCCCTTCTGCCGGAAGTAGACACGGAAGCCGCTGGGCGGTCCGTTAATCACTTGGTTTATAACTTGATGTGGCACTATTAATGGTATAATCTCTACCGTCGGGCTATGTATGAAGGAGCGTCGGCCATGAAGGAGAGGACTTCCATGGAGAACTGCGGACTACGCTACTACGCTTCGCTCGTCCTGGTCGTCGGGGCATTGTTGGGACTCGGGCTGCTCGTAAGCTGCGGAGGCGGCTCCTCGACCGGGGGCGGGTCTTCGATGAGCGGCACTGTCACCACCAACCTCAGCGACCCGCCTATGTGCAGCGTCAACGAGGGCGGGACCTTCGCCCATGTCTGGGTCACCATCACCAAAGTGACGGCGCATATCAACGCCGACGCGCAGGCCACGGACAGCGGCTGGGTCACCCTGGTCGACCTGACCAGCGCGCCCAAGCAGATCGACCTGCTGAGCCTTGCTTCGACCACCTGCGTCCTCACGCAATTGGGCTCGACGACCGGGCTGCCCCCCGGCAACTATCAGCAGATCCGCTTATTCCTGCTCGACAATGGCTCGTCTGGGCCCGCGCCTTCTCCCAACAATTGCCCCACCGGCTTCAACTGCGTCATGATGGCCAACGGCCCGGCAGTGGAGCTGAACCTGTCGAGCGAAGCTCAGACCGGCCTCAAGATTCCGCCCGGCCAGATCGCCGCGGGAGGCATCAACATCATGGCCGGCCAGTCGGCTGACCTCAACATCGACTTCAACACTTGCGCGTCCATCGTCATGCGGAGCAATGGTGGAGCGCGGCTGAAACCTACGCTGCATGCCGGTGAGGTATCGGTGAACGGGAACTCGATCAGCGGCACGGTGGTGGATAGCATGTTGAAGAAACCCATCGTGGGCGCCATCGTCTTCGCCGAACAGCCCTCGAACGGCGTCGACCGCGTGATGATGTCCACGGTAACGGACGCAGGCGGCAACTTCATCTTCTGCCCGCTTCCGGCGGGTAACTATGACTTCGTGGTCGCGGCGCTCACGGGCGGCGTGGCCTACAACGCCACCGTCACCTTCCAGGTGCCGCTCGGGACAGCGCTGACCGGCAATAACGCCATCCAGCTTGTGGCCGAGACGGGCACGACCGGACCCGGTACGATTACCGGCCAGATTACCACCACGACGGGTACCGCAGCGACCGCCGCGGACGTCACGCTGCTGGCGCTCCAGTCGGCGACGCCGTCGGGCGGCTCGGCGATCCCCGTAACCATACCGGTATTCGCGGGCTCGACGGCCCTCCCCTTGCCCACCGCAGCGGGGACTTGCCCTGCCAACACCGACTGCGCCACTTACACCCTGCTCGTGCCCGCCTCGAATCCGAGCGTCGGCACGTTCGCCTCGGGCGGGACGACGTACTCCACGCCGACCGCGCCGCCGATCCTTTACACCATCGAAGCCGACGCTACCACGACGGCGAGTACTCCCACGGCGGATTGCAATCCGTCAACCGTGCCGATCAGCACGGATAACGCCAATAATCCACTCGCCGTGACCGCGGGTGGTAGTGTGACGGCCGCGACCATCGCTTTCACGGCTTGCCAGTAGACGGCTGCGCCAGCCACGGTTGACGCATGGTTTGCGTCAACCGTGGCTTGGTAGCAACTACACAGCCCGATGTGTGTTTGGATGAACGGACCGAGGACTCACCGAAGACACTCATCCGCGTAACTAATTCATCCACCTAGAGGAACGCCCGACGACTCGTGACGAGCTGCATAATGGCACGAGAACTGCTCGCACGCCACGTTCATCAAGAACAGGAAGCTGAGGCTGGCCATCGCGACTTTCATCGTTGGTTCTTCAGCGTGAGCACAGAAGGTAAGATCTCACTCGGTCGGCGGAATCGCAGCGCGTGAGGCGAGGGAGTCTCTCAGGCAAAGTTGGTCAACTTGCGCATCGCCGCAAGATCGTCTTCCAGCGGCGCGAGCGGACTGTACTCAAGGGCCACGGAACCCTTAAAGCGGTCACCGAGTTCGTAGATGGCCTTAAAGACGTTACGATAATTGATTTCGCCTGTGCCGGGTTCGTGCCGCCCCGGAACGTCGCCGACGTGAAAGTGTCCGATGCGGTCGATGTTCGAGCGGATGTTCTCGATCAGATTCCCTTCCATGATCTGGACGTGATAAATGTCGAAAAGCAGCTTCACGTTGGGACTGCCCACCCGGTCGATCAATTCGGCGCCGTCGCGGACGTAGTAGAGAAAATAGCCGGCGTGGTTGACGTAGGTATTCAAAATCTCGACGATCGCGGCGGCGCCGCTTTTCTCGAGCATCGGCGCCGCCGCGCGCAGGGCCGCTACCGCGTTCGACATCTGTTCGGAGCGCGGCATACCGCCCAGTTCGTTGCCGGTCAGGGTCACGAGCTGCGGACAATCCACTTTCTTCGCGGCCTCGAGGGCGAGCGCCGTCTGCCGCAGGAATTCTTCGCGCTCGCGAGGATTCATCAACCCGCAATCCGGCGCCGTCACCCCCTTGTTCCCGACCAGACACTCGCACCGGAGAGGATACTTGTCCTTGAGGCTCACGAAGGTGTCGAGCACCTTGGGGTCGCGCCACTCGAACATCTCGTAGCCGTCGTAACCAAGTTGCGCGAGCAGCGCCAGCGCCTCAGGGACCGGCATCCTGCCGAGCATTCCCCAGGTGATCGAAAGTCGCAAGCCGCGCTGACCGGGCAGATTCGGTTGAGGCAGGCTCCGCGCGGCCGCCGCCGCAGGAAGCGCCAGGGACCCTGCGGTCGCGGCAAGAAACGAACGTCGATCCATCAAGCGGTCTCCTTCGACGGCTTGCTTTCGCCTCTAGCTCACCCTCCGCAGTTTGGTCACGCGTCCCTCGGCGATCCATTCGACCACGTAGATATCGCCTCGCTTGTCCCAGCAGGCGGCGTGCGGCGAAATGAACTTCCCCACTTCCCAGGTGTTGTCCGGCAGATTCGGCCAGCCCTTCTTCTCCCACACCCCCGGATTGTCACCGAGCGTGGTGATCAGCTTGTTGTTCTGGTCGAGAATAGTGACGATGCCGTAGAGGTCAGGAATCAGCAGTTCGCCGTTAGCCTGGTCGAAGTGACAAGGCCGACGCATGGCATCTTTGACAAAGCCCAAGTGCTTGCCGTCGAGGGTGAAGTACTGGAGGCGCGCGTTCGACCGGTCGGCCACCACGAGTTGAGGCTCCGACCCTCGTGTGTCCACCCAGATGCCGTGGGGGCAATCGAGCTTGCCGGGCTCGGACCCCTTACCGCCCCACGTCCGAATGCGCTCTAGCTTCGAGTTGTACTGATGCACGTAGCTCAGACCGTATCCGTCCGCCACGTACATGTCGCCATTCGGCGCGATGGCCACGTTGGTGGGCTTGAACTCGGCTTCAGTCTTGTAGACACCCGAGTCCTTCGGATAAGTCAGCGTCCAGACGATTTCGCCATCCACCGTCGCTTTGACGACGATGTGCCGCTCGTAATCGGACAGGTAGAGATACTCCGTACCGCTCTCTTTCCTCAGGAGGCAGCCGTGCGCCCCCTTTTGAAAGTCGGGTCCCCAGGACTTGATGAACTTGCCCTTGTGGTCGAAGATCATCACCGCATCCTTGCTTTGGTTGTGCACGATGATGTGGTTGTGAGAGTCCACCTGAACGCCGTGCGTGTATCCGTATTTCACGCCTGCCGGCAACCGGCCCCAACCCGGAACGATTTCATAAGTGTGCCGGCCGCTGCCGAGCACCACCGGCTTTCCGCGTCCCTTCGACGCCAGGAGCAACGTGGGGCCGACCGTTGCCGCCGCGGTGCTCGCACCGATCGCACCGAGGAAACGTCGCCGTGACAGTCCACTCTGTTTCCGAAGCATGCTGTCTCTTTGGCTCATCGTGCACTCCTCTCGATCTTCATGATCTCCGATGGTAAAGTATCCAACCCTGGGCGCATTGTAGAATCACGGCCGCGGCCCGTCAACCGTCTCGCGCCTGGGGTGAAGCCAGCAGTTCGCCGGGCCACCGCAGTGAGTCTCTGAGCATGAGCATCGAGGAGCCTATGGCCAATCGAGCCAGGAAATCATCCCCCAACGCTGAGCCCCCTCTCGCCTATGAAAGCCGCCGTTTCATGGAAAGTGGCGATGCGCGCGCACTGCGAATCCTGGCAGAGTATTTCGAGCCCCAGGTGCGCCTGCGCAAGGCGCGTGTCGACAATACCGTGGTCTTCTTCGGTTCGGCGCGCCTCCTGTCTCAGGATGTTGCCGAGCAAACCTTGCACGAGCTCGAGACCAAGAACCACAGCAGCGAATCAGCGGCCACTCAGGCAGCTCTCAAATCGGCCCTCATGGCCGTCGAGATGTCGCGCTACTACGAACAGGCGCGCGAACTGGCCAGGCTCATCACCCGCTGGTCGCTGTCCTTGGGCCGGGGCAAGCATTTTCTGGCGGTGTGCTCGGGCGGAGGGCCGGGGATCATGGAAGCGGCGAACCGCGGCGCGACGGAAGCGGGCGGCTTGTCCATCGGCCTGAACATCAAGCTGCCCTACGAGCAGAAGCCCAACCTTTACATCACCCCCGAGCTAAGCTTCTTGTTCAAATACTTCTTCATGCGCAAGCTGTGGTTTGCGCAGCCCGCCCGCGCCCTCATCGTCTTTCCGGGCGGTTACGGGACGATGGATGAAATGTGGGAATTCCTCACTCTGGCGCAGACCCACAAAATGGGCCACCACGTCATCATCCTTCTCTACGGTTCGGACTTCTGGAAGAAGGCCATCAATTTCCAGTGGCTGATCGAGGCGGGCACGGTAACCGAAGAGGAACTGAAATTGATCCGTTTCGTGGATACCCCCAAGGAAGCCTTCGAGCTTCTCAAATGGAGCTTGAGGCGAAACCGCGCGATGCGCGCTGCCTTCCGGCATCCCTTCCCATAGACCCAAGAATTCCTGCCGCCCAATACGCTTCGGACCCCGTGGCGCTGATTTTGGGGTTGACGCAGAATCTTACGGCAAGATAGATTACCCCTTCATGGCAAGACCTGACGATTGATTCCGGCGACCTGGGACGCTTGGCTCGTGCCCGGGCCGTTTCCGCGGACTTGCGTAGCCCAACCGCCGTTCAAAGGGAGTAGCCCATGAGAGTAGGACTCTTCACCGCTCTGTTTGCCAAGCTCAGCCTCGATGAAGTCATCAAGAAAATCAAGCCGCTCGGTATCCGCACGGTCGAACTGGGGACCGGGAACTACCCCGGCGATCCGCACTTGAAGCTCGAATGGCTGGGCGCTCCAGCCAAGCTCAAGGAGTTCAAGCAGAAGCTCGATGACCAGGGAATCAGCATCAGCGCGCTGAGTTGTCACGGCAACGCGCTTCATCCCAACAAGGACTTCGCGCGCACCTCGGAGGAGACCAGCCGCAAGACCATTTTGCTGGCCGAGAAGCTGGGCGTGAAGACGGTGATCGACTTCTCGGGTTGCCCCGGCGATTCCGACAATGCCAAGTACCCGAGCTGGTCGCCCACGCCCTGGCCGCCGGACTTCCTCGATCTGCTGAAGTGGCAATGGGAGAAGAAGGTGATCCCGTACTGGAAGAAGCGCGCCAAGTTCGCCGAAGACCACGGCGTGCGCGTTGCCATCGAGATGCATCCGGGCTTCTCGGTCTACAATCCTGAAACCATGCTGCGCCTGCGCGCCGAGGCCGGTCCGGCCATCGGCTGCAACTTCGACCCCAGTCACATGTTCTGGCAAGGCATCGATCCGTGTGTGGCGGTGCGCAAGCTGGCCGAGGCGGTGTTCCACTGCCACGCCAAGGACACCAAGATTTACAACGTCAACACGATGGTCAACGGCGTCCTCGATACGAAACCCTACAGCGATGAGAAGAATCGCTCGTACCTCTTCCGCACCTGCGGCTACGGTCACGATGCCGAGTTCTGGTGCGACCTCGTCTCAACCCTTCAGATGGTGGGCTACGACGACGTGCTCTCGATCGAGCACGAGGACAGCCTCATGTCGATCGACGAAGGACTGACCAAAGCCGCAACGCTGCTCAATAGCGTCGTCATCAAGGAGAAGCTCAAGGATATGTGGTGGGCGTGAGCGAACCTTTCAGGAGCCGGAGACACCATGCCTGAGATCAACGTCGGACTGCTGGGTTACAAGTTCATGGGGAAGGCTCACTCCAATGCCTACCGGCAGGTGAGCCATTTCTTTCCTACCCAATTCACACCGCGGATGAAGGTGATCTGCGGGCGCGATCGTGCGAGCGCCGAGGCGGCGGCTAAACAACTCGGGTGGGAGGAAGTGGAGACCGACTGGCGAAAGGTGGTCGAACGCAGGGACATCGACGTGATCGACATCGTCACTCCCGGCAACGTACATTGCGAGCAGGCGATCGCCGCGGCGGCGGCAGGCAAACACGTCATCTGCGAGAAGCCGCTCGGGAATACGCTTCCTGAGGCGCAGCAGATGCTTCGCGCCGTCGAGAAAGCCGGCGTCAAGCACATGCTGATGCACAACTATCGCAAGATTCCCGCTGTGGTCTTTGCCAAGAAGCTGATCGATGACGGCCGCGTGGGCGACATCTATCATTACCACGGCGCCTATCTTCAGGATTGGATCATGGACCCGGAGTTTCCGCTGGTTTGGCGGCTCCAGAAGAAGCTGGCAGGATCGGGAGCGCTCGGCGATATCGGCTCGCACGCTGCCGACCTGGCGCGCTTCCTCAACGCCGAATTCGATTCGGTGGTCGCTCACCTTACAACGTTCATCAAGGAGCGTCCACTGCCGGGTGGCGGAGCCGGGTCCTGGGGCGCGAAGGGCAGCGGAGGGAAAGGCAAGGTCACGGTCGACGACGATGCCAATTTTCTGGCGCGCTTCAAGAACGGCAGCGTCGGCGTCTTCGAATCGTCGCGATTCTGCGGCGGCCGGAGAAACTACAACACCTTCCAGGTCTACGGCAGCAAGGGCAGCCTGGCGTTCAACCTCGAGCGCATGAACGAACTCGAGTTCTACGACCGCACCGACCCGCAGGCCGAGCAGGCGTTCAAGAGCATCATCGTGACCGAGAGCGTCCATCCATATGTCGGAGCGTGGTGGCCGCCCGGCCACATCATCGGCTACGAACACACTTTCGTCCACGCCATCCACGATTTCCTGACCGCCCTCGAGAAGGATACGCTGCCCGAGCCCAATTTCCGCGACGGCGTGAAGGACCAGTCGATCCTCGACGCGGTCGAGCGCTCCGCGAAATCCGGGCGCTGGGAGAGAGTGCCCCAGGGTCGCCTGTAAAGCTCAAGCCATGTCCTATCTGATGGGCATCGACGTGGGAACCACGGGGACGCGCGCCGTCATCGTCGAGCCCGACGGTCACGTGAAGGCCGCCGCGACGGGCGAGCATCAGCCGATGCGGATGCCCAAGCCGGGGTGGGCGGAGCAGGACCCCGAGGACTGGTGGCAGGCGACGATCCGCGCCAGCCGCGCCGTGCTCAGCGCCGCCCAGCTCTCGGGCGCCGACATTACCGCAATCGGGCTCTCCGGGCAGATGCACGGCGTCACGTTGCTTGACTCGAGCAACACCGTGCTCCATCCCGCCTTGATCTGGTGCGACCAGCGCAGCCAGGAGCAATGCGACTGGATCACGCGGCGGGTCGGCGCCCAGCGCCTGATCCAACTGGTCCTGAACCCGGCGCTCACCGGCTTCAGCGCGCCCAAACTCTTGTGGATCCGCGACCACGAGCCGCGAGTCTATGAGCGCGCGGCGCATTTTCTGCTGCCCAAAGATTTTGTCCGCCTCCGCCTGACAGGCGAGTTCGCGACCGACGTTTCGGACGCCTCCGGTACCCTGCTGTTCGATGTCGCCCACCGTAGCTGGTCGAAGGAAATCCTGTCCGACCTCGGCATCGATCCCGGACTGCTGCCGCGCGCCTACGAATCTTCCGAGATCACCGGCGAGATTACGCGGGAGACGGCGCTCGTCACGGGGCTCAAGGCGGGAACGCCGGTGGTCGCAGGCGGCGGCGATCAGGCCTCCAGTGCGGTCGGCAACGGGATCGTACTGCCTGGGCTGACCTCGGCGACCTTGGGTACGTCCGGCGTCATCTTTTCCTACACTGAGGCGCCCAAGCTCGATCCCGGCGGCCGTATCCACACTTTCT
The DNA here is from genome assembly GCA_035945295.1 of Terriglobia bacterium. Classification (GTDB taxonomy): domain Bacteria; phylum Acidobacteriota; class Terriglobia; order UBA7540; family UBA7540; genus QHZK01. The sequence goes on along the minus strand of DASZAI010000030.1, from coordinate 59,522 downwards.
GCCACGCCGTTCCCGGCAAGTGGCACGTGATGGGAGTCACGCAGGGCGCCGGCCTTTCGCTGCGCTGGTTTCGGGAGCACCTGGGCGCGGCGGAGGTGTGGTACGCCGGCCAAAGCGGCGCGGACACCTACGACCTGATCATCAAGCAGGCCGAGAAGATTCCGCCGGGCAGCGACGGCCTGCTGTTCCTGCCCTATCTGATGGGCGAGCGAACGCCGCACCTCGACCCCGGCGCGCGCGGCATGTGGTTTGGCCTGACCGCGTCCCACACGCGCGGCCACTTGATCCGCTCCATCCTCGAAGGCGTGGCCTTCAGTCTGCGCGACTCGCTCGAAATTTTCAGAGAGCTCAAGATTCCCGTCGAGCAGATTCGCGCCTCGGGCGGCGGCTCGCGTAGTGCGCTATGGCGGCAGATTCAGGCGGACATCTACGGCAAGGAGATCGTGACGCTCGAGGAGTCAGAAGGTTCGGCATTCGGTGCGGCGCTGCTCGCCGGTGTCGGTGGCAAGGTCTACGCTTCCGTCGAGGAATCCGCCACCGCGGCCATCCACATGCGCGAGCATGTCGCTCCTGACCCAGGGCGTGCCGCGGTCTACGAGGATCTCTACCAGGTTTACCGCAGCCTGTATCCGGCCACGAGGGACCTCGCGCATCGGCTGGCGGAGATCGAGACAGGAGGCGCCGCAGCATGATCCCTCGAGCCATTTGTTCGCCCAGCGTGGCCTATCGTAGGTCCAGACTAACCCTTCTGGCCTTTTGCCTGCTCTTCCTGACGAGGTGGTCCATGGCCGCACCTGCGTCCTCGTACGTCGCCAAGCTCGAAAAGACCCAGTATCGTGGGTGGGACGTCTATCGCCTGTCGAACGGCCTCATCAGCCTGATGGTCGCGCCGGACGTCGGAGGCCGCGCCATTCAGCTAACGCTCGGCGACCAAGAATTTTTCTTCGTCAACCCGGACCTGGCCGGTAAGGTTCTGCCACCCGATCAGAACAACCTCAAGGCAGGCTGGGCCAACTATGGTGGCGACAAGGTATGGCCGGCGCCCGAAGGCTGGATGAGTGACAACGAGTGGCCGAGTATTCCTTACTACGTGCTGGACGGCAGCCGCTTCACCTCGGAAGTCGTCACTGAAACTCCCGCCGAGGTGGCTGTGCGCGTGACGAGTCCGCCGGACCCGCGCACCGGCGTTCAGTTCGTTCGCACTTATCACGTGTACGCCGGGACGACACGCGTGACCGTCGAGCAGGTGATGCGCAACATCAGCCGCCGCCAGATTCGCTGGGGCATCTGGCACTTGATTCAGAACGACGCAGCGGATGCGCGCGATCCCTCGAAGCCGAATCCCGAGCTTTACATGTATGTTCCGCTCAACCCGCACAGCATCTATCCTCGCGGCTTCTACAATCCTTACGGCGACGTGAAGCACCCGAGCTACCAGGTGATCGACGACGGGCACATGCTGCGCATCCACTACCTCTACCGCGTCGGCAAAGTGGCTGCCGACTCCGACGCGGGCTGGTACGCGGTGGTCAACGGTCAGAAGAACATCTGCCTGGTCGAGAGCTTCAAGTACTTTCCGAGCCTGGAGTATCCTGACCATGCGTCCGTCGAATCATGGAACGATGGACCGGGCACGATCTCCCGCGGACCGTTCGACCAGACGCTCCTGGATGATCCCAAGAAGACGCCGTACTTCCTCGAGTCCGAGGTGTTGAGTCCGTTTGCTACGCTCGATCCCGGCGAGGAGTACGAGTTCAGCGTGCACTGGTCGCCGACGCGCGCGCCCAACCCTCTCCACGACGCGGGGTGGAGCGGCGCAATCAGCGAACCGCTGGCCGCGAGCGTCTATGGCGGTGAAGTGTCGCTCAAGGGAGTCTTCGGCGTGTTCGTGCCGGGGACGCTCGAAGCGGTGTTCTACAGCAACATGGGCGAGGAGCTCCGTCGTGAGACGCTGGAGGCTGTCGATCCCCGCGAAGTCGTGCGGCTCGACAAGTCGGTTCCCTTGCCCGCCGGCGCCTTTCGCGTCAGCGTACGGGTGCTGGATGCTGATGGCCAGAATCGCGGCTTCCTGGGCAACGCGATTCTGAAATAGTCGTGTGCTTGGTCACCCCTGCCGAGGCTTGCCCGCCGCGAACGCTTCGATCTCAGCGCGCGTCGGCAGCGACGCTTGCGCGCCCAGCCTGGTGACGGCGAGCGCGCCCGCCATGTTCGCGTACCGGACCGCGTCCTCCAGCTTCGTACCGCACGCCAATTGCACGGTCAGCGCCGCCGTGAAAGCATCGCCCGCGCCGGTGGGATCGACCACCGCCACCTGGAACGCGGGAAAGTGGGTTGACCCGCTCACCGTCACCAGCATCGAACCCGCTGACCCCAGCTTGACGACCACTACTTTGACTCCGGCCGCGATTAGCTTGCCCGCCGCGTGTCGCGCCGAATCCACGTCCGAAACAGGCTGCCCCGTCAGTGCTTCAAGTTCCGGTTCGTTGGGCGAGACGACGTCGGCGAGCCGGAGAATCTCCAAAGGGCAGGCGCGCGGCGGACCCGCGTCAAGCACCGCCAGCTTGCCCGCGCGGCGCGCCAGACGAAGCGCCGCTTCGACGGCCTCGAGCGGCACTTCGAGGTCCAAAGATACGGCATCGGCGCGGGCGATGTCCTCCGCCGCTGATTCGACTTTGTTCGCGGTCAACGTGAAGTTGGCGGCAGGATCGACGAAGGTTGCATTGTTACCACTCGGCAGCAGTGCAACCCACGAACAACCCGTGTTCACGCCCTGACGGCGGTGGACTCCGCTCACGTCGATGCCGCTCGACTTCAACTTATCCAGCACAAAGTCGCCGATAACGTCTTCACCGACCGCGCTGATGAGAGTGGCGACGGCGCCCAAACGCGCCAGCGCCACGGCGCGGTTCGCGGCCTTGCCTCCGGAGAACAGTTTGAGGCCGGTTGAGACCACCACCTCGCCTTCCCGCGGCACGCGTGGAGCCTGAGCCACCAGGTCAAAGATGGTGCTACCGATGGCGATGATGCGAAGGGGCTGGGGTGGCACAGGTGAGTCGTCCAAACCAGTCAGGCGTTGTTAATTATTGAGATAATCCTAAGAGTTGATATATTCAAGGTACTGTATAGCCGCTTATGTGCCGCGACTGCTCAGGCAAACGGATACCGATTCAGTTCCAGAGCGCGGTTGCCCACGCGACGCTTGAGCTCGATCGTATCGGGCGGCGTGCGGCGCAGGAACCGCCGGAGGACCGCGATTTGCGTCCGCAGCATGTCCCCCTCGGCAATGCGCGCTAGCGCCCGCCGCGCCTCGACTTCCATGCGGTCCAGCGCGTCGTACACATAGCAGCTCACGGCATCGCACTCCGTCGCACAGGCTTCCGGAGAGCTGTGAGAGATCTTCTTGAGCGTCCTGAGCAGCGCGCTTTCCATCGCGTAGACTTCGATCACCAGATTGCTCAGCACACCGATCACTTCCTGCTCGTCGGCCAGCGCCTGCAGGTATCGCTGCACCGCGCTCCCTGCCACCAGGAGTACGACCTTCTTCGCGCCCTCGAGCAGACGCGCCACCTCGGCCAACGGCGCATCGTCCGCGAACCCCTCGGAGGGCGGCGCGCTCAGAATTTCGTCCGCCAGCTTCTGGGCGGCGGGAATCAGCGCCAGCTCCCCCTTCATCGACCGCTTCATCAGCATGTCAGTAATAAGCAACCGGTTGATTTCATTCGTACCCTCGAAGATGCGGTTGACGCGCTGGTCGCGGTAGGCGCGCTCCACCGGGTAGTCACTCGAGAAGCCATAGCCGCCGAAAATCTGCACCGTCTCATCGGTCACGAAGTCGAGCGTCTCGGTGCCCATGACCTTGAGGATCGAGCACTCGACGGCGTACTGCTGGAGCGCTTCGAGGATCTGCTTCCCCGCGGTGGGCGCGCCTTGGTCGACGCCCTCGAGCAGATTCTCGATCATGCCGGTGGTGCGATAGGAGATGCTCTCGGCGGCGTAGGTGCGCGCCGTCATCTCGCCCAGCTTTTCCTTCATCATGCCGAAGCCGGCGATGGGACGTCCGAAGGCCTGGCGTTCTTTCGCCCATTTCACGGCCTCGGCGACCAGAAACTTCGAGGCGCCGACGCATCCGGCGCCCAGTTTCAGACGGCCCATGTTGAGAATGTTGAAGGCGATCTGATGGCCCTTGCCGATTTCACCCAGAACGTTCCCGACCGGTACTGGGACGTTCTCCAGATTGACGGGCGTGGTCGAGGAGCCACGGATGCCCATCTTGTGTTCTTCGGCGCCGGGCGAGCACCCGGGGAACGCGCGCTCCACGATGAAGGCGGTAAACTTCTCGCCGTCCACTTTGGCGAAGATGATGTAGACGTCGGCGATGCCGCCGTTGGTGATCCAGTGCTTGGTGCCGTTGAGGATGTAGTGCTTGCCGTCCGGGCTCAGCGTCGCTTTGGCTTTACAGTTGAGCGCGTCCGAAGCGGACGTCGCTTCGCTCAGGCAGTAGGCGCCCACCCACTCGGCGGCGGCCAGCTTGGGGACGTAACGCGCCTTCTGCTCCTCGGTGCCAAAGAAAGCGATAGGCAGGATGCCGATGCCCGCCTGCGCGCCCACCGTCGCCGCCCAGGAACCGTCGCGCGCCATCTCTTCCGAGACGATGATGGAGGAAATCTTGTCGAGCTCGAGCCCGCCGTACTTCTGCGGCACGTCCGTCGCGCACAGGCCCACTTCCGCCGCCTTCTTCAGGAGTTCGCGCAAGAGGCCCGGCTTCTTCGCCTCGATCTCGTGGACGCGCGGCAGGATTTCCTGCTCGGCGAACTCGCGCGCCGTCTGGCGAATCAGGCGATGCTGATCGGTGAGGTCCTCGGGCGTGAAGACTTCTTCCGGCAGGCGGTTCTCAATTAGAAAGCTGCCGCCTTTAATGATTGATTTGGGCGTGGTCGTCGCGGTTGCCATCGTTACCTCCGGCCGGCTGCTCAAATCCTAAACGGGCTAATGGGACCGTTTCTTGCCTCCGTTACCACGGCTGATGTATTTCTCCACGAAAGTAATAAAAGTGTCTACCCGGTCACTCAGCTCAGTCTGAGTCTGGGCCAGCCGCTTGTGCGAATTAACGAGCTCAGTGGGATTGTGCCAGTTTCGTGACCACGTCGGCGAGCGCTGAGTGCTGAACGGTGAGCCGGTCGAGTTGCTCGCTGGTCCTCCCCTGAGCCTCCTCAATCTTCTGCATTCTAGCTTCAAATTGGGTCTGACTGGCCTCGAGGCGGGCTTCGAAACGGGCCTGATTCTCCAGCATGAACTGGATCGTGCGTTCGACTTCCTCGAAAGTCATGGTCTTCTCTCCGCCATCCTTATAGCGGCCATCGCTATTCGGGCACTACCATATTGAGCTCACTGCAAGTTCTCGAAAATCCCCGCCGCGCCCATCCCGCCACCCACGCACATCGTCACCATACCATAACGCGCATGGCGGCGTTTCATCTCGCCAAGCAGCGTCGCGGTGAGTTTAGCGCCCGTACAGCCCAGCGGATGACCGAGTGCCACGGCGCCGCCGTTGACGTTGGTCTCTTCGGGATCGAGTCCAGCCAGCTTGATGACTGACAGCGCCTGCACCGCGAACGCCTCGTTCAATTCGACCAAGTCAATATCCGCGAGCTTCAATCCCGCGAGCTTCAGCGCCTTGGGAATCGCGTAAACCGGCCCGACGCCCATTTCCTCGGGCAGCGTTCCGGCCGTGGCGAAGGCCACGAAACGCGCCAGCGGCCGCGCGCCCAGCGCATCCGCCTTTTCCGCGGACATCACCACCGCCGCCGCCGCGCCATCGCTCATCTGCGACGAGTTGCCCGCCGTCACCGTTCCGTTCGCGTGGAAAGCGGGCTTGAGGCTGGCCAGCGCCTCGAGCGAAGTATCGCGCCGCGGACCCTCATCGGTATCAAAGACCACCTTGTGGGTCTCGGGCCGGTTCTTCCCGTTGAGGCTTACCTCGACTACCTCGAGCGGGACAACCTCCTCCTTGAACTTACCGCTCTCGATGGCGGCGAGCGCGCGCTGGTGGCTGCGCAGCGAGAACTGGTCAGCCTGCTCGCGCGTGATTGCATGCTTGCGCGCCAGATTCTCCGCCGTCAGCCCCATGCTCAGGTAGGAATCAGGATAGTGGTCCATGAGGTAGGGATTGGGTGAAAAGTGGAACCCGCCCATGGGAATCATGCTCATGGTTTCCGCGCCGCCCGCGACCACGACGTCGGCGAAGCCTGCCATGATGCGCTCCGAGGCAAGAGCGATGGCTTGTAGACCCGATGAGCAAAAGCGGTTGATGGTCATGGCGGAGCAAGTCACCGGAAGTCCAGCGCGCAGCGACGCGATGCGCGCCACATTGTTGCCTTGCTCAGCTTCAGGCATCGCGCAGCCGAGGATTACATCTTCGATCTCCTTCACGTCTAGCCCGGGGACGCGCGCCACGATCTCCTTGATGATCGAGGCAGCCATGTCGTCAGGACGCGTGTTGCGTAAGGTCCCGCGTGGCGCCTTACCGACCGCAGTCCGTGCGATGGAAGCGATCACGGCGGATTTCATGCGTCAAACTCCTTACTTGTCGTGCCAAGCCCTTCTTGACAGGTCTTTATTATCAATTAGATAGCCTTAGACCCCAGCCGCCTTATCACAGTAACCTACCTGCGATCAATAACTTGCGTATTATGCACGGCACTCCGAGAAACGATTGGTTGATTCTAAACCACTTCTTCGGTTCGTTCCTTCAACTTCGAAAACGTCGTTTCCATCGGCCACGCTCAAGGCAAGTTGGGCGTTTGATCGGTCCAGTCGAACTTACCCTGATTGGAGTTCGTCGCCCGGAAGTCGAACTTATTGCCATGGGCGTCGCGGTAACGCCAGTCCTTCGTCTTCCCTTTGATCGAACGCGGCATGTTCCAAGTGGTGTTGTTCTCGACAACGACCGGCGTCTTGCCGTCCAGGCCAACGATATAGTCGGCCTCAAATCCGCCACGTCCTTCAACCTCAAGTTTGTTGCCTTTCTGACCTACGTCCTGGGTAATGTGCGCGGTCTCGAAATAGACTTTATATTTGCGATTGTGGAGGAACCGACCGGCGATGGCCTTGAGCGCCGCAGTCTGCTGCGGATTCGCCCGGTCGTCAATATACCAAACGGCGGTTTTCCTGCCGTGCGCCCCTGCCAGATGCAGGCCGTCCAGCTTCAGATCGCCGTAGTGGCCCTTCTCGATGGCAACGGAAAACATGGACCAGCAGTAGTGCTTGGGTGAGGGGCGCTCGCCGAAGTTGCACGTGCACGGGACGGCGCAGGTGCACGCCTCGCTCAGGTCACCGGAGATTTCCCAATGCTCGGCGGGCTTCTGGGTGATATCCGCGGCCGCGGCAAGAACTGCCGAAGCCAGCGCAACCGCCACCAGTGTGCCGGGCCAGCGTCTCATGGCGCGCCATTCTCCCGCATACGATTATACGCTTCCCTGGAAGGCGGCGCGCTTAGGTGACGGACAGGTTCACCGTGACGCTTCGAGTCACGGCGGTGGTGCCGGTGCCCACCGTCCCTGTAAACGTGAGGTGGTAATTCCCCGAAGGAGTCCCCGGGCCTGCACCAGGCCCATTGAAGGGACCGACGCCGTAATTGTTGCAGGAGCTCCACAGAGCGACCACCAGCAGTGTTGCTGCGAGGAACGCGGCAGTCGCCAGTCCCCTCGATGGCGCCGTCCCAGAAGTGCGCCTCCTGCCGCGAGCGGCCCAGCCGACCCCGACGGCCAGGATCGCAAGCATCCAGGCGAGCAGGATCCAGCGGATGGCAGACGGCGGAATCCCCCCAGGCGGGGGTTGCCGACGTGACCCGGGCGCGGAAGCCGTGGTGTTCTTGGCGGTACCAACCGTCACCGTCGATATCCCGGCCGCCGAGCCGCTCGGCGTCACCGAAGCCGGCGCGAAGGCGCAAGTGACGTGGGGCGGCAGCGGCGCGCCGCCGGGACTCGCGCAACTCAGCGCCACGGCCTGGCTGAAGCCGTAGACTGACCCGACGCTGATGGAATACGCAACCGAATTGCCGGCGACAACCATACCCAAAGTTGGAGTAGCCGTGACGGTGAAGTCCTGGAAGTAGACACTGAGCGGCAGTTTGGCGGTCTGCGATCCGCTGGAGCCGCTCGTGCCCACAGTTCCGTCCACTGTAATGTAGGTGGGGTTCGAGCTGGTCCCGGATAACCCACTGAGCGTCAGCGTACTCGACTGTCCGGGAGTGATGGAGGATGGGTTGAAGGAGCACGTGGCGCCCGATTCGCACGAGAGCTTGATGGAACTCGTGAAACTGGCAGGCGCACTCGCGGCGACGGTAAAGGTGGTGGACGTGGTCCCGACAACGATCGTATTCGAGGGCGCCGTCGAGGACAGTGCAAACACCGGTGTACCGGTGCCGGTCAGCGGAAGCGACTGGGGACTGCTGGTGCCGTTGTCGGTGAAGGCCACTCCGCCCGAGCGGGTGCCGGTCTGGGTGGGCTTGAAGACGACGGTAATCTTACAGCTCGCTCCCACGTTGAGAGACGAGCCGCAATTGTTCGTCTCCGTGTAATCACCGGTGGCCGCGATTGTGGTGAAGGTCAACGCGGCCGAACCGCTGTTGGTCAGCGTCGCGGTCTGGGATGCGCTCGTGGCCCCGACCGCCGTGTCAGGGAAGGTCAGGCTGGTCGGCGAGAGCGTGACGGCCGCCGCCTGAGCGACTCCCGTACCTGACAGGGCGATCACGTGAGGGCTGCCGGCGGCACTGTCGTTGATGGTGATTTGGCCGGTGACCGCCTCAGCCGCCGTGGGCGTAAACGTCACGCTGATGGTGCACATGCCGCCACCGGCCGCCACGGCGCCCACGCAGGTGTTAGTCTGGGCGAACAGGTCACTCGCCGTGATGCTGGTAATCTGGAGCGCTGCCGAGCCGGCGTTGGTGACCTTCACCGTCTGCGCGGCGCTCGCGACGTCGAGGGCCTGGTTGCCGAAGTTGATGGACTGAGGCGTCGCAGCCAGCCCGGGGGCGTCGCTGGCGTTGATCTTGGCTACGAAGGCGTTGCCGCTCGCACCGACTCCGCCGTAAGTGCCCTGGAAGGCGCCCCCGATCGCCGTGAAGTTCGCGGACGCTGTCCCTCCGGCGACGTAGGCGTTGCCGGAGGAATCGAGCGCAATCGCCTGTCCTGAGTCCGCGCCACTGCCGCCGAGGTACGTCGAGTAGACGAGCGACGCCGCCCCCGCGTCGAGTTCGCTCACAAAAGCGTCAGAGCAGGGGCTCGTGCCGCAGGTGCCGCCTCCGAAGTTCGTTTGAAAGGGATGCGCGGTCGGGAAGTTGCTCGACTGAGTCAGACCCGTGACGAAAGCGTGTCCGCCGGCATCGACCGCGACGCCGGTAGCACGATCGAGGTCGCTGCCGCCGAGCAGGGTCGAGTAAACCAGCGCCGAACCCGCCGTGTTGAGCTTGGTCGCGAACGCATCACTGCTCCCGTTGTTGCTCGCTTGCACGACCCCGGAGGTCGTCGGGAAATTAGTGGAGGTCGTATCGCCGACGACGTAGGCATTATTCGCGGAGTCGAGCGCGATCCCAAAGGCTCGGTCGGTGCCGCTTCCGCCGAGATAAGTCGAGTAGACAAGCGCCGAGCCATCCGCACTCAGCTTGGTAATGAACGCGTCCTGGTCGCCGCCTCCGTTCGACGGCTGGAGCGCGTTCGCGATGGGGAAGTTTCCCGACGCGGTCGAGCCGGCCACATAAGCATTGCCTGAGGCGTCCACGGCGATGGCCTGACCCGAGTCAGCAGCCGAGCCACCCAGATATGTGGAGTAAACCAACGTCGAGCCGGAAGGATTCACCTTGGTCACGAAAGCGTCCGATGCGCCGCCGCTGCCACCCTGGAGCGGCTTCGCAGTAGGAAAGTCGGTGGACTCCGTCGAGCCGGTAACATAAGCGTTGCCGGAAGAATCGACGGCGAGACCCTGACCGAAGTCCGCGCCGCTGCCGCCGAGGTACGAGGAGTAGACGAGGGACGCGCCCGAGGGATTCAGTACCGCGACAAACGCGTCGCCGCTGCCGCCGTACTTGGTCTGAAAGGCTCCAGTCGTGGTCGGGAAATCGGTCGATGCCGTGCTGCCCGTCACATAGGCGTTACCTGAAGCGTCGATCGCAATCGCGCTGCCGAGGTCGTCGCCCACGCCACCCAGATACGTCGAGTACGTCAGCGCGCTGCCGGTCGCGTTCAGTTTCGCCACGAACACGTCCTCGCCTCCGCCGATCGTTTTTTGGAACGGCGAGGACGTGGGGAAGTTCAGCGAGGCGGTCGCACCGGTGACGTAAGCGTTGCCCGAAGCATCCACGGCGATTCCCTCGCCCACGTCGCCGCCGTTGCCTCCCAGGAACGTCGAGTAACTTAATACCGGATCGATGACCAGCGGCTGGCCGGGATCATAGGACTTCACTTTGAAGCCAATCTCGTGATTGGGCCGCAACACGTAGTTCGCCCGGATGAGACGCCGCGCGGTCGGATTCGATCCCTGGTAGGCGGCCGGCCGCAGGAAGCAAAGCTCGCCGCCCGCCGTCGCGACCGACAGATTGCCCTGAGCGTCCAGAGTGAGTCGGCGCGCGCCCTCGATTCTCAGCCGAAGCTGCCTCACGTCCGTATGCGGGGCGAGCATGAAGTCATATTCGAGCTGCCGCTGGTTGCCGTAAGCCACCAGATCGACGCCGGGGTAGACGTCCTCGTAGCGCACTTTAGCGTAGGTCGAAACGTTGCGGTGCCAGCGTCCTGGATTGTCGCCAACAAAGTAGTTGCTTTTGCCCGGAAGCAGGTCCACGCCGGAAATGCCGGCACCGGCGTTGGCTCGCACCAGCGTCATCCGCAGCGACGTGCTTCGCTTCCTGTCGCTCGACGGCGTCAATCCCAGCACAAGCTGCCCAGGCTCCAAGAGGGCGACGTAGCCGCGTCCTCGAGCGACAAACCTGGCGCGCCCATCAGCCTGGCCCTCGTTCGCTTCAAAGCTCAGGGGAAGCTCGGCGTATTGTTTCGCCAAGCGCGCTCGAGCCGGGCCGTCGAGCGTGACGGCGGGCGGCTTCACGGCTGCGCCCGGCAAGCGGGGCGGGCGTGGGGCGGCCAGCCCTACGAGGGCGCTAATCAGTGTGAGCAAGACAGTCGGCATCTCCACCTTCCTAATTCATGCGACGGAGTCAGCACTTCTTGTTACACCCGCAACGTCAGGATACAGGGAAACTTCTCGAAGTTCAGGATTTACGATGCGCGCGGGCCAGGGGCGGGTGGTCTGGGGCCTCTGCCAGGCACGTCAGCTTCCTAGTTCCTTAATGGCTTCCCCTTCTTCAACATGTACTGCATCCGCTCCATGGTCTTCTTCTGCCCGCAAAGACTCACGAAAGCCTCGCGCTCGAGGTCCAGCAGATATTGCTCCGAGACGCGCTGCGGCGACGTGAACTCGCCGCCACCCGAGAGCACTCGGGCGAGCTGCGTCCCGACGATTACGTCGTACTCCAAGATATACTCGGCGCGGCGCAGCAGGTGCAGTCCAAGCTTCATCTTGGCGAACGCCGCTTGGCCGAGCACCAGGATATCCTCGCGCGGCTTCCCAGGGCGGTAGCCCAGCTTCGCGAGATCGAGCGCCAACTGTTTCGCGTCGGCAATCTGCCGGTCGCGATTCATGCTGATAGAATCACGCGGCGCAAGATACCCGAGCCGGCGCGCTTCCTCGGCGCTCGTCGACACTTTGGCCATGCCGATATTCTGGAACACTTCCTTCACCAGCGTGAAGGGATCGGCCTCCTCGTCGCGCGGCGCCGCGTCCATCGCCCGCACCAGCATCTCCTTGGTACCGCCGCCGGCCGGGATGATGCCCACCCCGACCTCGACCAGCCCCATGTAAGTCTCCGCCGCCGCGCGTACCCGCGTCGAGTGGATGGCGATCTCTACGCCGCCGCCAAGCGCCAGCCCGAAGGGCGCCGCGACCACCGGCTTGGGCGCGTACTTGAGCGCCATGTTGGCGTTCTGGAAGGTGCGCACCGCCTGGTCGACGTCGTCCCACTCGCCTTCCTGGATGCTCATCAGGATGAGCATGAGGTTCGCGCCCACCGAGAAGTTCGGCGCCTGGTTGCCGATGACCATAGCGTCGAAACCGTCGTTGAGCGCCTTGAGTCCAGCGTGCATCATCTGCACCGTGTCGGCGCCGATGGAATTCATCTTGGAATGGAACTCGAGGCAGACGACGCCGTCGCCCAGGTCGATGAGGCTCGCGCCCGGGTTGTGCTTGATTTCGCGCTTGCGGTCTCGCAGAGCCGAAAGCAGGATCACACCGGGCCGGTCCTCGAGTATCCGTGTGGCGCCAGTCGAGTAGTCGAAGTAATGCGTGACGCCGTCCGACTTCTCGTAGAACGATTTCTTCCCGGAAGCCAGAAGCTTCGCGGCCAAGGCGGGAATCGGGCGATTCTCCTTCTGCCACTGGCCGACGATTTTCTCTACACCCAGAGCGTCCCAGATTTCAAACACGCCGCACTCCCAGTTGAAGCCCCACTTCATGGCGTTGTCGATGGAGACGATAGCGTCTGAGATTTCGGGGATGCGGTTGGCGGCGTAGTGGAACGTATCGCCGAGCGTCCGGCGATAGAACTCACCCGCGCGGTCAGGAGATTGGACGAGCGTCGCGATTCGCTGGCGCACATCCTCGATGTTGCGCGCCATGTCGAGCGAAGGAAACTTCGGACGCTGGCGCTCGCGATACTCAAACGTTTGGAGATCGAGGGTCAGGATCGCGCTCTCCCCGCCACCCTTGACCTTCTTGTAGAAGCCCTGCCCGGTCTTATCTCCCAGAAGTTTTCGCTCCGCCATTTGCGCGATGAACGCCGGCACCTCGAAGACGTCGCGCCGCTCGTCCGCGGGAAGCGACTCCTTGAGGTTCTTCACCACGTGAATCAGGACGTCGAGTCCCACGATGTCGAGCGTCCGGAAGGTCGCCGACTTGGGCAGTCCCATCGCCGGGCCGGTGAGCGCGTCAATCTCTTCGATGGTGTAGCCGCCCTCCTGCATGATCCGCAGCACGTTGAGCGTCGTAAAAGTGCCGACGCGATTGGCGATGAAGTTCGGGGAGTCTTTGGCGATGACGATGCCTTTCCCAAGCACCTCATCGCCGAAGCGCGATACCGCTTGGACGACGTCGGGCAACGTGTCAGCGGTCGGGATCACTTCGAGCAGCTTCATGTAGCGCGGCGGATTGAAGAAGTGCGTGCCCAGCCAGTGGCGCCGGAACTCCTCAGGAAAGCCTTCGGCAATGCTCGCGATTGAGATGCCCGAGGTGTTGGAGCTGACGATCGCACCAGGGGTGCGGACCGCTTGCAACCTCTCGAGCAAGGCGCGCTTGATGGCGCGGTCTTCGGTGACCGCCTCGATGATCCAATCGCAATCCTTGACCCAGACGAGGTGGTCCTCGAAATTGCCCACGGTAATCATGCGGGCGGCCTCGGGGACGAAGAACGCTGCCGGGCGCGACTTCAAGGCAGCGTCGAGTCCCGCCTTCGCGATGCGGTTACGCACTCGTGGGTCGCTCAGGGCGAGCCCCTTACGTTGTTCGTCCGGTGCGAACTCACGCGGAACGATGTCGAGCAGGACCGCGGGAATCGAGGCGTTCGCCAGGTGGGCCGCAATGCGCGCCCCCATCGTGCCCGCACCCAGAATCGCTACTTTTCGAATGTCACGCAAACCATCCCCCACGAGCGACGCCGTAAAATCGGCAATCTGGCATTATGTGCGACGGGAGAAGGCTGGTCAAGACGATGCAGTACGATGTCGAGCCGCCGACTGCTCTTCAGCTATAATCCCTTGTTCCAGACGCGGGCGCAGTGATGGGCGATGAACCAAGGATTCGTGTGCTGTGCTGGTCGGAGCGGACCGAACCGGCGAGCGTGTATCCCAAAGGCATCAACGGTGCGATTGCCAACCACCTCGCCCAGGATTCCCTGCTCGACGTCGCGACCGCGTCGATTGATGATGCGGAGCAAGGGATTGGCCGGCGAGCCCTTGCGGCGATCGACGTGCTCGTCTGGTGGGGACACGCCAGGCACAATGACGTGGCCAACGAACGCGTCAATGGGGTGGTGCGCGAAATAAGGGAGCGCGGGCTCGGGTTCATCGCCCTCCACTCCGCTCACTTTTCCAAGATCTTCAAAACCTTGCACGGAACGCCTTGCAGCCTGGGCGACTGGCGCAACGAAGCGGGGCCGGAGCACTTGAAGTGCGTTGCGCCGGCGCATCCGATCGCGCGTGGACTGAAGGACTTCACCATCCCCGAGACCGAAATGTACAACGAGCCCTTTCTGGTGCCACCGCCTTCCAAGACCATTTTCTACAGCTATTGGGACTCCGGCGAGCAGTTCCGAAGCTGCTCCGTCTGGAACGCCGGCGAAGGGCGGGTAGTCTACTTCCGGCCGGGTCACGAGTCCTTTCCGATCTATTTCCAGAATGAACCGCTGAGAGTCATCTTGAACAGCGTCTACTGGTGCGCCCGGCGCTCCGGATGACGCCCCACTCGCGAGATTGCTGGCCATTTAGGGCACGCCGGCGCGTCTGAGTTATACTGGAAAAGGAGGGTGGCGCGACCGGCTTGGACGTAAGGCGAAGGCAACCCGGCAAGATCAGGCTTCGAGACGCTCGCTCGAAACAGGCCGTTATCCTCCTCACGTGCGGTTTACTCGTCGGCAGTTCGCTTTTCGGGCAAGCCGATACGCCCGGCGACGCTCTAACGCAGCAGTCGCTGAAATTTGCCGAGATTTACGGGAAGGTGGAGCAGAACTACCTCGCACCCGTCGATCCCGACCAGACGATCCTGAACGGCGCCGTCCGCGGTCTGCTCTCCTCACTCGATCCCTTCTCCGCCTTCTTCGATCAAGAGCAGTTCGAGATGCTCCAGCAGCAGGCGCGCGGCCAGACCAAAGGGTTCGGCTCCATTCTCTACGTGCAGACGGGGAAGGTGGTGATCCTGCAAACGGCCCAGGGTTCGCCTTCCGAGCGCGCCGGACTTGGCCCGGGAGACGAGATTGTGGAAGTCAACGGCACTCGAATCGACCGGCTCGACTTCCCATCGCTGATCCAGGTGCTCGAACGGGCACGCTCACAGCGGGTCCATCTAGGGGTGATTCATCCCGGCCAGTTGGTGTCGCAAGACTTCGTCCTGAATCCCGCCGAAGTCGCGCTGCCCACCGTTGACAAAGCGTTCGCCTACGCGCCAGGCATCGCCCACATTCACCTGACCGGCTTTGAAGAGAAGACGCCGCAGGAGGTCGCGGATGCTGTGACGCGGCTGGGCGGACCCGGGTTGCAAGGCCTCTTGCTCGACCTACGGGACAACCACGGAGGCATGGTCGAGTCAGCGCTGGGCGTCGTCAGCCTGTTCCTGAAGCCCGGCGCCTTGGTACTGACCGTGCGAGGCCGGCGCGAGGCGGAGAAAAGCTACCATACGATCGCCGGTCCCAATCGCTTCGACTTCCCGCTGATCGTGCTCGTCAATGCCAATACGGCCAGCGCGGCAGAAGTGGTGACCGCGGCCCTGCAGGAGCACGACCGGGCGTTGATCGCCGGCGAGCCGACCTTCGGCAAGGGTGTGGTGGAGAGCGTCATGGGCCTGAGCGAGAAGACCGGACTGGCGCTGACCACCGCTCAGTATTTCACGCCCAGTGGACGGTCGATCCAACGGCCACTGCCGGGGACGGCGCTGGCGGGCGTCGAACTTGCCTCGAGCCGTGCGGTGGGCGAGCAGCCGCTCTTCCACACCGACGATGGCAGGCCCATCACGGCCGCGGGAGGCGTCACGCCTGACGTCGCGATTCCGGCGCCCGAAGTTGATCCCTGGGCGACCTTTCTCAATCAGCGCGGGATTTTCACCAGCTTCGCCTCCAGCTACCTCACGTTGCACAGCCGGGTTGGCCGGAGCTTCGAGCCGGACGCCCAAGTGCTCACGAGCTTCCAGGAGTACCTGGCGCGCCAGCAAATCCGCGCGCCTGAGGAATACTGGAAGGGGGATCAAGACTACCTGAAGCTGCGAATCAAGACGGAGGTCGTGACCCTCGCCGAGGGGCTCGAGGCGGGAGACGAGATCGAGACGCGGGCTGATCCGCAGGTCGAAAAAGCGGTCACACTCTTTTCCCGGATTACCCGCCTCCTCGGGGCGCCCGTCGGCGCTCATACGCATCGTGCCGCGAAAGAATAGGTCCCAGGTTCAGACAACCGCAGTGGCTTCGATCTCGACGAGCATTTCCGGATCAACCAGGCGCGAGACGCCGATCAGGCTGGTGGCCGGATGGATCTCGCCGAAGAATTCGGCATGCGCCTTCGCCACTTCCTGCCACTTGTCGATTTCGGTGAGAAAGATGCGGGTGCGGACGACGTTCTCAAGGCCCAGTCCGAGCCGCTTGAGTGCGTTCTCGATGTTGCGGATGGCTTGTACGGTCTGCGCATAGGCGTCGCCGGGGGCGAGGACCTTGCCGGAGGGATCCGTGCCTGTCGTCCCGGAGACGTGAACCGTGTCGCCAGCCTGAACGGCGCGCGCGTAGCCGGCCAGGGGCTCCCAAGGTGTTCCAGAAAAGATCTTGCTGCGTTTGGTTTTCATAAGCCTCTCCTGGTGCGGCAGGCGCGGATTCCACCGGCCGGCTCGCGCCACGCGACTCTAGGTTTCTTTCTCGAAATAGCGACGGTGGGCCCGCGCTGCCAACTCCAATCGGCGACGGCGGCGCTCCAGCGCCTCGCGATACCGGCGCTTCTGGGCCGCTGTGCGGACGATGAGCGGCGGCACAGGACTCGGCCGTCCCTCCGAGTCGACGGCAACGTAAGTGACGAACGCCGAACTCGTCTGCCGCCGCTGGCCGGTGATGTAGTCCTCAAGGTAGACCTTGACTTCGACCTCCATGGAGGTGCGAAAAGCGCGAGTCACCTGCGAATGTAGCGCAATGACCTGGCCGACGTGAATGGGATGCACGAAGTCCAGGTTATCCACGGAGACGGTGACCACGTGGCTCTGCGAGTGTCGATGCGCCGCGATCGCGCCTGCCATGTCAATCAAGTGCATTACCCTGCCGCCCAAAACGTTACCCAGGGGATTGGCATCGTTCGGCAGAACCACTTCCAGCATCTCGGTGCGCGAGTGGTCCACGGTCCGCCCCTGGCGTTCGGCCATTCTGCCGATGTCCCTGTGGCGGGAAGTTGTTGAGGATATTGGGCCGCCGGCCCGATTACCGCACCAGTCCCGCGGCTGGCGTAGTCTCGCCCGAGAGATTTTGTATTTCGCGTCCGAGCCGCCTATACTAAGGTAGTCATCGCGACAATGCAACTACTTCAATGTCCTTTCCGGTGACTATAATTGATGGAAAAGACCCGGACTGAACTCCTCGAGGAAACACTCGCGTCCTCTCCTGACAATACTTTTGCGCGTTACGCGCTGGCCATGGAACTCTCGAATTCGAGCGACCCTGCCTTGGCTTGGCCGCATTTCGAGTACCTGCTGACCCGCCATCCCGAGTACGCGGCTGCTTACTATCAGGCAGGCAAGTTCCTGGCGAAACAGAGCCGGCTCGACGACGCGAGGCGCGTCCTCGCCAAAGGGATCGAGGTTACAGGGCGTCAGGGTAACCTGCACGCCCAGAGCGAATTACAGGCAGCCCTGGATGAGCTGGGCCACTGAGCGATTGTTGATGGGCCTAGCCCTCTCGCTCGCCGAGGCCTTCCGTTAATAAGATTAGCCGCAGACCACGCACGGCAGACGGCGAGCCATGCCGACGCTCCAGGCTGAATTCGAGACCAGCATTCCAGCTCGCGAGAAGCGGTCGGTAGCCCTCTCCTCGCTGGTCGCCGCCGCGCTGCTCACTTCTCTCAAGATTCTGGTCGGCGTGATGACCGGCAGCCTGGGGATTCTCTCGGAGGCGGCGCACTCGGGGCTTGACCTGGTGGCGGCGGGAATCACCTTCGTCGCGGTGCAGCTTGCCGACCGGCCCGCCGACTCCTCTCATCCCTTCGGCCATGGCAAGTTCGAGCACCTATCCGCCTTCGTCGAGACGGCGCTCCTTCTGGTCACGTGCGCCGTGATTATCTTCGAGGCGGTGCGGCGCCTGTTCTTTCAGGAAGTTCACGTGGAGCCCTCGGCCGCAGCCTACACCGTGATGCTGGTTTCTATTGTGGTCGACGCGCTGCGTTCGAGCGCGCTGGCCCGGGTTGCCCGCAAGTACTCAAGCCAGGCCCTCGAAGCCGATGCCCTGCACTTCTCGACCGACGTTTACAGCTCAGGCGTTGTGATTCTCGGGCTCATCGCGGTCCATTTTTCGGAGCGTTCAGGCCGACGTTGGCTTGCCGGCGCGGACTCGGTCGCCGCGCTAGCTGTTGCGGCGATCACCGTCTACATCAGCGCGCGGCTGGGGCGGCGTACTCTCGACGCGCTAGTGGACGCCGCGCCGCAGGGAACTTCCGCCCGCATTGCCGAGGCGATATCCGGCGTACCCGGCGTGCTCGATTACGAGCGCATCCGGGTGCGGCAGAGCGGCAACCGCCTCTTCGTCGACTTGGGCCTGACGCTGGAAAGCAACATTCCGTTTGAGCACGCACGGGCGGTGGTGGACGCGGTCGAGTCGAGGGTCCACGAAGTCTTCCCCGACGCCGATGTGGTGGTGCACGCCGCGCCGCGCGAGCCTGCCTCGAGCGACACGGTGGAGCGCGTGCGCGCCATCGCCCATCGCGATAACTTCCAGGTGCACGACGTGGCCGTCTACAAGGTCAACGGCCGGTTGAACGTCAACCTTGACCTCGAACTCGACCCCGGCTTGCGGCTCGACGAGGCACACGCACGCGCCACAACGCTCGAATCCGAGATCAAGCGCGCGCTCGGGGAAGTGGATGAAGTGAACGTGCATATCGAACCGCTGCTCAAGGACGTTGAGACGGGGAGCGAGGCCGCAACGGTGCGGACGGACATGGAGCGCAGCCTGATGCGCATCGCGCGTCAGACGCCGGGCGTCCTTGACTGCCACTCGGTGGAGGCCCATCAGGTGGGGCCCAACGTCGTGGTCAGGCTGCACTGCACGCTCGAGCCCGATCTTTCTGTGGCCCAGGTGCACGACATTACCGAGGACCTGGGGTTCAAGTTCCGCAAGGCCTTTCCGCAAATCTCCAAGGTCAACATTCACCCAGAGCCGAGGGAGAAATAGAACGAGGCGAGTAGGACCCAAATGGGCGAGTGTGGCAGGAAGCAGGGCCCGGGAAGCAAATCCCGGACCCCTTTGCGAGTTTCGTCTTCCCCGTCTCGGCTACTGCTTGGGCTTGGGTGCGGCAGCCTTGGAAGCCGTGGGACGGCTCAGGGTGGACTTGGCACCCCCGCCGGGAGTTGAGCCGGCGCTCGGATCGGCAGTTACCGGGTAGGCCGCGTCATAGCGCTTGATCATTTCCTCGGTGATGTCGACCTGGGGCGCTACGTAATAGAAGAGAGGCAACTGCTGCTGCGGATTGGCCTCGACAATCACTGAGTAGCCGTTCTGGCGCGCATAATCGTCCACCAACTTCACCAGTTTCTGGCCCACCCGACTGACCACGTCCTGACTGTCGGCGCTGAAGTCGGCCTGGGCGTCTTCCTGGGCGCGCTTGAAGTGAGTCTGCTTTTCCTGCAGCTCGCGCGTCAGGCGGCGTTGCTCGTCGTCGCTGAGGGTGCTCCCTTGCTTCTGCAACTGATCCTGTAACGCATTGATCGCCGTTTGCTGATCCTGCAAGTCCTGGCGGCGCGGTGCGTACTTCTTATCGAGATCGGCAAACGCCTTCTTGCCCTCGCCGGTGTTGGCGATGGCCGCCTGGATGTTAATCACCCCTATCTTGCCTGTGGCGGGTGCCGCCGCCGGCGCGCTGCTCTGCCCTCTGGCGAGCAGGGGCACCAACCCTGTCAGCAGCACAAGGCCAAGCGTGCGTGCCGTCTTGAAAGCCTGATTGCTCATTCGTTCTCCTTGAGATGTCAGCTCGAAGCGTAAACATCTTGTCTGATTATACTTCAACTTTCGCCTGCCTAGAACTGGCGCGCCACCGTGAACCCCAGCCGGCCGCGGCGGTCCCGCAGCGGGAACGGCCGGAAGAATTGGAGTACGTCGTTGTAAGTCGCGCGATTCGGGAATAAGGACAGAGGAGGCAGATTCTGCGGCGGCGTCACGATGGTATCCAGCCGAAGAGGATTATAGCCATAGAAGATGCGGAACGGAGCGTTGATCCCGAAGGGAATAATGACTTGCAATTCCAGTCCGGTCGAGGCGCGCGGCGTGTAGTTTGTGGCCGGGATGGGTTTGAGTTCGCTCGGGAGTGGAAAGTAAGGGAACTCCTGCTTGATTTGCTCCAGACCCGAGCCGGGTCCGGCCTGCAGTTTGAGCTGGCTGGGACGCATGATGAAGTCCGAGCCGATGTCGAAGAAGGGGGCAAGAGTGACCGGACCGGCGATGGGTATTCGGTACTCGAAATTGAACAGCAGTTCGGAATCGCCGCCGGGGAACTGGAGCGTGTTGTAGGGAAACCGCGTAAAAGATCCGCAGGTGGCCGTCCTCTGCCCTGCCGAGTTAACCGCCAGGATCTGATTGCCCGCGCTGTCGCGATTGCACACCTGTCCGATAGTGGGGAAGTATCCCATGGGGCTGATAGTATAGATATCGAAACCGCGGACATCATATTCGCCGCCCATATAGATCCGCGAGAACGGGGGTGGTACCTCACCGCCGTAGCCCGAGATGGTCGAAGCCAGGAAATGGAATCCCAACGCATTCCGGTGGTGGTTGATCGGGTGAAAATACTTGGCTTCGATGACTGGCCGGATGGTATTGACGTTACCTCCGAGAACGCTACCCGAGAAACTAAGCGCCGCATAAAGGTACTTGCCCTGGGTCGCGTTGATGTCCCCGTTCAAGGTGTTGTACGTAAACGCCGGCATGATCTGGCTGGTGGTGATGCCGGTCAATTGGTTGGGTCCCTGGAATTGACCGAAAGAGAGCGCCTGGAAGAGGGCCTGGGTCGAGGTGTTGAACGTCTGCACGCTACTGATGGAAAAACTGTAGGTCAAGCCGAGGCGCGCGAACGCCGGATGCCTGAGAGGATAGCTGGCAAACGCCGTGAAGCCGGAAGAGTTCTGCTGGAAGTTCTGGAAAAGCTGACCGAGGGCGGTGTTTTGGAGACTGGTGGGATTGATCCCCGCCAGTACCGCCGTCTGGCGAAGCTGGTCAAAGTGGTAATCGCTCTTGAAGACAGTGAAGCCTGTGGTCATAGGTTTATCGAGCAGATAGGGTTCCGTAAACCCGAAGGAGTAAAGCCTTTCAAACGTTCCAAACTCCGCCTGAAGGCTGAGCGTTTCACCCAAACCCAGAAAATTGTTGGTGGCGTAGTTGAGACCCACGAAGTTTCCTGCGATCCCACTCACGCCGCCTGAAAAGCCGATGGAGTTCCGCCCCTTTTCTTTCACCTTGACGGTGATGTCGACGTTGTTTTGCTTTTCGTTTTGCTTGATGTCGTAGTCTTCTTTCTTGATTGGATCGAAAAAGCCGAGCTGATTCACGCGCAGGACGCTGTAGTCCCAGAGGGCCGTATCGAAGACCGCGCCCTCATTGACCAGGAGTTCACGCCGGATCACCTTGTCGCGTGTCTTGGTATTGCCGCTGAACTCGATGCGATGCACGAAGAACTGCTTCTCTTCGTCGAAGTCCAGGGCCAGATTGACGACGTGCCGCTTGTCGTCGCGCTCGGGGTCGGGCGTGGCGACGAAGTTGATATACCCGAACTCGCCGTAGATTTTCTTGTAGTTTTCCAGCGCCTTGCGCACTTTCGACAGGTTGAAGACGTCGCCGGTCTTCATCTGGAGGACTCTTTCCAGGAACGCCTGCTTGAAAAGCTTGTTGCCGCGAATGACAAACTTGCCGAGGCGATACTGAGGTCCTTCCTCGATGGGGATCGTCAGGTCGACTCGTTTGCCGCGTCCCCAGCTCCAGAAAAAGAACGGCAAGCGATGCCGGGTATCCGTCATCTTGACCTGCGGCTCGTTCACCAGAACCGTGAAGTATCCGTGGTCCTGATAGAGGCTGCGCACTCCGGTTTCGAGGTCAGCCTCAATCTTGTCTTTGTCGTAGGTCTTGTGGAACCAGTAGAACCAGGGCGGCGCGCCGAAAGGCTTGGAATACTTCATGGTACGGACGAGTCGAGCGTCGGAAAAGACCGTGTTGCCGGTGAAGCGAATGTTGCCGACTTGGACCTTGGGGCCTTCGACCACGATAAACGTCAGCGCCACGGAGTTGGGGGGAATGTTGCGGGTCCGGGCATGGACCGCAGCGAACTGCCTCCCGTGCTCCGCCAGCAGTTCCTCCAGCACCACCTCGGCGCGCTTGATCACCACCGGGTCATACTGCGACTGTATCGACAACCCCACCTTGCGCTCTTTGAACCGATCGAGCACGTCCGACTGCTGCACGGTGTTCAAACCCTTGTAGTCGATGCTCCTTACCAGCTTCTTTTCGCGTACGAAGAACGTGACGATCTTCCCGCCGTTCTTCCCGTCGGTCACCTCGAGCCGGATGTCATCGAGAAAGCCGGTGTTCCAGAGCGCCATGAAGTCGCGCTCCAAGGCATTTTCGTCGTAGACATCACCAACGTGAGAGAAGATTCGGGCGCGCAGTGTAGCGGCAGGGATGCGCCGCTCGCCGCGAAAGATGATGGCCTCAATGGTAGGCTGTGCGGGCGGTTGCTGGACTGGGGTGGCAGTTCCGGGTTTCGCAGGCGGTGGAGTCTGGGTCGGTGCGGGAGCCGGCGCCACTTCCGGCGTCTCGAGCTGAAGTTGGGGTGCCGCCGGCGGCTGGTTCGAAGGTTTCTGTTCCGGGGACGGTTGAGCCGCTTTCTGGTTCTGGGAGGGAGCCTGGGATTTGTTACTCTCCGCCCCGGCCTTTTGGGGCTGCTGAGACTTCTTGTTCTCGCCTTGCTGGGCCTGCGGCGATTGCTGTTGGTTCGTTTGATTCTGGTTGCTCTGGCCTTCTTGCTGCCCAGCCCAGAGTTTCGGGGTACCCGCAGTGGATACCCAAAGTGAGACGATTGCGAGCGCCGGTAACCAACGCCCAGGGCGTCGCCGGTTCAACTCTCGCAACCGCCTGTGACGATATGCTTCCATCCTCAAGAGACAGGGTTCTCCCCCGACACTTATCGCATCCGATGCGAGGAAGTCGTTGGAAGTTGGCCCGGAAGCGCTGACTTTATTGGACCACTCCATCCCTCACACCCCACAAGGGATCGGAGGGGACACTGAAGCCACCTGGCTCGGATAAGTGGTGATCACAGATGCGTGACTCACCCTTTGGTCGACCCACCTACTTGAGCGTGCGACTACACCCGATGGGAGAACGATCTTCGCATGAAAGCGCCGAAGCTTCAGGTCGAAAGCGGAGTAGCCGTGACGAGCTTGTCGTTGACCGACCGATAGTAGAGCGCTTCGTTTGAAACGATGACCTCGAGCGCCGCCGGCGCCACGATCTCACCCTGAATCAGCGCCTCGGAGAGTGGGTCCTCGACGTACTTCTGCAGCGCCCGACGCAGCGGTCGCGCGCCATAGGAACGGTCGGCGCACGTCTTCTCCAGAATCCAGCGTGCCGCCTCGGGCGCCAGGCTGATCGAGATATTCTTCTGCGTCAGATTCAGGTTGATGTGACCCACCAGCAGGTCGATGATCTGGAGCAAGTCGCCGTCCGTCAGGGCGTTGAACACAATCACCTCATCCAGCCGGTTCAAAAACTCCGGGTTGAAGAGGCGCTTCACTTCGCTCATCACCAGATCTTCGATCTTCTTGTCTGACGCTTCTTCGTTGGCCGACTGAAACCCCAGGTGGACCCGGCGCTCGAGGTGCCGCGCGCCGATATTCGAAGTCATAATGACAATCGTGTTCTTGAAATCCACCGTGTTGCCGAGGCCGTCGGTGAGCTGGCCGTCCTCGAACACCTGGAGCAGGATATTGAAAAGGTCGGGATGCGCTTTTTCGATCTCATCCAGCAGAATCACTGAATACGGTGACCGCCGCACGCGTTCCGTGAGCTGCCCGCCCTCTTCGTAGCCCACGTAGCCGGGCGGCGAGCCGATCAGCTTCGAGACCGAGTGCTTTTCCATGAACTCGGACATGTCGAAGCGAACCAAGGCGCGCTCGGTGCCGAAAAGGAACGCCGCTAGCGACCGCGCCATCTCTGTCTTGCCGACACCCGTCGGGCCGAGGAAAAGGAACGACCCCACCGGCCGTCCCGGAGCCTTGAGTCCGGCGCGCGAACGCCGGATGGCGCGTGCCAACGCCGAGATGGCCCGTTCCTGACTGATGATGCGTTTATGCAACTCCTCCTCGATCCGGAGCAGCTTCGACATCTCCTCTTCTTTGATCGAAGTGACCGGGATACCCGTCCAGCGCGAGACCACTTCCTGGATGTCCTCGCGCGTCACCACCCCCATCGCCGTCTCGTCGATGTTGTATTTCTCGCGCAGCAGCCGCAGGTTTTCGCGCTCCTTGCGTTCTTCATCCGAATAGAAACGCGCCTTTTCAAATTCGTGATTCTGGATCGCCGTTTCCATGCGGTGCACCACGAACTTGATGCGCTTCTGGACGTCAATCATTTCTTCTGGCAGTGAGCTCTGGCGCAGCTTGACCCGCGCCCCGGCCTCGTCGATCAGATCTACGGCTTTGTCAGGCAGGAAGCGATCTGGGATGTAGCGGCTGGAGTCGTGGACGGACGTCCGGAGGGCATCGTCCGTGTAGGTGACGGCGTGAAACTTTTCGTACCGGTCCTTGATGCCAAACAGGATCTGGACAGCCTCTTCATCGTTTGGGGGAGGCACCTTGATCGCCTGGAAGCGTCGCTCGAGCGACCGGTCCCTCTCGATCGACTTGCGATACTCCGCCGGTGTCGTCGCACCGATGCACTGGATCTCACCGCGCGAAAGCGCCGGCTTCAGGATATTCGCGGCGTCGAGCGAGCCTTCCGCCGATCCCGCTCCAACGAGCGTGTGCAACTCGTCGATGAAGATGACCGCGTTCTGCGCCTCCATCAGTTCCTTCATGATGGTCTTCAGGCGTTCCTCAAACTGGCCGCGGTACTTGGTTCCGGCGACGATCAGCGAGAGGTCGAGCGCCAGGATACGTTTCTCGGACAGGAACGACGGAACGTTGCCGTCGGCGATGCGCTGCGCCAACCCCTCGACGATGGCCGTCTTCCCCACTCCTGGTTCGCCGATCAGCACAGGATTGTTCTTGGTGCGTCGGCACAGGATTTGCACCACCCGTTCGAGTTCTGCCTCGCGGCCGATGAGCGGATCGAGCTGGTTTTCCATCGCCGCCTGCGTCAGGTCGCGGCTGAACTCCGCCAAGAGCGAGGTCTCTTTCGGGCGGCTCGCTGACATCTTTTCATTCTGCACGCGGCCGAGTTCCTCACGAATCGTCGAAAGGCGCAGCCCTCGCTCGTGCAGAATCTCCGCCGCGAAGGACTTCTCTTCGCGCAAAAGACCGAGCAACAAGTGTTCGGTGCCGATGTGCTTGTGGGAGAGCCGCTCCGCCTCTTCGGCGGCGTAGGCGAGCACGCGCTTGCATTCCTGGCTCAGCGGAAGGTCCACGGAAGTCGAGACTTTTTCCCGAATCGTCGTCCGCCCTTCGATCTGCTTCCGGATGGACTCAATGGAAGTATGGGAGCGCAGAAAGCGGTTGGTGAGCGCCTTGTCCTCGCGAAGCAGTCCGAGCAGGAGGTGCTCAGTCTCAATATAAGGACTGCCAAACTGACTGGCTTCGTAGCGGGCAAAGAAGATGACGCGGCGGGCCTTCTCAGTATAGCGTTCGAACATATCTCCCCATTTGGCTTTCTAGGACCATCGAATCCGCAGCCGGGGGACCGCTACCATCCTCTCGGGTATTCACCAAGTCCCGGCAGAACACGGATGGCACCCGCGCACGCGGGCGATCAGTGAATCGGTGGAACCACAGCTTCCGTCAGCTTGCCGTCCGCCAGGCGCAACAACCGGTCAGCACGCTGCGCCAGTTGCAAGTTGTGCGTCGCCACCACCGAGGTCAGCCCATGACTTCGATGCAATTCTTCCAGCATCGCCATCACGCGCTCCGAGGTACGGTGGTCGAGGTTCCCAGTCGGTTCGTCAGCCAGCAACAGCGCCGGTTGATTCGCCAGTGCCCGTGCCAGAGCCACTCGTTGTTGCTCCCCGCCGGAAAGTTCGCCGACGCGGCGTTCGAGGGCCTTGGCAAGGCCCACCTCTGCCAGTAATTCCTTGCCACGCGCCCGGGCTTGCGAGGCGTCAGCTCCTCCGATCAACTGGGGGAGCACGACGTTCTCCAGCGCGGTGAACTCGGGGAGCAGGTAGTGCATCTGCCACACGAAACCCAGCCGGGCGTTTCGATAGGCAGCCCGCTCTTCCGCCGAGAAATGGCTTACCCGTTCACCCCTGAAGTATACCTCACCGCGCGTAGGAGTGTCCAGCGCGGCCAGCAAGTAGAGCAGAGTGCTTTTGCCGCTCCCGGATTCACCCACCAGCGCGACAAGTTCGCCCTGACGCACCTCGAAGTTGAGGTCTTGGAAGACGGCCACCTCTTCGGCGCCCGAGCGAAAGATTTTGGTCAGGTTCTCAGCCCTGAGCATCCCGGCAACCCACCGCGAGCGACCACTCAAGCGTCTTATTTATCAAACAGTTACCAGATCCAATCGCCAGTTTCACTCTTTTGAAACGGCCTCTTAGGAGCCCGACGAGGCGTTGAGATCGCCTACTCATAACGGAGAATCTCCACGGGACTCAAGCGCGAGGCGGCTAGGGATGGATAGAGCGCCGCCAGGAAACTGATGACGAGCGCGGCCACCACGATCCACACTCCGTCCCAGGGCCGGGCGTGAAAAGGCACCGAAGCCAGGGCGTAGACGTCAGCGGGAAGGCGGAACAGCTTGTAGCGCTCCCCGGCCCAGCAAATCACATAGCCGGAGAGAAGTCCGAGCGTGCCGCCGATCGCGCCAATCACCAAGCCGTGGAGCGTGAACACCGCCCACACCTGTCGTGCTCTCGCTCCCATCGACATGAGCACCGCGATGTCGCGGTTCTTCTCCATCACCATCATCGCGAGAGTGATGAAGATATTCAGCGCCGCCACCAGCATGATCAGCCCGATGGTCAGCACCGTCACCAGCCGCTCGAGTTTCAAGGCGCTGAAGAGCGAGCGATTCTGCTCCATCCAGGTGGTCGTGTCAAACCCAGAGCCCGCCGTCTTACGAATCGCCTGGGCGATTTCGGGCGCGCGATCCACATCGTCGATCTTGAACTCGATCACCGAAACCACGTTCGCGAGGTCGAACAGGCGTTGCGCCGCGCCGAGGTTCGTGAAGGCCCACGCGGAGTCGAAGTCATAGAACCCGGAATCGAAGACACCCACCACGCGGAAGTGGCGGAACTTGGGGACCACTTCGAACGGGGTGAGGTATCCTTGCGGACTCGTCACCAGCACGGTGTCACCGACGAAGACGCCCAGCGACTTCGCGAGCTCTTTGCCGAGGATCAAAGGGTCGGCGTTCGCAAAGGTCTGCGACAACCCGTCGAGCGAACCCTCGCGCACGTGCTGTAGCAGGTCGGCCACCCGCACCTCACGCTGGGGATCGACGCCCTTCAGCACTATGCCCTGGGCGCGCGAATGGCTCGAGACCAATACCTCTTCGTAAAGCACCGGCGCATCGGCCGTCACGTGCGGCACTTTCGACAGCCGCTCGGAAAGCTGCTCGTAGTCTTTGATCCCGTCGTTCGCGGGCCGAATCAGGTTGATGCTGGCCGTCGCTCCCAGCAGGCGGCTCTCGAGCTCCTGGCGGAATCCGTTGTTGATGGCGAGCGCCACGACGAGCGCGCAGACGCCCGCCGCCACGCCAACGACCGAAATCAGCGTGATGACGGAAATCACCGCCTGCCGCCGCTTGGCCTTCAAGTAACGCAGCGCGACAAAGAGTTCGAATCGCATCGCCATTCACATTATCAATGACCGGCGTGGTTTCGGAAAGTGGATTCAGCAGAACTGGCAGAGCCTGACACGGCGGCTCTTTGCGGCGCTGGGTGCTCCTAGTCGCCGTGCTTCTCAGGCCGCAGCAGCGGGAACAGGATGACGTCACGAATGGAGCGCGAGTTGGTGAGCAGCATAGTGAGCCGGTCGATGCCAATTCCCTCGCCACCCGTGGGAGGCATCCCGTAGCTCAAGGCGCGAATGTAGTCCTCATCGATGGCGTGGGCGGAGAGATCGCCCTTTTCGCGCAAGAGCTGCTGGTACTCGAAGCGGTCGCGCTGCTCGGCCGGGTCGTTCAGCTCGCTGAAGGCGTTAGCGATCTCCATGCCGCAGATGTACAGCTCGAAGCGCTCGACAAAGTTCGGGTCGTCGGGTTTCTGCTTCGACAATGGCGACACCTCGAGCGGAAAGTCGACAATGAAAGTCGGCTGGATGAGATAGCGTTCCGACGTGGCTTCAAACAACGTCTGAAGAGCCAAACCCGGAGCGGAGCCCGGAGCGAGCTCGACGGGCTGGGCGGCGCCGCCCGACTGCGCCACCCACTGGTTGTAGGTCTCGACCCACTTGAAGATGGCGCGTGGATCCGCCAGGTCATCGAGCTTCGGCCGCTCGCTCGCTTCAGCGGGCCAGAACTTAACGACCGCCTCTTTCATCGTCAGGCGGTCGAACCGCGCCAAGGAGAGGTGTTGCTCGCCGAAGTCAAACTCGAGCGAGCCCACGACGGCCTTTGCTACATGTTGCAGCATCCTCTCGGTCAGCGCGATCATGTCGTGATAATCCGCATACGCCTGATAGAACTCCAGCATCGTGAACTCGGGGTTGTGCTGCGTCGAGATACCTTCGTTGCGGAAGTTGCGATTGATCTCGAAAACGCGGTCGAGGCCCCCCACGATGAGCCGCTTCAAGTAGAGCTCGGGAGCGATGCGCAGGTAAAGGTTGATGTCGAGCGCGTTATGGTGCGTGATGAAAGGCCGCGCCATGGCGCCGCCGGCGAGCGGCTGCATCATCGGCGTCTCGACTTCGAGATAACCTTCGCCTTCGAGGAATTCGCGCAAGGCGCGAATCAGCCTGGAGCGTTTCTCAAAAACCGGCCGCACCTCGGGGTTGAC
Source organism: Terriglobia bacterium (assembly GCA_035945295.1). Lineage (GTDB taxonomy): Bacteria > Acidobacteriota > Terriglobia > UBA7540 > UBA7540 > QHZK01. The sequence goes on along the minus strand of DASZAI010000030.1, from coordinate 30,345 downwards.
CATGAGGTCGAGATAGCGCTGGCGGTAGCGAATCTCGACGTCGGTCAGGCCGTGCCATTTCTCAGGAAGCGGCAGAAGCGCTTTGGCGAGGAAGTGGAGGTGCTCGGCATGAACCGTAAGCTCGCCCGTGCGAGTGCGGAACAAATACCCCTCGACCCCGATCAAGTCGCCCAGATCGAGCAGCTTGTAAAGCTCGAAGTCGCGCTCACCCACGGCGTCCAGGCGCACGTAAATCTGAAGGCGCGCTCCGCCGCCTGCAAGGTGAGCGAATCCGGCCTTGCCGTGCGGACGTATGGTCATCACCCGGCCGGCGATGCGCACACGGATCTTCTGGGCCTCGAGCTCCTCGGAACTGCGCGGCGAGTACTCGGCCAGAATCTGAGGCAGAGTGTGGGTGAACTCCCACTTGCGCGGGTAGAGATCGAAGCCCAGCGCCGCGATGGCTTTCAACTTCTTCTGCCGCTGAACCACCAGGTCCTGATATTCGCCGCTTGGTGTGGACATAGAAAATCTGAAGTATGAAGCATAAACAAGGAACTGTGAAGCAGGAAGTTCGCGGAGGTTAGCGCTTGAAGGGAACGGAGCGCAGAATCTTGCCCCCCTCTTCGATGGTGTAGGTGGCGTTGGCCTTGAGGCTCTTGAGGGTATCGTGCGTCCCACTAGGCCAGACAATCTCCACGTTAGAGGCTTCGGTCGCTTTGCCCAGGCCGAAAGTCAGAGTGAGTTCACTCTGCGAACAGTAACTCGAGCCCGAGTGGACGGTCTGCCAGTCGACGCCGCTGGGGGTCTGAACACGCACAACGGCTCCGATTCCGTCGCGATTCGAGCGCGTGCCCGCGGTCTCGATACGGATGGCGTTGTTCTGGGCACCACCTACGTTGTGGAAGAGGTAGGCGGGGCCGCCGTTCGTGGTCATCAGGATGTCGGGAGCGCCGTCGTTGTCAATGTCGGCGTACGCCGCGCCGCGCGCCACGTATTTGCGCGTGAAGCCCGCCGGTACGCTCACGTTCTCAAACCGCCCATGGCCTTGGTCATGAAACAGCAGCGGAGTCTCGGCGTAAGTCACCTGGGGCTGGATGCGGCCGATGTCGGGTTCGATGTGGCCGTCGGCCACGAAAAGGTCGTCGAGGCCGTCGAGGTCATAGTCGAAAAAGAAGAGTCCGAAAGAGAGGGAAAGAAGGCTGGAGCGGCCGACCGTGGACGCCGGCGCGATGTCGATGAAGAAGCTGTTCTTCTCGTTGTGGTAGAGGCCGAGCATCTGATTCGAGAAGTTGCCGATGGCGAGACTGGGATAGCCCGAATCATCGAAGTCCGCCTCGTCGATTCCCATCGCGCCGCGCGCGATGCCGTCCTCGCTGAAGGCGATGCCCGCCTGCACGGCCTGCTCCTTGAACGTCCCGTTGCGCAGGTTGTGATAAAGCTTGTTGGGTTGGGTGTCGTTCGAGACCGCAATGTCGGGCCAGCCGTCCTGATCGTAGTCGATAATGGCCACGCCGAGCGACTTCGACGTCGAGTCATAGATGCCGGCCTTCTGCGTGACATCTTCAAAACGCCCATTGCCGAGACTATGGAACAGCCTGCAGGTATCACCCTTGTAGACCTCGGGCGTGCAATAAGATTTGCTATGGCCGTCGAGCGAGCAGTAGATGTCGTCCTTCTCGGACCACTTCGCGTAGTTGGTGACGAAGAGGTCGAGCTTGCCGTCTTTGTCGTAATCCACCCACGCGGCGCTGGCGCCGAAGCCGGTGTTATTCACACCAGCCGATTTCGTGACGTCCTTAAACGTGCCGTTGTGCTCGTTGTGGAAGAGATGCGCTTCGCCGAGGCCGGTCAGGTAGACGTCGTCCCAGCCATCGTTGTCGTAATCGCCCACCGCGACGCCCATCCCGTACATCTCGATTCCCAAACCCGAACGCGCCGTCACGTCAGTGAAAGTGCCGTCGCCGTTGTTGTGATAAAGCTTCAGCGTCGTGTGCTTGCGGACATGGCCGGGAAAGTCCTTGCCATCGATCAGCAGGATATCGGGGCGTCCGTCGTTGTCGTAGTCGATGAAGGCGCAACCCGCGCCCATCGTCTCAGGCAGGTATCTCTTGCCGAAGGCCCCGGTGTTGTGAGTGAAGTGAATCCCGCTCTCGCGGGTGACATCGACGAAGTGGACGGCGGGTTCAGCCGGAGCGGCCGCCGTCCGCGGGGCCGCGTAACGCAGATCTACCGTCGCGACGAGGATCACCAGGGCGAATACGAGCCAGGGAATGATTGGCGCTATGCGAGCGTGTGTCAGCCTCTTCACCGCGACGAGGATCCTCCTCGCCTGGAGCGGTCTGTTACGCGCGCAACACGGACACCCGGGTAGGCCGGGCGCGTGCCAGGACCGAGCGGCGCCGACACATGTTCATGGATGGGCTGCGCCTCGGTGTTATCGTCGGGATGGGCGAGTTTATAGGGTCCGGTGATGGCTCGCGAAATCTCGTCCGCCTTGAAGCGCAGGTACAATTTCTCTTCGCGCGTCGCCAATGCGTCATTCCCCAGCCCACGATAGCACAGCATCATGTTGTAGTGAGCCTCGAGGTCTTCCGGATCGACGCTTAGAGTCTTCTCATATTGCGCCACCGCCTGCGCGTACTGGCGCTGCAAAAAGAGCATCCTCCCCATCTGATTGCGGTTGACGCGATCGCGCGGATATTGTGCGGCGACTTCGGCAAACTGATCGTAGGCCGCCGGATAGTTGCCGTCCGCCTTGAGCGCCAGACCGTCAAAATAGTGGGCGCTGGCTAGGCGAGGATTGATCTCGAGGGCTTTCGTCAGCAGGGGCTTCGCTGCCTCGGTGTTGCCCTCCTGGACGCGAGCGCGCGCCACGTTCACCCAGCCGTCTGCGTAGCCCGGATCGAGCCGAGTCACGGTTTCAAAAGCGCGCTCCGCACCTTTCAGGTCACCTTGCAGCAGCAGCCCAATGCCGTAATCGTTCCAGCGCACGCGGTCTTTGGGATCGAGGTCGATGGCTTCCGTGAATGGCGCCGGCTTGGCGAGAACCGGAATCGCGACGGTGTCTTCGCCGATCACCACGATCGGTACGTCCGGAATCTGCTTGACCTTGGCGGAAACGTTCGACAGGTTGCCGTTAAAGACCCAGCGGCGGTCGTCGTAGTCCTTCGTCACCTCAGGCGCGGATGAGGGCGCTGAACCTGTCGCGTGCGCCGACACGGGCACTCCGGCAAAGGCGAATTGGGTATTCCACCAACTGAACTTCCGATAGTTCAGTTTCGCGGTGAGCGTGATCGAGTCGCCGCAATCCTCCGGAACCTTCAGGCGAAAGTGGACGGTGTCGGCGGCGCCGGGCGGAATCAAGCGCGCATACATGGTGGCGCGCGCCGCCCAAGCGTTCCGCTTGTTGATCACATTGCCGTGTTCGTCGAGCAGCAGGGCGCGGTAGAAATGCGCGCCGGGATCAACCGGACCTTTGCCGCCGTCCGCCGCCTCGCCGCTCCAGAAGATCACGCGGCCCTTGTTGTCGCGCGCCTGGAGCTCGAGCCAGCAGTCAAATGCGTCTACTGTGCCGCCGGGGAAGAAGTGGCCGAGCTTGAGCGTCCGCACGACGACTTCTACCCGCACCGTCTCGCCGCGGCTGAGATGCGCGGCGACGCGTCCCAGCGGCGCAATAAGTTTGACCGGCGGGCCCATGGCGACGGTCGAGGCCGTCAGACCCGCCGAGGACTCTTCGCCCACCGCGAAGGTACTCGAGAGCTGCGGGCCTTCCCCTGATGGCCCGGCCGCTCCCGCACGCTGCGGCCCCTCGCTCGTAGGCTCTTCGGCGAGGGCGAAAATATCGACGCTGAGCGCGCCCTTCAGGAACTTCCCGACGGCTGCGACCTGCTCGGTGTCGCCGTGCGAAGTGGGCACCGCGGTGTTGGCCGCTACAAAGCGATGCGAGTGGACGAAACCGTTGAGGTTGCCGAAGTCCTGGGAAGGCACCAAGGGCATGTGGCAGTCCACGCAGTTCTGCGGCTTCGGAGGGTAGTAGAACGATCGCGCGCCCTGGCCCGACACTCCGCTTGCCTGCCAATTGTCGTAATCGTCAAACCCGCGAATCCAGCGGTAGTTGTTGACGGGCACGTCAAGGTGGACCTTGTGGCAGGCGGAGCAGAACTCGGGAACCTGGGCCGGATCCCGGTGGAACGGCTTCAAAAATGCGGTGCGGTGCGGCTTGGGATTGAGCTTTACGGCGTAATCGTGCAGCCAGCGCAGTACGGGGTTCGTGCTCTCCGCCAGTTCGGCGAGCCGGGGATACTCGAAAGTTATTCCGCCCTGCCCCATCGAACTGTCGACGTGGACGATGGCATGGCACGACATGCAACCCAAACCGTTCTGGCCGGCGCGCGTCATCTCGAGCTCGCGGATCGGGGTCGTCTGCATCTTGCCCGCAATGATCAAGGCGTGGTCGTGACAGCCGCCACACCAGAGCGAGGACTTGATGCCGATCGTGTCCTGCATGTACTCGACGGCTTTGCGATACCACTGGTTGTTGAACGAGGCGAAGTGGTGCATAGAGCTGAACCACTGATTGTAGATGTCCGCGTGACAGCGCCGGCAGGACTCCGAGTTCATGAAGAATTCGGATTTGATCGGTTTGTCGTCGGGGGTCTGCGCAGAACTCGGGAACATGAAGCTCTTCGAGCCGCCACCTTCGTCGTCCATGCTGAGCGGCGCCGTCGCCGGATTGCGGATGGTATATTGTGGGTTCGGGTCGTAGCGGTGAACGAGCGCCGCAGTTCCATAAAACGCCGCGGAAACCAGCATTACGACAACGCTCCAGCGCCCCGCTCGCCCGAGATCAAAGCCGCCGCCATCCCGAAGAGTCAGGAACTGCCCGCTCGCGTTGGCATCCTCGGGCGATGCGTGCGCTGTCGCCCGCCGGCGAGTCAGCGAGGAGAAATGAACCAGGAGCAGAAACAATCCGGCGATGGCCGCAGCCACGTGGACATAGAGCGCGTCGCTGTGCGGCCGCGTCATCCCCACGGCGGCGAGGTAACACCCCACGGCCGCCGCGAGTCCTAGTAGCGCAAGCGATGACCAGGCGCGAATACCGGAGAACGTGCTGCGATGCTTGACCAGGAAAACGGCGAACAGGATCGCTGCCAGCACGCCCAGCACCGGGTGCAGCAGGGCATTCATTTCGTAGAACAGCGTGGGATCGCCGAACGCGGCAATGTAGGCGCTGTTTGTAACCAGGAGTAATCCGGCAAGCAGCAGAAGCTTCCCGTTCGACAACACGAAGTCGCGCTGACTCTTGGAGTCCATGGCTGGAATTGCTAGAAGTCGCTGTCCCGACCCGACCGAAGACTTCCACGCTATCAAATGGCGCACGCAGGCGACAAGGCCCTGTTCATATTACTCGGCCAGTTTTTTCCTACTAGGTTTTGCGGCCGACCCTTAGTCCAGGCAAGTGACGTCAGGACTCCAAACGGCGGGCGACCGCTTCGTGCGCCAGGCTAAGCGCCGAGAAGATCGCCCCGTACGTCTGGGCTTTGTCCTTGAGCGCGCTCAACTTAATCTGAGGGGCCTGGGGGTGGATGCGGCGGACGACGCGAGTGACCGTGTCCAGCAGCAGCTCCGGATCGCCGTTCGTTACACCGCCGCCGAAGACGATCAAGTCGGGATCGAGGATGGCGACCAGATCGGCAACGGCCACCCCCATCATGGTGAAGGCTTTATCCAACACTGCCTGCGCTGTCATGTTGCCCTGACCCGCCGCCTCAAACACAAATCGCGCGTCGCGCTCGTCGCTGGACGCGAGCGGCCCGAGCATCTTGCGGCCCGCGGCAGCAATTCCCAAGCCTGAAACCTGGCTCTCGAAGTATCCGAGGTCGCCAAAGTCCTCGTCCCAGCGTGGCCACTCGAGGTTCAGCCGGAAAAGCTCTCCGGCGTTTCCAGTACGACCGCGGTACAGCATGCCGTTCGTGAAGATACCGGACCCGGTGCCAGTTCCAAGGGCAAGGAACACGAAGTTGTTGGCGTCATGCGCCACACCACGCCAGTGCTCGCCGATGGCGGCCATGTTGGCGTCATTCTCGAGGGACACGGGCACTCGGAACTCCTTCTCCAGGGCGCGCCGCAGGTCAACATTTTTCCAGCCGCGCAAATTGTTCGCAAAGGCGACCAGCCCGGTTCGAGGATCGACAGGACTCGGCACTCCAATCGCCAGGGCGAGCGGATGACCTCGATGACCTCGCTTGGGAGGTCGGCTCTCAGCCGGGTGCGACTCGTTCACGGCGAGCGGCGCTTCGGCGAGGCGGCGGATTCCTTCCTTGATCTGGGCAATCATGCGCACGGGGCCGTCCTCGGGCCGAACCTTCTGCGTCGTGTGAGCCAGGATGTCGCCCCGAAAGTCGGCGAGCGCGAAGCGCAGATTGCTCGCTCCCATGTCGATGCCGACCACGCGTCCGAACTCGGGACTGACGGATAGCGTTCCACTCTTAGCATCGATTCTCACCAGTCCCTTCCGCTCGAGCGTACGCAGCTTCCTATCCAGCGTCGAGGACTCCAAACCGAGGGCACGCCGAAGGCCAGCGCGTGAACTCTCGCCATGCCGGGCGATTGCGCGAAAAGCAAGCTGCTCGGTGGTTTCGGAATCAGGCATGATCGTTGTCGACGCTCTTTCGAGAAGTATCTCACTGCCGCCGCTCGTCGTGGGGACCCGCGCTCGCAACTGGCGGCCGAGCGACTGAGCGAGCCGGGCAGCAAAGCCAAGCTTAAGGGCGATAATTTACCTTAACCTGCCGGAAAGCGGTGGGAAATCTGGCGGGAGTGGGAGAGTGGATGACGTGCGCGTTATCGGTCAGACGCCCGCCGCCACTACTTGCCGACGGGCGCGGCCTCGATCTTCTCGATCACGATGGCATGCGACCCACCTTTGTCGAACACCTTGCCGGCGACGGAGACCTGCTTGCCAGCGTACTCCATTAGCCGATCGTTCTGTCCCTTGGCCGGCGTCTCGTTCGAGATCGGCCAGTAGATCGCCCCGCCCGACGTCAGGAGCACGAGCGGCGAGCCGGCTTTCGCGCAAGCCACCGCACACTCTGGACTCACCGGCTTCTTCAAGTTCTTGATGAACGCACAAGCAGAGTCGAGCACATAAGCCTTCACCGTGGTGGTTTTACCCTGAGCGTTCGCCGCCGGAATTTGCGCCGTCATCGACGCCAGCACCAGCGTCGCCACTGCGAGCCTCAACGTTACCCGCGAGTACTTCATGACTGCCTCCCTGTCCTCCAAAGACGAATTGCCTGAAACCCTGATGCAGAGCCGCCTGCCGAGTCAGAACGTGATGCGCCCGCTCAACTGGATTTCGCGCCCGGGATCCATCGCCATGGTGATCGTGCCGAACTGCGGCGTATTCACGAACCGGTTTGGCGTGCCCAGATTCGTGTGGTTCAGCGCATTGAACGCCTCGCCGCGCATCTGCAAGCGCAGCTTCTCGCTCAGGCGAAACTCGCGCGTCAACGCCAAGTCCATCAGCTCCATGCCCGGACCTTCCACGGTGTTGCGGCCGGCGTTGCCGAAGGTGTAAGCGGCGGGAGTCGAGAACGCCGCCGGATTGAACCACAAGTTCGCAGTTTGGGTGCCGGCCGGAAACAGCGGCGCGCCAGTGACGTTGGCGCGAATCGGATTTTCTCCCAGCAGCGTTCCGGCGTTGGCGGTATCGCCGAAGACGGAGATCGTGAAGGGGTAACCCGACGACGCCTGGAAGATGGTCGCGAGGCTCCAGTGCGAAGTCAGGCGCTCGGCGAACTTGCCGTTCTTATAGCCTGGAATGTCATACACCAGACTCGCCGTGAAGCGATGACGCAGGTCGCAAGCCAAGCCCTTCTCTGCAAACAGGTCGGAATTGTTCTGCGGGATCGCCGACTCGTCCATGGGCGAGCGGAAATCCGGAGCATCGGTCAGGTTCTTGGCGTAAGTGTAATTGGCGAGGAACGTCAGGCCGTGATCGAAGCGCCGCCGCGCGTCCACCCAGCCCGCGTCGTACCAACTGCGCGCCGTGTTCTCGAGCATGTTGATCGCCGACACCGGGAAAGTCGTGCTGACCATGCTGAAGTCGGCCGGGAACACCGTGCCGGGAAGGAAACTGATCTTGGGGAACGGCCGGCGCGGCCCGATGGGACCGGGTCCCGGCGGCGCATTGTTGATCAAATGGGCGCGCTGCAAGTGCAGGCCGCGGGCGCCCTGATAGCCGACCTCGAGAACCGTCTTGCCGGGAAGGGCCTTCTCGACGGAAAAGCTCCACTGCTGGACGTATTGCGCCGGACTGTGGGGATCGGCCGCAGCGAAGCTGATGGTGGTCTTTCCTAAGACGGCCGGCCCGAAGTTAAAGCCGGTCAGAGCCGGGATGAAGTTGTCGCTCTGGTCGGTCTCCGCGAATACCGACGGCGGAACGTGCCGCTGGTTGCAGAAGGTGTTCATGTCAATCGGCGTGTAGAAGATGCCGTAGGCGCCGCGCACCACGAAGTTGAGGCGGCCGCGAACTTCGTGCGCGAAGCCCAGCCGGGGAGCAAAGTCATGCGTGTTGGCGAAGACCAGGCCGTTGGGCATTCCGAGTTGGCCGCCGATAAACGCGTACGGCTTGCCGTTCACGAAGACCAGGTTGCTGTTGGGATTCGAGACGTCATAGAGCGGCGTCGCGTATTCGTAGCGCACGCCGAGATTCACGGTTGTCGCGTCGGTCACGCGCCAGTCGTCCTGAATGAAGCCGTCGGTGAACCAGCTTCGCAGGTCCATCTTGGGGATGCCCGCCTGGCGCTGCTTCACCACCGGCAAGCCGAGCAGGAAGCTCGCGAGCGCCGAACCGGTGTGGTCGTTGGTCGCCGTCTCGGTCGTAAAGCCGCTCGTAAACTGATAGAACCCGCGGTTCTGGAAGAATCCCCACATCGGCCAGTAGAAACGCCGGTAGTCGCCGCCCACCTTGAGCGAGTGGCGGCTCAACTGGCGGTGCCACGTATCTCCCACCTGGAGCACGGTGTCCCAGTCCTGCACCGGCGTCGCGGCAAAGCTGTCTCCGAAGCCGCTGTAACCTTGTAGAGCGAACCAGGGCATGCCCCAGGCGCCCTTGCCGCCGTATCCGACGCCTTGAATCCCGAGCTGGGTGACGTAGTCATGGGTGAAGTTATTCTGCGAGTAGCGGTGCATGGAGAGGCGCGACAGGCCGAAGTACGCCGTATTGACGGAGACAGGAGAAATGATGTGGGTCTGCGAGACGGTCAGGTTTTGTGCCAGATTATCGTCATAAGCGCCGAAGCCGGGCAGGTTCTGCGGAGTGAAGTCGAATTCGTGCCCGAGCGAGTAGCGCGCGAACAGCGTGTCGCCACGGCTGAAGTTGCGGTCGACGCGAAAGGTAGCCTGGTCGGAGGAATTGTAGTTGGTACGCAGGTCGAGGTAGTTGTTGGAGTCGGCACCCCCGGCGCTTTCGCCTCCCATGCCCATCATGCTGGCGCCAGGACCAAGGTTGGGAAGCGGAACGGTGTTAAGCACCTGGAGAGTGACGGGGCTCAACAGATTGCTCGGGATCATATCGTTAGGAAAAGGATCGCGGATGATCTTCGAGTTGCTGGGACTCGTCGGCTTGCTCGGGTCGTAGTTGGGATTGGGATGGGCGCTGAAAGGGTTGTAAATCGTGAGGCCGCTGTGGCTGAAATCGCCAGCGCGCTCGAGCGCCGTCGGCACCGTCTCGACCTGAGTTACGCCATCGCCCAGCCGGAAACCTTCGTAGTTAGCGAAGAAGAACGCGTTGTGATTGTGGAGGGGACCGCCGAGTGAGCCGCCGAATTGATTCTGCACCAGGTGCGGGATGGTACTCGGGTCGTTTAAGGACCGCGCGTCGAGCGCGTTGTTGCGCATGTACTCGTAGGCGTCGCCGTGCAGGTGGTTGGTGCCCGTCTTGGTGACGATGTTGATTTGGGCGCCGCCCGCGCCGCCGAATTCCGCCGAGTAACTGCCGGTCTGGACCTTGAACTCCTGCACCGCATCGGGTGAAGGGCCGAATGCCTGGGTGTTGAACGTGGGGTCGGTGTCGGTCGAGCCGTCGAGCAGGAAGTGGTTGGCGTTCGGGCGGTTGCCGCCCACGGTCAACGCGGAGTCCTGCTGCGGCCGCCAGTAGAGCGGATTGGCGCTGCCGGTTTGCGCTCCGGAACCCTGGTGGGCGCTGGGCGCAAGCAGCGCCAGCGCCAGCAGGTGGCGTCCATTCAGCGGTAGATCCTGGGTCAACGTCGGCTCGATCACTTCGCCGAGGCTCGCGTCGGTGGTGCGCAGCATGTCCACCGTACCCACCACCTGGACGTGCTGCGACACTTTGCCGAGCGAAGGCGTGATGTCGAGGCGAAGCTCCTGATCCACCTCGAGCGTCAGCTTGCGGACTTCGGTCGCGAATCCGGGAGCCTCCACACGCAACTCATATTGGCCGGGGTTCAGGCTGGGAAATTGATAAGTGCCGGCGGCGGTGGTTTCCGTGGTGCGCGTGAGTCCCGTGCCGGTTTCCGTTAGCACCAGCTTCACGCCGGGCAGCGGCAACGACTGGGAGTCACTGACGATTCCATCGATCCGCGCGCCGTTGGCCTGCGCGTCGAGGCGGGACGCCAGAACCACCGGAACAGCGATTCCAAGCAACAGCACCATCGCATAGCGCTTCATGTTTCTCTCCCGCTGCATAAGAAGCACTTGACAGGTACTCCTTCGTGCAGGCGCCAGTGAGTTCAAGCTGCCGTTTGTGTGACGGGCCCAGTGGCCTTTTTTGAAAAGACAACCCCGACGGAACCCGACGCAAGAGTGCCGCTCCAAGTTATTAAGGTGGCTGCGCAATGACAATAGTCTGCAGAAACTACTCCATACGATTAAATCGACTATTCGGTGCGAGTTTTCTAATTAATAGAAAATGGGACGCTTGCTCGTCAAACGGGCGGCCGTTCTTGTTGACCGCGCCGGCGCGTTGCGCTAAGGTTCCTGAGTAGGCGATAGGAAGCGTCGATCAATACTGACAAGCCGAATGAATCGCAGAGAACTCATTAAAATGCTGGCGGGGGTAACGGTTGCCGGTGCGGCCGGTGGTCTGTACTACGAACACCGGCGCTCCACACGTACTGCCTCCGCCGGCGTGCGTGGCATCGCTGAGCCGTTTCCGGTCCAATTCGTGGATGTGACTCAGAACGCGGGGATCAACTTCGAACACAACAGCGGCGCCTTCGGGAAAAAGTACCTCCCGGAAACGCTGGGCTCTGGTTGTGCGTTCTTTGACTATGACAACGATGGCTGGCTTGACATCCTGCTGATCAACGGGATGGATTGGCCGGGGCATCAGCGCCAGCGCACGACCATGAAGCTCTACCGCAACAACCGCAACAGCACGTTCACCGACGTGACGCGCGAGGCGGAGCTCAACCTCGAGATGTACGGCATCGGCGTCGCGGTAGGTGATTACGACAACGATGGCTATGCCGACCTTTTCGTCACCTGCTACGGGCAGAGCCGGCTCTTCCGCAACAACCGCAACGGAACGTTTGCCGACGTGACCAGGCAGGCCGGACTTGCCGGCTACACGAGCTTGAGCACCTCGGCGCTGTGGTTCGATTACGACCGCGACGGCCACCTCGACCTGCTGGTCGCCAACTATGTCCGCTGGTCGCCGGAGACCGACATTTACTGCTCGCTCGACGGCCGCACGAAGTCCTATTGCACGCCTGAAGCTTATCCGGGCACGACCTGCTGGCTGTTTCGCAATCGCGGCGACGGCACGTTCGAGGACGTCACCGGCAAGGCCGGCCTTCACGACACCACGTCGAAGTCGCTCGGCCTCACCATGCTCGATTACGACCTCGACGGCTGGCCCGACGTTTTCGTCGCCAACGACACTCAGCCGAACAAACTCTATCGCAACAACCACAACGGCACATTTTCGGAAGTCGCGGTAATGGCGGGCGTTGCCTTCAGCGAGGACGGCGTGGCGCGCGCCGGCATGGGCGCCGATGCCGCCGATTATGACAACTCGGGCCTGCCCAGCCTCGTGGTGACGAATTTCTCCGAGCAAATGGTCGGACTGTACCGCAACGAGGGCCACGGCTTCTTCGTCGACGAGGCGCCGCAGTCGGCGGTGGGCAAGTCAAGCCGCCTCACTCTCGGCTTCGGCTGCTTCTTCTTCGACGTCGACCTCGATGGCCGGCTCGACCTGCTCGTGGCCAACGGCCATATCGATCCAACGATCACGCACGTGGAATCGAGTATCGCTTACGCGGAATCACCGCACCTCTTCCACAACGAAGGGGGCGGCAAGTTTCGCGACGTGGTCGCGCTGGTCGGGAAATCGTTCACCGACCCCAAAGTGGCGCGCGGCGCCGCCTACGGCGACTTTGATAACGATGGCGACCTGGATGTACTGATTACCACCGACAACGGCCCAGCCTACCTCTATCGCAACGACTGCGCCGTTCATCACAGCATCCGCTTTCGCACCGTCGGCGCGAAATCCAACCGCGATGGGATCGGAACCAACATCCACATCTGGACCCCCGAAGGGCAGCGCTGGCTGACGGTGAAGAGCGGATCGAGTTACCTCTCGCAGTCGGACCGCAGCGTGACCTTCGGGCTGGGTGATGCTGAGTCGATCGAGCGCGCCGTGTTCGAGTGGCCAAGCGGCGTCAAGCAGGAACTAGGCAAGCTTGCGGCTGACCGTGCCTACGTGGTGGACGAGGAGAAAGGAGCCATCGCCGACACGGCTTTCAAGCAGCGGGTATAGCGTGTGTACGAAACTAGCGGCTCCGCCGCTCAAGAACGAGTGACGCCTTTCCATACACGCTCCATAGCCGTCGGCAGATTTGTTCGCGGATGAGCGCTCCCAGCCAACACGAGCTCCTGGCGGAGATTCCGTCACCCTTCAAGCGGCTGTGGCTCGGCCTCTGTGTCATCCTCTCGATCTTCATCGTCTTTGCCGCCTACACGACGCACGAGGTCCGTTGGCTCGAGGACTTCCAGGTGAACGTCGTCGAGAAGAACCGCAAAGCCTCCCTCCAGCTCCTGCGCCTCCAACAGGACGCCTACCTTCTGGCGATTTCTCTGCGCGACATGACGCAGGCTTCGGCGCGCTACCCGATTCACGACTGGCGGGCCGAGTTTACACGTCTGCGCCACGACATGGACGACGCTACCCGGCTCGAAAGCCAGTTCGCGGTCAGCACTCCGGCCAGCAATGATAAGCGCCTCCAGCTCCACGGCGCGCTGCAGGACTTCTGGCATTCCTCCGACTTCGTCTTTACCCTGGCGGAGCGCGGCGAGGAAGCCCAGGCGAGGACTCTGGCGGAAGCCCAGCTTGAGAGCCAGCGCGCCGTGGTGTCGGAAATCGTAGCGCGCCTGCTGGTGCTGAATGACCAGGCCCAGGCGGCCGCGGCCGAGCGCATCAGCGCCGTCTATGGCAACGTCAAGCGCGACATCCTGGTGGTGGTCGGCGCGCTCTTCCTTCTGGCATTGGCGACCGGACTCTATACCTTTGAGGCCAACCGCAAAACCTTTGAACGGCTGCACCACCTGGCGGAACAGCTTCAGTCGCAGTCCGAGCAGCTTCGCAAGCTTTCCTGGAAACTCATCGAGGTCCAAGAGGAAACGTTGCGGCACGTGGCCCGCGACCTGCACGACGAATTTGGCCAGATCCTGACCGCCATCGGCGCCATGCTGACGCGCGCCGGCAAGCGCGGCCTCGACCGGGACTCCGCCCGCGACCAGCCCCTGTTCGAAGACTTGCACGCCGTGCAGAAAATCGTGCAGGATACGCTGCAGAACGTGCGCGACCAGTCGCAGATGTTCCGGCCGGCCATCCTCGATGACTTCGGACTCGAGCAGACGCTGGAGTGGTTCGTCCGGCAGTTCTCCCGCCAGGCCGGCATTCAGGTACAATTCGCGGCGCGCCTCTCGGACAACCTTTTCCCCCCCGAGGACGCTATCCACGTCTACCGCATCGTTCAGGAGGCGCTGAGCAACGTGGCGCGTCACGCCCGAACCCAGCAGGCGCAGGTGGTCCTGGAAGAACGCGAGGGTGAGCTCGCACTCGAAATTCAGGATCGAGGCGCGGGGTTCGACCCCGATTCGCCCGGCGACCGGCGGGCGGGCGACGGACTGGGCGTGATGGGGATGCGCGAGCGCGCCGAGCACCTGGGCGGCTCGCTGCGCATCGAGTCCGCGCCCGGCAAGGGGACGACGGTCAGCGTGCGAATTCCTGTGAAAAAATCCGCCGTGACGCGCCCGGCCGAAAAGGTGACTTAACCGATGACAACCTCCGGTACCGAGAAGAAAATCCGCGTCCTGCTGGCCGAGGACCACGCGCTCGTGCGCCAGGGATTCCGCCGCATGCTGGAGGATGACCCGCGCATCGAAGTGGTCGGCGAGGCCAGCACCGGAATCACCGCTATCGATCAGTGCAGCAAGCTCAAGCCCGACGTCGTGGTCATGGACCTCTCCATGCCGGAGTTGGGCGGAGTGGAGGCGACGGCGGAAATCCTCAAGGCCAATCCCGACACCAAGGTCCTGATTCTCAGCATGTACTCGAACCCCGCCTACGTGCGCAAGGCGTTTGAGGTGGGCGCCAAAGGTTACATTGTGAAGGACGCCATCGAAGTCGACCTCGCCCAGGCGGTGACCACGCTCGCGCAAGGCGGCGCGTACATGAGTCCGCAAATCTCGAACCTGGTCATCGATACGCTGCGCTCGGGCAACCTTCAGGAGGCCACGCAGGATCCGTACGATCGGCTGACGCTGCGCGAAAAAGAAGTGCTGCAACTCATCGCCCAAGGCAAATCCAACAAGGAGATTGCGGCTCTCCTCGATATCAGCGTGAACACCGTCGCCGTCCACCGCGCGCGCTTAATGGAGACGCTGGGACTCCATCGCACTGCGGAACTTGTGCTCTACGCGGTGCGGAAGGGCCTGATCCAGCCGCACTAACCATGCGTCTCGACCGTTCGACAGTCCACTGTATCCTGCCTCTGAAGTTCGTTGATGAGTTGGTGGCAAGCCGCGGTTGAAGTCGAAGCGTAGGGGGAGCCATCTGGGCTCCCGTCCCCGCCTACAGCGGGAGCGCATAGCGCTCCCCTACCCTGGGCAATTACGCGAACGCTCCGCGACGCATCTCGTCAGCAATATAATCCGACGCGCGCATCGAGAGGGTCAGGATGGTCAGCGTTGGGTTCTTCTCCGTGGAGTTGAGAAACGCCGAAGCGTCCACCACGAAAAGGTTCTTGATTTCGTGCGACTGGTTTAACTTGGTCAGAAACGATTTTTTCGGGTCGTCGCCCATGCGCGCCGTTCCCTCTTCGTGGATGCTCCAACCGGGCGGCAGCGGCTCGGTCCGCTCGCTCAATACCTCGATGCCCGCCGCGTGGAACATCTCGCGCTGCGTCTCGACCATGTCCTTGGCCATCGCCAGGTCGTTCGGCCCAAACTCGATGTTGAACTTGAGCACGGGAATGCCCCAGGCGTCGCGCACCACCGGGTCGATCTCCACGTAGTTTTCGGGCCGCGCCAGAATTTCTCCGAAGGAGCCGATGCTGATCACGGTGGCGTAGTTTTTCTTTACCTCGTCCTTGAACTTGGCGCCGAAACCGGGGATTTTGCGTGCGAAGCCCGGAAACTCGGAGCTCCCGCCGCCACCCTCGAATCCATAGCCGCGGATGAAGGCGCTCTGCTTGTCTTTCAGATTGCGGAAGCGCGGGATGTAGATACCCGTGCCGTCGGGGCGCGCATCATCCGCGAACGACTTGCGGCCCTTGAGCGTCGGCACCAGGCCCGTGATGCTGCCCGCCATGATCTGCTCGCAGAAGTATTTGCCGAGCACGCCGCTCGCGTTGCCCAGTCCGTTCGGCCAATGCTCATCGCTCGAGTTGAGGAGGATCCGCGTCGACTCGAGGCAGCCGGCGCCGAGCACGATGACCTTGCCGAAGGCTTCCTCGGGCTGGCGCGTCAGGCGATCGAGGAAGAGCACGCTTTTCGCCTTGCCGTTCGCGTCGGTCAGGACCTTCCAGGCCACCGCGTTGGTGCGCAGGGTCAGATTCCCGGTCTTCTCGGCGATGGGAAGCAGGACGCCCGCCGAGCTGAAGGAAGCGGCCACGTTGCAGACCCGTCCGCAGTGTCCGCAGTAATGACACGGAAGTCCGGGGCGGCCAGGGACAGGCTCCGTCGCGGTCGCCGAGCGCCCGTAGATCACCGGACGGTCAGGAAAGCCGTGTCGCATGGCCGACTGAAAGACCGCTTCGGGGCAGGTTAGCGGCACGGGCTTCAAAAAATGGCTGTCAGGATTGTTCTCCAGGTGGTCGGCATGGCCGCACACGCCGATCATCCGCTCGACGCGCGAGTAATAAGGCTCCACCTCCTCATAGGAGATAGGCCAGTCGTCGCCATAGCCGTCGTGACTCGCCGCCTTGAAGTCACGCGGGCTGAAGCGCAGCGCCACCAAACCCCAGTGCAGCGACTTCCCTCCGACGGAGCGGGCGCGCACCCACACGAATTTCTTGCCCGTGTAAGGATGGTCGAGTTCGTTGATGAAGCTTGGCTTGTTCCACTCGTTGACCACGTAGTTGTACTTGTCTTGCTCGCGCGGGCGGATCCTGCCGCGAAAGGGAAATTCGTACGGTTTCGTGTGATGGTGGAAGTCCGTCGCAATGTCGAGTTTCGGCCCCGCCTCGAGCAGCAGCACCTTCAGCCCTTTCAGACATAGCTCCGTTGCCGCCATGCCTCCCGCCGCACCTGAACCCACCACTACCGCGTCATAAATTTGTGGCATGGAAAAAGACCACCTCCCGGAGAATTCATGAAGAGAAGAAGTCTATCGCGGATCGATGGGGTTGCAAGGAGAAATTGTGCCTGCGCCGTCGAAACTCTGACGAATTCCGCGATGACCGCCGGGTCAGACTCACACGGGCGCTCCATCAAATGTTGGCGCGCTTCCAAAGTGTTCTTTGAAATTGAAGTTCGCGCTACAATCCAGCCCCGTGAAACCCGTGCTGCGCTCACGCTGGTCGCTGACGCCGCGTCAAGCGATGCGGCTTCAGGAGCGCTTGCGCGACCGCGTCGTCCTGGAAGACCGCTTGGGAGCGATTCGCTACGTGGCGGGCGCCGACCTGGCGTTCGATCCTGACACCGACGAGGCGTTTGCCGGCGTAATCGTCTACCGCTTTCCGTCGCTCGAGGAAGTCGAGCGCCGGATGGCGCGGCGTAAACTGCGCTTCCCCTACGTGCCAGGACTTCTTTCCTTCCGCGAAAGCCCCATCCTGCTAGCCGCTTTCCGGCGCCTGCGCACCGAGCCTGACTTGATCCTGGTGGATGGCCACGGTCGCGCGCATCCGCGCCGGTTCGGCATTGCCTGCCACCTCGGAATCCTGCTCGACAAGCCCACTATTGGCTGCGCGAAGTCGCTGCTCGTGGGCGAGCACGATGAACCGGCAGAGGAAGCGGGATCGACAGCGCCGCTCATCCTCGAGGGCGAACGGGTGGGCGAAGTGCTTCGTACTCGCGCCGGCGTGAAACCGATCTTCGTGACGCAGGGACATCGGGTTTCGCTCCCGACCGCCGTCCGCCTGGTCAAGCAGTGCCTCGACGGATTCCGCATCCCCAAACCGACGCGCGAGGCGGACCATTATGTCGGGGATTTGCGGCGGGCCAAGTAGCGGGGGTCCAAGGTCTGCCGCAGGTTCACTTAATCGAATGTTCGGTCTCGCTCACCGCGAAGGTGCCGGCGCCGAAGTATCAACGATTTTGATCAGCCGTACCGAATGCGGATCTTGCGGACCAGTTTGAAGGCTTGCGCCTCCGATGGGCACCGGTGCGTCGGCGTTGAGTACGTCGTAGGCCTTATAAGAATGACCCGGCGGCAGACCGAGACTGTTTAGCTCGAGCGTGTGCGAGCGCGGTCCCTCGGTGAAGTTGAAAATCGCTAGCATCGACTGCTGCGCGTCCTCCTTGAGAAAGTACACGCTGGGCATTTCGTCCTGCGCCGAAAAGCTCATCAAATCCACCGGCGTCGCGGCGCGCCCGAGCTTGACCATCTTCAGTAACTCGCGATTCTCGACGAGGGCCAGGCGGTCCGGGATCGAAGCCAACGTTGGCAAATCGTCGCCGATTTCATACATTCCTCCGGCCAGCGCGGCTAGCACGATCTGAACCTGAGCCTCGCTCGGCGATAGACCTTGTCGCGACCGATGCCAGCCCTCCTGAGGCGAAGTCTGGGTGGAGACGCTGAGAGCATCCGGGTCGCTGATATAGAAGTTCCGGTTCATGTAATAGCGCGACGCGATGTTCGGGTCCGCATCCTTGCTGGCTCGGAACGAATGCCCCGTATCCGGCGCGATGCGTCCCTCATCCACCAGGCCGACGGGAGTGAGCATCGCGCTGCCGTCTTTATCCAGCAGCACCTTGTCGCCCACTGCCTCGCGGATAATCTGGAGTCCGATGCGCTCGGCCTCGAGCGCCGTTGTGTACCGACGATAGTAGTAACCTTCGATCGCGGAAGAATCCATGAAGTCCAGCTTGATGTAACGAACGCCCCAGTCCTGAGTCAGGACCCGGTACGTCTCGCGAAGGTACTGCTGCGCTTCGGGATTGGTCGTGTCCAGCACGTAAAGCGCGTCGCGATGACGGAACGCATAGTCGATCCGGATCGGCCGCCCCTCGGCATCGTGCACGAGCCAGTCCTTGTGGTGAAGGTAAACCGAAGCGCGCTCGGACACTTCAAACGGCGCCGTCCAGACGCCGAACTTCAGGCCTAGATCGGTGATTTTGTGGCCGATGTCACGTAGTCCGTGCGGGAAATGTTCGGCGTTCGGGGTGGTGTAGTCTCCGCGAGCGTAGTCGTATCCTTCATCGATATGGCAATAATCGTAGCCGAGTGGCTTGAGATGCTGAGCCAGCCATTGTGCGTTAGCCAGTACCTCCCCTTCGTTGACGCTGGAGTAAAAGGCCGTCCAACTCCACCAACCCATGGGTGCAGGGCTCGAAACGCGCGCGTGGTGCAATCGCCGCACTGCCGCCCCATAAGCTTCGAGTTGCGCGTGGTAGTCCGGTCCGGCGGTGAACATGATTTCTTCCGAGCTTAGCGACCCACCCGGCGGGACCGGAAGGCTCAGCTCGAACCGCTGCTCCGGCGCGATCTCGTCTCTCAAGAGCACGGCCTCGGTCGTGCCCGTTGAATCCACCGTGAAGGAGCCGATCGTGGCGGCGTCCGTCGAAGGCTGGTCAACCTTCAGGTGCAGCGAGGTCATAAATCGCTGGGCCGTGAGCGCGGCGAGCAGCAAGCTCTGTTTGCTCTCCAGGTTGTAAATCAGCCCAGTGCCCACTCCGAAATAGGTTCCGTGCGGCGCCTGCGCGAGATCCCCGATTTTGATGGTGGGATCCTCCGTGAAGCCTTCGAGCAATACCCGATCCGCGCTTTCCGGCCCTCCCAGGTTCACCCGTGGACTGCCGGTGGCGTCCACGTCGCGGATGGCTTCGACCGTGACCCCTTTCGCCGTGTGGTTGACGACCACGACCTCAACCGTTCCATAAGGAAGGTCACGGTATAAGCGCAGGATGCAAACCAGGTCAGGCTCGGAACCGAGCCCCGTGAAAGTGATCGTCTCTTCGCGTCCGCCACCCAACCCGTCGTGAAACGCGCTCTCGGCTTCCTTGTGATGCGGGTAGTCGCTCGACCGCACCCACTGGTGATTGACCTCCGCGCCCACGCTTGATTTGAGTACCGGCGCTTCCAAGGCAGCGGCGCGAATCTCGTAGGTTCCGTCCTGAGGACTAAAAGCCACCGACAACCGGGAGTTATGAAGCGAAGCCGCGGCGCGGGCGGTTGCTGGGAGCGCGAAAGCCGCTATCCCACATACGAACAATCCCAGCCAGCAAGTGCAAAACGATCGGTCTGCCGCTCTTTTCATAGATGGTGGCACAAATCATAAGTGGCGTGAGGCCCTGAGTCAAGAAATGGATGGGCGATCCCTTCGCGTTTCGCTCGGTCGCGCGGTCAGGCTAGTCCGCCAGTGCCTGGGACGGCTTCTGCATCCCCAAGCCGACTCGCGAGGCTGACAGTTACGTCCGCGAACTCCGACGGGAGAAATCTGAATGGTATAATGCGCGCGGGAGTTACTATGACCAACTCGATCACATCAGGAAGCGCCAAAGCCAGAGTTCGCGAGAAGTCCCAACTGATGTCCGCCTCGGAGATCGACCGCACCCTGCTGCGCCTGGCCTACGAGATCGTCGAGCGGCACAACGGCGCCGAGGACCTGGCCCTGGTGGGGGTCAAGCGGCGTGGCGTCCCGCTGGCCGAGCGCCTGGCGAAGAAGATCGGGGAGATTGAGAAGGACGCGCCTCCGGTCGCCATCCTCGATATCACCTTCTACCGCGACGACCTCTCGACCGTCGACATCAAGCCGGTGGTCCAGAAGCAGAAGGCGCCGTTCTCGCTCGAGGCCAAGGACGTGGTGCTGGTCGACGACGTCCTCTACACCGGCCGCACCACGCGCGCCGCGCTGGACGCGCTGGTCGACATGGGCCGGCCGCGACGCGTCGAGCTCTGCGTGCTCATCGACCGCGGCCACCGCGAGCTGCCCATCCACGCCGATTACATCGGCCGGACAGTGCAGACGGCCGACGCTGAGGTGATCGAAGTGCGGTTGCGCGAGGTTGACAACGAAGAGCGCGTGATGCTGTGCGAGCGCGTGTCCTGAGTTGAAGTGGAACCTGGCCGGCGCACCGGTTTCTTGCGGGACGGTGAGGCGGACCTAACCCTTCTTCCCCGAGCTCGTGAAGCCCAGTTTGGCGAGGACGTTCGGGGGGCAGCCTTCCCAGTCCGTCACCATTTGATTCCCCAGATAGGGCAGGTCCTTCACGCCCATCTCACTCGAGAAGAACCCGCTTACCACCAGGTCACGCAGGTGATTGAAGAAGACGACGCCAACCTCGTCCTCAACGGCGGCGGTCTTGGGATAGGCAATGCGGTCGAGCATCTGCTTCTGCTCGCCCTCGGAGCAGTCCACGAAGTCGTGGGCGAACTGACGATTGCATTCGAGATCCAGCCAGATGATCCCGCCGCGGATGGCGGGCAATTCGCCGCCTCGGAACCCGAGCCAATCATCGATGAACTCGGGGACCTTGGCCTGCGTGGCGCTGCCGCTGCGTTCGTCGGCAGGAATGATGATGTCGCTCAACGCGTTCACCGTCTTCCACTCATGCGGGTCGAGGACCTTGGGCTGGTAGGCTGTCGCCGTCGTCGCGGCCGCAGCCTCCTGGGCCGGGCGTGGAGCCGGCGGCGCGGGAGTCATGGCCGATGCGGAGGCAAACGGGACCAGTGCGGCCGCCGGGACCGCGGTCATCGCCTTCAACATATCGCGGCGCTTCAGCCGGGGATGATTGCTTCGAGTGTCGTTGTCTGCCATATTGTCTCCTTGCGACGGCTCGACGCTTTGCTGCGTTCAGCTCGCCGTTGAGCTACACGTTGCGCCTCTTCACTTCCTCGGCGATGTGCTCGGCGGTGCGCCAGGCAAGCGCCATGATACTCAGCGTGGGATTCTTGTCGGCGTTGCTCACGAACGGCGCGCCGTCCGTCGCGAACACGTTCTTGCAGTCCCAGGCCTGGCAGTACCCATTGAGGACAGACTTGTGGCGATCATCGCCCATCTGGGTGGTGCCCACCTCGTGGATGATCTCGCCGCCCTTGGAAATGCCCCACTGCTCGTCCGCGCCGGAGGAGTAGACGACCTCGCCACCCGCCGTCACGATGATCTCGCGGAAGGTCTCCTGGGCGTGCTTCGTCATGAGGATTTCGTCGTCGCTCCACTTGAAATGGAACTTGAGCACGGGGATGCCCCATTGGTCGACCGTGTTTTTGTCGATCTCGCAGTAACTGTCTTTGTTGGGGATCATTTCGCCGCGACAGGAGAAGCCGAGAAAGGAGCCGTAGTATTTGCGTACGTTGCGTTTCAGCTCGACACCGTATCCGCCGATGCGTTCCGTGCCACCGCCGAAGCCTGCGCCCGGCATGTCGCGGCCGCCGCCGAACTCGATATGATAGCCGCGCGCGAAGGGCAACTGGTTCCGCAACTGCTTCTGGTAATTCCACCAGGGCATGTAGAGGTGCATGCCGCCGACGCCGTCGCAATTGTGAGGCGGCACGTCCATGAGGATGGGCAGGAAGCCGGCGACGTCAGTCCCCACGGTGTCCATGAGATACTTGCCCACGAGGCCAGTGGAGTTCGCCAGGCCGTCGGGGAACATCGTGCTTCTGGAATTGAGCAGCAAGCGCGCCGTCTCGCAGGCGCTGGCCGCGAGCACCACGATTTTGCCGCGCACCTGAACTTCCTTGCGGGTCTTCTTGTCGACGTAGGAAACGCCGGTGGCGAGTCCGTCCGGTCCGAGGACCACTTCGCGCGCCATGGCGTCGCAGCGGATTTCGAGATTCCCGGTCGCAAGCGCGGGCGGGAGGAGCACGGTAGGCGAGGAGAAATTCGACGACGTGGCGCAGCTCCGGCCACACTGCGCACAATAGTGGCACGCCGGCCGGCCGTTCAGCGGACGCGTGAGAATCGACAAGCGCGAAGGGACGCAGGGAATATCGAGTTTCCGGCAGGCGCGCTGAATCACCAGTTCGTGACAGCGCGGCTTGGGCGCCGGCAGAAACTTCCCGTCCGGCGTGTTCTCCAAGCCCTCGTGCGATCCGAAGACGCCGATCAGCTCTTCGGTCTTGTCGTAGTAGGGCGCGAGGTCGTCGTAGGTAATTGGCCAGTCGAAGCCTTTGCCGTCCCGCGTGTACGGCTTGAAGTCGTAGGGCCCCATGCGCAACGAGATGCGGCCCCAGTGGTTGGTGCGCCCGCCCAACATGCGCGAACGCCACCACATCCAGTCGCTGCCCGGCGCGCTGGTGTAAGGTTCGCCGTCAACGTGCCAGCCGCCGACGGCGGCGTCGAAGTAGCCGAAGGGTTTCTGCGGCGTCGATGCGCCACGGTGCGGCGCGTTGTAGTTCCACTCGAACATCTTCGACTCTTTGGCCGTGTCGTACCAGCTCCCCGCCTCGAGCATGAGACACTTCGCGCCCGCTTTGGTGAGAACGTAAGCCGCCATGCCGCCGCCCGCACCCGACCCGACGATGATGACGTCGTAGACCTTGGAACTGGGTATGACCTGCGGCATGGAGCGCTCCTCTTTAGGAAGGACCTGTCAAGGTACAGCGCAGTCTATCACAAAACTTTTCGCACGGCGGTCACTCGCGTAAGACGCGCGTCCGCGGCAGCTCGGGGATTCGGCGGTCATACACGTCATAGACCGCCGCCGCAGTCACAGGGTTACCAGTCCTGGACGCTGCCGTCCTGGCGGCGCGCCGTTGGCAAGTAGGCGCGCCGATAAGGATACTTCTTCGCCGCTTCTTCGTTCACGTCCGTGCCGAGTCCTGGCGTGTCCGAAACGTGCATGGCGCCGTCCTTGAATTCTGGACCGCCGGGCATCACTTCGCGCGCCACATCGGGGAAGAAGACCATCTCCTGAATGCCGAAGTTGGGAATCGAGATGTCGACGTGAACGTTGGCCGCGTGGGTAGGCGGGCCGATATCGCCTGGTCCGTGCCACGCCGTCTTCACCTGGAACAGCTCGGCGAGCGTCGCGACCTTGCGCGCCGCCGTGATGCCGCCGATGTGGTCGAGGTCGCAGCGGATGTAGTCAATCCACTGCTCCTTGATGAGCGGCACGCAGTCCCAGAGCGAGTTGAAGAGTTCGCCCATGGCGATGGGCGTGGTCGAGTGCTGGCGGATGAGCCGGAAGCTTTCCTTGTACTCAGGACGCAGCGGGTCCTCGAGGAAGAAGAGATGATAGGGCTCGAGCGAGCGCGCCAGTTGCGATGCTCCAATCGGATCAAGCTTCTCGTGGACGTCGTGCAGCAGCTCGACTTCATCACCCAGCTTGGCGCGCAGGTGTTCAAAGAGCCGCGGCACGGTGCGCAAGTAAGGAGCAGGCTCGAAGATTTCGGTCGACGGCAGGCCGGCCATCTGCGCCACGCGGCCCGCCGTCTCCTCCGGCTTCTTGTTCCCGGGCGTACCGTAGGTCTCTTCGAGTCCGGGGATCGCCACCTGCGCGCGCACGCATTTGAATCCGCGCTCGATGGCGCGCCGCACCTGATCCTCGACTTGGGCGAAGTCTCGGCCGCTCGCGTGGGTGTAGCAGAGCGCCCCGGTGCGGGTGCGTCCACCGAGCAGTTGGTAGACGGGCATTCCGGCGCGCTTGCCCTTGATGTCCCAAAGCGCCAGGTCGACGCCGGCGAGCGCCGTCATCTGCACCGGCCCGCCGCGCCAGTAAGGGCCGCGATAGAGGTACTGCCAGGTGTCTTCGATCTGCTCGGGGTCGCGGCCCATCAAGAGCGGCGCGATGTGCTGCTCGAGGTCGGCGGCGACGGCGAGTTCGCGGCCGTTGAGCGTCGCGTCGCCCACCCCGTAAAGGCCAGGCTCTGAGGTCGAGATTTTCACCAGAACGTAATTGCGGTCGGGACACGTCACGATGATGCGCACGTCCGTGATCTTGAGTGGTGGCAAGCCTCGCGGCGAGGAGTCGGCGGAGGAGGATGCGGCGACGCCGACCTTGTCGAGCAGGCAGCTCGCGAGCGCGGCGGCGCCGCCGGCCCGCAGAAGATTTCGGCGCGTAGGCTTCGAGCGTTCGGAATCCATGACTCCCTCCCAGAAGTTATGATGACGGGAAGCCATTCTACTCCGGCGGTGGGCCTCAGGCGTGGTAAACTCGCGCCGGCTGAAAGACGGCCACATCATCCATTTCTTTTGGGGGGACGATTCATGAAAAACGGATTCAACCGCAGAGACTTTCTTAAAGCAGGCAGCGTGGTCACCGCGGAGAGTTTTCTCGTGGGTGGGACGCCCACCCATGTGCTCGCCCAAGCGCAGGGTGAGCCCGAGCGTCCGCGCTCGGCCAACGACCAGATCCAGGTAGCGCTCATCGGCGCCGGAGGACAGGGCCAGTACGACACGCGGACCGCCGCCGAGGTGCCGGGAGTCAAGGTGGTCGCCACCGCCGACTGCTACGACGGGCGCCTGACTCACGCCAAGGAGGTCTGGGGTGCGGACACTTTCACCACCCGCGAATACCACGAGATCCTGGCTCGGCCCGACATTGACGCGGTCATCATCGGCACACCCGACCACTGGCACAAGCAGGCGGCGGTCGACGCCATGAACGCGGGGAAAGACGTTTATCTCGAAAAGCCGATGATCCACCTCTACTCGGACGGCCCCGAGATCATCGCGGCCGCCGCCAAGACGAAGCGGATCATCCAGGTCGGCAGCCAGCGTGTCAGCTCGATGCTCTATCAGCAGGCGAAACAACTCATTTCCGCAGGCGCCATCGGCGAGATTACTTCCATCAACGCGTGGTGGGATCGCAATTCGGCTATCGGCGCGTGGGACTACACCATCCCGCCGGACGCGTCCCCCCAGACCATCGACTGGCCGCGCTTCCTCGGCACCGCGCCCCAGATTCCTTTCAACCCCGAACACTTCTTCCAGTGGCGCAAATGGAAAGCGTACGGGTCGGGCGTGGCGGGCGACCTCTTCGTACACCTATTCAGCGGCACGCACTTCGTGACGGGATCGCACGGGCCGACGCGCGCGCTCGGTACCGGAGGACTCCGCTTCTGGAAGGATGGGCGCGACGTGCCCGACGTGCTGCTCGGACTGTTCGACTATCCGCAGGGATTCAACCTGGCCCTGCGCGTCAACTTCATTTCCGGCGGGCCGGAGAGCGAGGGATTCGTGTTCACGGGCTCGGAGGGGACGCTCGAGGTCGGCGGGGAAGTCGCTCTGACGCGCGAGCCGCGCGAAAAGGAGCCCGGCCTGAATATCGGGTCCTTCGCTGAGGCGACGCAGCAGAAAATCCTCGAAGAGTACCGGAAGAAGTATCCGCGCCAGCATCCCTCCGGCTCTCCGTTCACCCGCCAAGAGAGGTTCGTGGCGCCAGACGGTTACAGCGACAGTTACGATCACTTGAAGAACTTCTTCGCCGCCGTGCGCTCGCGACAGCCCGTGGTCGAGGACGCCGTGTTTGGATACCGCGCGGCGGGCGCGGCCCTGCTCTCGAACCTGAGCTACGACCGCGGCCAAGCCGTGCGCTGGGACCCCGAGGCCATGAAGCTGCTGTAAGGCGCTCTCCGTGCAGCAGGCTCTTGGTTTGGGTTAGAATGCTGGCCGTCCCGAGCGGCGGAGAAACGGCGCCGCGGAACTTCTTCGGTACGGCGGCGGCACGCTAAAGCAATCACCATGAAGTTTCCCATCCAGATCGAGGATCTGAGACCCGAAGAGGTCAAAGTCGGCGACGGGCACAGCGGCCGGGGTCTGCAATTGACCTGCCCGTGCGGCTGCGTCAACTGGCAGCATCTCGAAAGCCGCGAAGCCCAGTGGAGTTGCAGGAACTGCGAGAAGGTTTTCACCCATTTTTTCCCCCGGCTGGTGGCGAAGGTTCTTGAGCTTCAGCCCCGCGAAACCCAACCAGCGGCCGGCGCTCCCTCTGAGAAATAAACGGTCACTCATCGAAAGGAGTCCATGTCCATGCGCAGAATCATTCTGACCGGCGGCGCAGTCGTTGCCGCCGCGATGCTCGTCGCCCTGTTCACCACGCGGACAATTCCCGCGGCTGGCGGCGCCAGCGCCGATCAGTGGAAGATCCACGACCGGAACCGTCCTATGGCGCCCGTGATCACGCCGGGCGAGTGTTCGACCGAGGACCACGCCGGGCGGCCGCCCTCGGACGCGGTCGTCCTCTTTGACGGCCACGATCTCTCGAAGTGGCACGCCGCCGATGGCGGTCCCGCCAAGTGGAAGGTGGAAGACGGCTACTTCGCAACCACTCCCGGGACGGGTGACATGTCGACGCGCGACGCTTTCGGGGACTGCCAGTTGCACGTCGAGTGGGCGACGCCGAAGCCGCCGCACGGCGAGGATCAGGACCGCGGCAACAGCGGCGTCTACCTGCAAGGTCTCTACGAAGTGCAGGTGCTCGACTCTTACCAAAGCAAGACCTACGCCGACGGCCAGGCCGCGGCCATTTACGGGCAGTATCCGCCGCTCGTCAACGCCTGCCGGCCGCCCGGCCAGTGGCAGACTTATGACATCATCTTCCACGGCCCGCGCTTCGACCCCAGCGGCAAGCTGACGCGCGCCGCTTTCATTACGGTGGTCCAGAACGGCGTGCTGGTGCAGGATCACGTGCGGATCATGGGCCCGACCGAGCACATGCATCGTCCGCCATATCACCCGACGCCCGAGAAGCTCCCACTCAAGCTCCAGGACCATAACCATCCGGTGCGCTATCGCAATATCTGGATTCGGGAGCTGGGGCCGGAAGGCGTGCCCAGCGTGTAGGTTGTCTCGGCGAGGACGCTTCCACGTCGCCACACAGCCGCGTGTCCATCAACCGGCATCCGAAAACAACAAGGCCCGGTCGCCGCGGCGACCGGGCCTTGTTGCCCAAGGATTGGGGTCAATGAATTCCCCCGGGACGTCCCCGCCCCGGCCCTAATCCTGACCCCTGGTCCTGGTAGCTTGATTCGATCTCTCGAGTGGGGCCTCTGGGCACGCCGCATGCGCTTGGCGGCGTGGCCAACCGATGACACCAGAGGCCCCGAATCAAGGGCGCATTCTCAGGCAGCTCCGACTCCGGCGTCTGTGACGTACGTCACACCTTGGGAGTTCGGGCTGCGGGATGCAATCGAGGCAGGCGGAGCGGGTCCAAAAGCAAAACGGGCCGACGATGCCGGCCCGTTAAGAACGTGGTTACAGCGAGCGTGCCGCGTCTAAGCGTCCTCAGGCTCTTGCCGCTTTACCCTGGAACCGGGGAACGAACTCCTGGGCGACGAAGGTTTCGATCGAGGTCGGAGTGGTGTTCCGTTCCGAGCGCGGCTCGAGTGCGACCATGTAACCCGAGTTCAAGGCCTCGGCCATTTCGAGAAGCAGGTCAGCCATGCTCGACGACATTCCCATTTGCACCAGCGCCGGCTTGAGCTGCGCAGGCGGCAGTTGGATATAGCTCAGGCTCGGTTTGCCGATGGCTTTGCCGATAGTCGACGCGACTTCCGTGTAGGTCACGTCGCGCTGTCCGAGCAACTCGCGAGCTTGCTTGCCGGTGAAATCCGCTTTGAGCAAAAGCTCGGCGGCCGACGCGCCGATATCGCGCGTCGCGATCATCGGCAGACGCAGGTCGGCTCGTACCGGTCCGCCGAGCATCCCGAAGTTCTGGATCACACTGACCTGCGGCAGCAGATTTTCCATGAAGTAGCCCGCCCGCAGGTAAACCGCGTCCAGGCCGCGGATGCCGTTCAGCTTCTGCTCCAGGTTGTGAAGCCCGACTACCGGGCCGACCTTCCCTGCCTTGTCGGCGCCGACGCTGCTAAGGACGACCGCCTCCGGGACCGAGGCCTGCTTAATGGCGGCGGCGATGGCGTCAGAGACTCGTTCCTGGTAAGCGCGGACGTCGGTGGCCGCCATGTTGGGCGGTATGATGGCATAAACCGCCGTGGCCCCGTCAAAGGCTTTGGTAAGCTGGGCGGCGTCCGTGACGTCCGCAGCAAACGCTTCGGCGCCTTTACTCACGAAACGCGCCAGCCGCTTCGCGTCGCGGCCAATCACGCGCACCTTCTCGCCGCGAGCCAGAAGCTTTTCCGCAATGACACTCCCCGTGTTTCCAGTCGCACCTGTAATGGCGTACATAGGAATTCCTCCTTATTCAGATATTTCTTGGATGCGCTGACGTAACCGGGAGGTGCGTGCCTGCGCCAGCCAGTGATTCTTGAATTAGTCGCGGGTCCTTGAACACGACCAAAGCCTGAAGGCCGCAGCCGCAACGGGGCGGCGGCTATTTGTTCTTGCGGCAGAGGCCGAAAAGCTCGCGGCAGAGGGCCTTGAGGAAGTCGCCTCCCCAAACGCCGATTAACAGGGCGGCGCCGAAGAGGAGCACGGCGTCGGGGCCGGCTCGGCCCTTCCGGCTCCAATACACACCTTCCTCGAGATTCAGCCAGAGCGGTAACTCGTCGAGCGTCAGGGCGGCGCCGACACCATAGAGCAAGGACATCAAACGGCTGGCCAGGAGAGACGACGACGTGCTGCCCGTGCCCACCTCGATCAACCAACAAAATCCCACGGCCAGCAGAAGGAAAATGCCCCAGACCAGGTGATGGACATGCGTCCCGCGAATGTAAACGTAGTGAAACGGGCCGAAGCTGCGGTAAACAGCATAGGCCCAGGAGCGCGCCACCACAAAGGCGAGAAAGAATCCGACCGCCGCCAGGAAAAGCCGGCGCTTCGGTCGATCGCGGACGTGCTGGTGAAAAAGCCCGCTAATGCGTGGATGGTGCAGAATCCAGAGGACGACTGCTGTAGTGACAAGAACCGACAAAGCGAGCAACCAGGCCCCGGCCACTATGATTCCGCCCCTCTCCTATCAAGCAGGTATCCCGATTTTACCCCAACCGCTCCTGCACATGCAGGCTCCGCGCTACCAAAGCAAAAAGGCCCGGCTGCCGAAGCAACCGAGCCTTTGGATTTAATCCCGGCGA
Source organism: Terriglobia bacterium (assembly GCA_035945295.1). Taxonomy (GTDB): domain Bacteria; phylum Acidobacteriota; class Terriglobia; order UBA7540; family UBA7540; genus QHZK01. The sequence continues at coordinate 755 of DASZAI010000030.1, read as the reverse complement.
CGACCTACTCTCCCACAAAGTTACCCTTGCAGTACCATGGGCCCTGGAGGACTTAACTTCCGTGTTCGGGATGGGAACGGGTGTGACCCCTCCGGTATGATCGCCGGAAACTTGTTTTGGAAGCGGTCAGCTTTCAGCCGTCAGCTATCAGCCGCAAAACCGAAAAGCTGATTGCTGAAAGCTGATCGCTCCCTTTCTGAATAGTGCGGCGTCGTGAATTCTTTGAGCCGTCAGCTCTCAGCTTTCAGCGGTCAGCCCAAGGCTGAACCACTCAGCGAGTAAAGCTGCGTCACAAGTGCTCCGAAGGCGTGCTGCGTCAGGATATCTTCTGACTTCTGTCTTCTGACTCCTGACTTCTGTCCGGCGGTCATAGACCGCCGCTACAGACTTCGACTTGCCGGGCTGAAGCCCGGCTCTACATGTGTGTTCAGCAGAAATTATGGTCAAGCCGAACGGGCGATTAGGATCGGTCAGCTGAACGTGTTACCACGCTTACACCTCCGACCTATCAACGTCGTAGTCTTCGACGGCCCTTCTAAGGGTTCTCGATGGGTAGCGCCCACCTTTTACCCTTGGGAGATCTGATCTTGGGGCGTGCTTCACGCTTAGATGCCTTCAGCGTTTATCACTTCCAGACTTCGCTACCCAGCCGTGCCACGGGCGTGACAGCTGGTACACAAGAGGTCTGTTCATCCCGGTCCTCTCGTACTAAGGACAACTCCCCTCAAATCTCCTACGCCCACACCAGATAGGGA
>DASZAI010000029.1:0-17095 GCA_035945295.1 Terriglobia bacterium | reverse complement strand
ATCGTGACGGCGGGCACGCTGTCAAGGGTCGAGATGAACGCCCTGCGGGCGCCCTTGACAGCGTGCCCCGCCGCCCGCGGTGTTGTGCGCTCATTTTCGTATTGACAGATGCCAGCGTCGTCATAGAGGGAATGACCTGTGCTGCGGAATTGAGCCGGCTCCAAATGACACCACTACCTCTTGCTGTAGCGGTGCTCTATGAGCGCCGGTCCGGCATGTCGGGTTTCACTCCGGCAACTCCATCGCCTGCCACGCCCCGTAGCGCACGAGCTTTCCTTCGCACACGTTGCCGATGTAGCGTCCGTGCACGCTGAACTGCATGATCCGCTTCCCGTCGCGCGCCAGCTCCGCCCAGCGCGACGACGTGCGCGGGTTCTGCTCGATGCCGGTGATGGCGCGTCCCGCGTAACTAAAGGCCACGGTGCGCAGCCGCTTCGACGGAGTCTTCGTCACGCAGTAGCGCTCGCCATCAAGCTCGACGACCGGCTTTTCCTCGACCAGCGCTTGCCGCCACACGGCGATCACGGTTTCTTCGAGGGTCATGACCTTACCGGGATTATTGTACTTCGACCAGCGCCCGGTTTACATGAAGTCACGGACCACGGGCTATCGCGTCGTGGCTACACTTCGCGGGCAATTCATGGTACTAAAGAAACAATGGCGCGCTTGCTGATCGTCGACGACGAACCGTCGCTTTGCCAGATGCTCGAGATCGCCTTCCGCAAGGACGGCCACAAGGTTGACACCGTGCGAAGCGGTGAGGCAGCGCTCAAGAAGATCGACGCACAGGCCTACGACCTGGTCATCTCTGACATCCGCATGCCCGACCTGAGCGGTATCGACTTGCTCAAGCGGGTGCGTGAGGCGGGCAATTCCGTCGCCTTCATCCTGATCACCGCCGTCCCCACCATGACGACGGCCGTCCAGGCGCTGAATCTCGGCGCTTACCGCTACGTCATCAAGACCGACCGGCTGGTGGAGGAAGCGCGGCTGGTGGTGAAGCAGGCGCTCGAAGAACTGGCGCTGCGCGAGGAGAACGTCCGGCTGCGGCGCGAGTTGCTGCGGGTCTTCGCACGCGACAACATCATCGGGCGCAGCTCGAAGATGCAGGCGATCCTCGAGATGGTGCGCACCGTCGCGCCCACTACGACCACCGTGATGATCACGGGGGAGAGTGGGACGGGAAAAGAACTGGTGGCGCGCGCCATCCACGAGGCGAGCCTGCGGCGTGAGCGCCCGTTCGTCTCCATCAACTGCGGCGCCTTCCCCGAGACGCTGCTCGAAAGCGAGCTGTTCGGCTACCTCAAGGGGGCTTTCACCGGCGCTGACTCGAATCGCAAGGGGATCATCGAATCGGCGAGCGGCGGCACGCTCTTCCTCGACGAAATCGGCGAGACCAGCCTGTTGATGCAAGTGAAGCTGCTGCGCGTCTTGCAGGAACGCAAGGTGCGGCCGCTTGGGAGTACCGCGGACGTGCCGGTCGACGTGCGGCTGATTGCCTCGACCAACCGCGACCTCGAGTCGATGGTGCGCGCCGGGCAATTTCGCGAGGATTTCTACTACCGCGTCAACGTGGTGCCGATTCACGTGCCGCCGCTGCGCGAACGCCCGGAGGACGTGGAGCCGCTGGCGCGCCGTTTCCTGGGGCGTTACGCGCTGGAGATGAAGAAGCCGCTCAAGGACTTTGACGCCGAAGCGCTCCGCACGCTCGAGCGCTATCACTGGCCGGGCAACGTGCGCGAGCTCGAAAACGCCGTGGAGCGCGCCGTCGCGGTCTCGGGCGAAGCGGAGACGTTGCTGCGCGCCGAGAAGCTGCCGGAGTCGGTGCGCCAGATCCCGGCGGCGTCAGCGTACGGGGTCCAAATCGCGGAAGACGGTGTCGACTTCGAACGCGAGATCGCGGGCCTCGAGAGGCGGTACGTCGAGGAGGCGCTACGCCTGGCCGGCGGCGTCCGCACTCGCGCCGCCGAGCTACTGCGTATCTCCTACCGCTCCTTTCGCCATTACGCCGAGAAGTACAATTTGTAAGCCGGGTTGGCCGTGAGAGTTTCCCCTCCTCGGGAGCCCAGAGAGCTCCCCTACACTGCCTGTAAACACGGATTGTCAGCCTCCGGATGTTTACCAACTCATATAGGCGACGAGTGACATTTTTTGTCAACTCGGATTGCCAAAGTACGGCAACCGCGCAGGGCAAGGGGGGTCAGGTCATTCGGCGCTTGCATTTAGAACACACAATTAAGACTAGTATATTCAGAGGCATATGCTGTCAGAGTTCAAGGCAGGGATGAGGCGGCCGCGCTTGGCATCCGGCCTGCTCCATTGAAAGACGCTAGACACAGTAGTGCCATTCTAGTAATCTAGGATGGCGACTTCGATTGATTGGGGAGGAACGCAATGAGAAAGGATTCTCGCGGCTTTTCGCTGATCGAGTTGCTCATCGTTGTCGCGATCATCCTGATTATCGCGGCCATCGCCATCCCGAACCTGCTCAAGTCGCGTATCGCGGCAAATCAGGCCTCGGCGGTGGGATCGCTGCGCACCATCGACACAGCGGAGATCGAATACGCTTCGACGTACAACACCGGTTTCAGTCCGACGCTGGCAGCCCTCGGGCCCCCAGCGTCAGGAACGGAGACGGCGTCGGCGGCGGGCGTGATCGATAGCGTACTGGCAGGAGGGACGAAAGCAGGGTACAGTTTCGTCTACTCGACCACGGCCAGTACCGGTGGCCGCTATGACACTTACACCATCAACGCCAACCCCGTGACCGTCGGCACCACGGGCACCAATTACTACTTCACCGACCAGACGGCAACGATTCGCCAGAACTCGACGGCAGCGGCAAGCGCGTCGGATTCACCGATTGGCGGTTAACCTAGGCAACGCTCGGCTCGGCGGGGGAGCCTCGTGCTCCCCCGGCTTTTCGGACCAGAAGTCAAAACCAAACGACGGGAGGAAACTTATGAAGAAGAATGCAAGTGGATTTTCATTGATCGAATTACTCATCGTAGTTGCCATCATTCTGATCATTGCAGCGATTGCCATTCCTAACCTGCTCCGGTCGCGTATGGCCGCGAATCAGGCGTCAGCCGTAGGGTCACTGCGTACTCTCAACACCAGCGAGGTGACGTACGCGACGACTTACCCGGCGGGGTTCACTCCGGATTTGGTGTCCTTGGGGCCGCCGGCGAGCGGCAACCCCACGTCGGCGGCGGCGGGGCTGATTGATAGCGTGCTGGCGGCGGGAGTCAAGAGCGGCTACAGCTTCACCTACGCCACGACGGCGGTTTCAGGCCGTTACGACACCTACACCCTCAACGCGAATCCCACGACGGCTGGGACGACCGGCACGAACTACTACTTCACCGATCAGACGGCCGTCATCCGCCAGAATTCGACGGCGGCGGCCGCTGCCTCCGACTCGCCGATTGGCGGGTAGCGGTCGATTGACCAACGATAGGCATGGCTTCTCTGTTCCGGCCCGGGTGCTCGAAGGCGCTCGGGCTGGAATGGTGGAGTTTGAATGAGCCCAGCCCGTGTCGGCTCGCTCGCGGCGGGCTTCTTCGATAGTGCCATGACAGCGAAAAATTCAGGACATGTTTGCGGTTGAAACCGAGGGACTGATCAAAGACTACAGGCTGGGCTTCTGGCGCCGCCGTCCCCGGCGGGCGCTCGACGGACTCAGCCTTCAGGTGGAGCAGTCCGAGGTCTTTGGCCTGCTCGGACCTAACGGAGCGGGGAAGAGCACCACACTGAAGATCCTGCTCGGCCTGGTGTTTCCGACGGCGGGCGCCGTGCGCCTCCTGGGTCACGATCTCCGTGACCGGCGAGTTCACCAACGCCTCGGCTATCTCCCGGAGAACCCCTACTTCTACGACCAACTGACCGCCGAGGAGTTGCTGAGCTACGCTGCCTCGCTCTTCGGACTGCGCGGAACTGAGCGCCGGCGCCGGATCGGACGCCTGCTCGAGCGCACAGGTCTCGAGGAGGTACGAGATATTCCGTTGGGTAAGTTCTCGAAAGGGATGGTGCAGCGCGTGGGAATCGCGCAGGCGTTAATCAACGACCCTGAGTTAGTCTTTCTCGACGAGCCGATGTCGGGCCTCGACCCCCTCGGCCGGCGAGACCTCCGCGACCTGATTCTGGAGCTGCGCGCCGCGGGCAAGACGGTCTTCTTCTCCACCCACATCCTCTCGGATGCCGAGATGCTCTGCGACCGCGTGGCGATCCTGAATCGAGGCCGCCTGGAGGGCTGCGGCGAACTAGGCCAGCTTCTAAGCTCCGGGATTGAGGCAACAGAGATCGTCGTCGATCGGCCGTCGCCGGCGCTCGTCGATTGTCTCGGGACTCGGGCGCGCGCCGTGGTGCACACGGGCGAGCGAGTGCGCTTCACGCTTCCGGCGGAATGCGATCCTGGCCAGGCGCTCGCTCTCGCGCTTCACCAGGGAGCGCGAATCGTTTCGGTCAATCCTGTCAAGATGTCGCTCGAGGATTACTTCTTGAAGCAGGTGGGCCGAGGATCGAGCCCTGAGAGCGGGCAGCCGCAAGCGCCAAGCCAGAAGTCGATGGTCGAGGTCTCCGCACCCTCCGCTGACGCTCATTCGCGATCCGGCGTCGGACACGCGCCGCGCGGAAACGCGGCGTCCGAGCGGGTGGAGACTCGACCTGAACTTTCCGGATTCCAGATTCAGGACTCCGTCCGGCGCGTCGCCGCCGTCGCCCTCCACACCTTCAAGGAAGCGGTGCGCGACAACGTCCTCTACAGCCTGATCGTCTTCGCCGTGCTGCTCATCGGCGCGGCGATCCTTTTCGGCAGCATTTCGGTCGGTATCGAGCGGATTATTCTGGTGAACCTGAGCCTCAGCGCCATCTCGGTGATCGGTGTGCTGATGGCGATCTTCATCGGTATCGGGCTGGTGTCGAAGGAACTCGAGCGGCGCAGCATCCACAACGTGCTTTCGAAACCCGTGCGCCGGGCGGAATTCATCGTGGGAAAGTACGCGGGACTGCTGCTGACGCTGGCGGTCAACACGGCGGTCATGACGGCGGCGTTCTACCTCGCGCTCTTCTATGAGCAGCGCGCGTTCGATGCCGCTGACCTCGTGGCGCTCGAAGCCGTCTACTTCATCCTGCTCGATCTGGCGCTGGTGGTGGGAGTCGCGCTGGTATTCTCCACAATCTCGACGCCCGTGCTGTCCGCCGTCTATACCTTCGCCATCTACGTCATCGGGAACTTCTCGAGCGACATGCGGCTGTTCGGGCACGATAGCGGCAGCGCCGCGGTCGAGCGCGTCACCACCGTCCTTTACTACCTGCTGCCCAATTTCAGCAACTTCAGCGCCATCACGCAGGCGGCGCACGGTGAGCGGATTCCTGGTTATCTTCTCGCCGCGAATTCGCTGTACGCACTTCTGTACGCGACCATCCTGGTCTCGGCGGCGATTCTGATTTTTGAGGAGCGCGAATTCCGATGAGCCTTGGTCGCCTGCTTCCCCGTCGATGGCGTGCCGTCAACGCGACGTGCTGGCTGCTGATGGCCGTTGCCGTCGCGATCCTGGCGCCGCTGGAGCGGGGAATCGACCGGAGGAAGAACGGCGCAGCCCATTTTGAGGACGTGCTTTACCTGCGCTCTGCCCGGCGGCTGCGCATGTTGAGCCTCGGCCACGAAGGCTTGCTCGCGGACATCTACTGGACGCGCGTGGTGCAGTATTTCGGGCGGCGGCGGATGGCGCAGTCGAACGAGTACAAGTTGCTCGGCCCGTTGCTCACGATCACCACGGAGCTTGACCCGCACCTAATCATCGCCTATCGCTTCGGCGCCATCTTCCTGGCGGAAAAGCCGCCGGCGGGCGCGGGCGATCCCCAGGCGGCGCTCGAGTTGTTGCGGCGCGGCATCGTCGCCAACCCGGACTATTGGCGCTTGTGGCAGGATCTGGGATTCGTTTACTACTGGGACTTGAGGGATTACCCGAGCGCGGCGCGCGCCTTCGAGGCCGGGAGCGAGCGGCCGGGCGCCATGTCGTGGATGAAGGCGATGGCGGCGAGTGTAGCGGCCAAAGGCGGGGAGACGGCGACTTCGCGGCTGCTATGGTCGGAGATCGAACGGCACGCGGAGAATGATCAAGTACGCCAAAGCGCCCAGGAACACCTGGCGGCGCTCGCGGCGCGCGAGCAGATGGCGGAGCTCGACGCCGTGCTCGGCCGCTATCGTCAAAGGCGGGGACGCGCTGCCCAGTCGTGGCAGGAGGTTGCCGCGGCTGGCCTGATCGCGGCGGCGCCGCGTGATCCCTCGGGCGTGCCGTACGTGATTGGCTCGGACGCCCGCGCACACCTTGCTCCCGGGTCCAAGATCAACCTGCGGCTGCTCGAGTAGGGAAGCGGCCGGCGAAATGGGAATACAGCAGGGTGGAGGCCCTTCGCGGTGGAGACCCTCAAGTTCATTTTCTGGGAGGCGATGAAGACGCTGAGCCTCGTGCTGGTGGCGCTGCTCGCCGTCAAGTCGATCTCCGGCTTGAAGCCCGCCGGCCTGGAAAGCCATCGCGGCGCCGGCGCTTGGGTGCGCGGCGTGCTTTATGCGATCACGCTGGCTCTGGGAGTGCTGGGAGCCCGCGGTATCGGCAAGGATCTCGCAGCGCGCTTTTATTATTGGGGCTGCCAGGATGACCTGGCGCGCTATGAGACGTCAGGGTCGCCGGCTGGCCTGACGACGGCTTACGCCAAGGGGCGGCGGGCGGTCGAGTTGCGTCCGGGAAACCTGCGCTACTGGCGGGCGCTCTCGCGGAGCAAGTTCGCCGAGCAGCAGTTCGCTTCGATGCTCGACGACCACGCGGTGTTCGAGGCGCTGAGCGATGGACGCCTGGAGGAGGAAGACGCCTTGCGGTTTGCCTTCGCCCATCTCTTCCTCGCCCAATACGACCAGGTGATCCCGCTCACCCAGCAACTCATCCGCGAGAATCGCTATTACGCTGAGCCTTACGTGGTCGAGGGCACGGCCTTCCTCGACCAGAAAAAATACCACGAGGCGGAGCGGACGTTTCTCGAGGTCCTCCAGATCTTCCCCACGCAGGAGGACGCCGTACGAGGTCTGGCGCGGGTCTATTTCGTGAGTGGCGACCGCACGCGCGCCCTGAAGGTGCTCGACGAGACCAGCAAGTTTCCCTTCCCGCCTGGGCCGCGGCAGCGCTTCCAGGATCTGAAGGAGCTTTACTCGGAGCAGGTGACTGCGCGACCTTCAAGCTGAGGGTCTGAGGTCGGCAAGGTTCCTGATGCCTGACAAGTCCCAATCCGCGGGCAACGAGAACGGCGAACGCGCCGCAGCACGCCGGCTCACCCTCCAACTGCGCCTCGAGGATGTGGTCGCCCTCGTATTCTTTCTGCTGGTGCTCGGCGTGAAGATCGTCTTCCGCGAGGTGCGCCAGGAAAACGTCAGTCCTGCCGACGTCCTCATTATCATCCCCGCGGTGTCGCTGCTTCTCGCCAAGGAGCTGGTGCATTACTTTGTGGCAGGACGCCACCCCGCGGCGCAACCCGTCGCCGGGGCAGATCCGCCCGGTGAGCTCGCGCGCTTCGTGCACCCCTACTGGCGCATCGTGCGCGACTGGTTCCCGTTTCTGGTCATCCTGCTCATGTACTACTCCCTGTGGGGCGACGCGACCCACCTGCTGACCACGACCGACCGTGACGCCGCGCTCATCGCCTGGGATCAGCGGCTGTTCGGATTTCAGGCGAGTGTCGCGATCCAGCGTTTCATCCGCCCGGCACTCACCAGTTGGATGGAATTCGCCTATGTCTACCACATCTGGAACATCCCGCTGGTCGCCTGCTTCGTGTACATTTGGCGGTCGCGCGAGCGCTTCCGCGAGATGATGTGCGGCGTGCTGGTCGTCTCCTTCCTCGGCCTGCTCGGCTATCTGCTGGTACCGGCCATCGGGCCGATGTACACCCTGCGCGCCCACTATACGGTGCCGCTCTCCCAGTCGCTCGACGTCTTCAACCGCGAGATGGAATTCATGAACTTCGCGCGCATCCGGCGCGACGTGTTTCCCAGCCTGCACGTGGGGATCTCGTTCGTGGTGTGGCTGTACGCCTGGCGGAACTCGCGCTGGCTGGGTGCGATCCTCACCCCGCTCATCCTGAGTCTTTGGATCTCGACCTTGTACCTGCGCTATCACTACCTCGTCGACTGCCTGGCCGGCCTCGCGCTCGGGCCGCTGAGCTTCGCGCTGGCCAACTGGATGTTCAAGCGCTTTGCGATCGTCAAGATTGCCGTCGTCCTGCCGCCGGGTTGGGAGCGTTGGATTGGGCGATCCCATCCCGCCAGGGAGGAGCAAGGGTGAGCGCCCACCTCACTTCCCTGAACCCGGCGGCGAGCCTCGTTGTAGATCGGAAGACCGCGTCGTGCAGCCGCCCGAACTGGTCGGACGCGACGCTCGCGGGCGTGCTCGCCCTGTGCGCCGCTTTGCCCTACGCCAACACCTTGCTCAACGGCTTCGTCTACGACGATGTCACCCAGATCACGCACAATCCTTATCTAGCGAGCGTCCATCATTTGCGGGAGATTCTAAGCACCACGGTCTGGTCGTACGTGGGCGCCGAGGGCGTCACCAACTATTACCGGCCGATGATGACGCTGGGCTACCTCGTCTGCTACCAGTTGTTCGGACCCGTCGCCTACGAGTTCCATCTGGTGAACGTGGCGCTCCACGCTGCCGTGGTTATGATGCTGTTCGCCGTGACCCGCCGGGTGTCGGGCGATCGCACTTTGGCCTTCGTCGCCGCTCTCCTCTTCGCGCTTCATCCCATCCATTCGGAATCAGTGGCCTGGATTGCCGCCGTCACGGACGTCGAGCTGACCTTCTTCTATCTCCTGACGTTCTTCCTGTTCCTGGGACTCGCTCGTGCTGAGCCATCGCGCGGCCGGCGACTCCTCCACCACGGACTTTTGGCGGGCAGCTTCATTCTGGCGCTGCTCTCGAAAGAGCAGGCCCTGACGCTGCCCTTTCTGGCCGCCGTTTACGAACACCTCTATCGCGACGACCGCTCGTGGACGAGCATGCTGGAGAAAGTGTCGCGCTACGCTAGCCTTTGGCTGCTCGGAGGCGTCTACCTGCTGTTCCGCGTGCGCGTCTTCGGCGCGCTCGCTCCCGCTTCGGCCGCACCGAAGTTCACGCGTTGGGAGGCGGCGCTCTCGGCGGTCGCGCTCATCGGCGAGTACGCCCGCAAGCTCGTCTGGCCCAGGCGACTCTCGGTGTTCTACGTGTTCCACAAGAGCGCGACGCTGCTTGACCCGCGCGTACTCGTGGGCCTCGCGGCGCTGCTGGTTCTCGGGACAGCGTGGCTCGTCTTGTGGCGGCGCGGCCGGACAGCCCCCGGTGAGGATGACGCCGGGGCCGCGCGCGCGGCAGGCGCTGCGTCGTTCGGCATCGTCTGGCTGCTCGCGACGCTCGCTCCCGTGCTCAACGTTCGCTGGATGCCCATCAATGCCTTCGCCGAGCGCTATCTGTACCTGCCGTCGGTCGGGTTTTGCTGGCTGGCCGCTTGGGCATTGACCGCGCTCTGGCGGACTGCCTCGCGGCGCGGATCGGGCGGTATCGCCCGCGAACCGACGGCTGCGACCCGTTCGCGGCTTCCTCGCCTGGCGCTAGTCGGCGCACTCGGTATTCTCGCTGCGCTGGCCGTCCTCCGCATCGTCACTCGCAACCGGGACTTTCGCAATGAGGTCACGTTGTTCACGCGGACGCTCGAGACCGCGCCCGATGCCTACCCGATTCGCAACAACCTCGGCGTGGTCTACTGGAGCCAGGGTGACGCCGTGGATGCCGAGCGCGAGTGGCGCGAGAGTCTGAAGCTGGCGCCCGACAGCATGATCATCCTCAATAATCTGGGGATGGTGTGCGCCAAGCAGAAGCGCTACCCTGAGGCGGTGGACTTCTACCAGCGCTCGATCCGCCTCAAGCCGGACTACACGAATCCGCACCTCAATCTCGGCGTCGCCTACGAGGAAATGGGCTTGAAGAAGCAGGCCGAGTCGGAGTACGAAGTCGCGGTTCGTCTCTCGCCGCTCAATATCGACGCGCGCAACCGGCTGGGCAAGCTTTACCTCGATGAGGCAAGGTTCCAAGATGCCGAGCCGCAGTTCCTCGAGTCGGTCAAGAGCCAGCCGAATCCGATGGGATTCGTCGGACTCGGCGACATCTACGTGCGGCGCGGCCTTCGCGACCTCGCCAGTCGAGCCTTCCGCGCGGCGCTCAAGCTCAATCCTTACGACAGCCACGCGCACTTCGCACTCGCCGCGATCGCCGCGGCAAACGGGAATCGCGACCAGGCGCTGCGTGAGTTCGAGGCGGGCCTGACCACGGATCCGGCCAACTCCGAAGCGCTGGCTGCCGTCCAACGATTGAAGGCCCAGGTGAGGGATGTCAACCAGTAAAGCAGAAGTCAGGAGACAGGAGTCAGGAGCCAGGAGCGCGACCCTGTGGCGGCGCGTTGGCCTGGTTGGCCGATGCGCTTATTCGGCGGCCGTCCTGTTGGCAGCGGTCTGCGCCGCCAGCGCTCTCGCCGCGACTGCGAGCGATTCCGCCCGGTCGCTTGACGAACTGGTGCGCGGGATCGAGTCGCGCTACCGCAGCGTCCGGACGTTGCGGCTGGCCTTCACTCAGACGTATCAGTGGGGCGGACGGACGCGCGTCGAATCCGGCACCGCCTATTTCGCGCGCGGCGGCCTGATGCGCTGGGACTACGCGGAACCACAGTCCAAACTCGTGGTCTCCGACGGCAAGCGCCTCTGGCTCTATATCCCCGAGGAGAAACAGGTGACGCGGTCCACCATGAAGACCAACGAGGACGCGCGCGTGCCGTTTCCCCTGCTGGTCTCCCACTTCGACCTGCACCGCATCTTCTCGAAAATCGAGTGGGCCGACAACGCACTCAAGCCCGAGCCCGGCAACCGCGTCCTGCGCGGCATCCCCAAGCGCGGCTACCAGGAGGAGTACAGCGAGGTGCTGATGGAAGTGACGCCCTCGCTCGACATCCGCCGTCTGGTCATCTTCTATCCTGACCGCAGCGTGATGGAGTTCAAGTTCGACAACATCCAGCAGAACGTCGCGCTCGCCTCGCGCCTCTTCACTTTCGCCCCTCCCGCCGGCGCCGAGGTCATCGACCAGTAGGCCCCAGTAGGATTCGTTATTCGCCGTCGAGGACGTAGCTCTGGATCGCGTGAGCGACGCCGTGTTCGTCGTTCGAGCGTGTCACGGTCCAGCCATCGCGAGCCAAGTCGGGCTCCGCGTTGCCCATCACGACGGCGCGGCCCGCGTACTCCAGCATCTCGACGTCGTTGAAGTTGTCGCCCAGCGCCATCACCTCATGGCGCTCGATGCCGGCGCGCCGCGCCCACAGCTCGAGCGTGCTCCCTTTCGTGCAGCCCTTGTTCATCACGTCGAGCAGGTAGGTGTCGCGCGCGGGATACTTGGTCCAAGTCAGGTGGATGAACGGCCGCGCCGTCGACTCCTCGATCAGCGGCTCGAGTGGCGTGATGCGCGCCGGCGGTCCGCCGAACAACACCTGGATGGGATCCTCGGCGATGGCCGAGCCGAAGTCCGCGACCTGAGCCAGGCAGTCCGGCGCGCTCTTCAGATACCAGCCGAGGGGCCCGTCGAGTGAGGCGTCCTCGTGCATCGTCACCTGGCCGCGTCCCGGCACATCGAAGATGGCCACCGCGTAGGCGCGGTAATCGTGCGCCGTCTTCAGCACCTCGCGCGCCACCGCCGAGGGCAGGAAGTTCTGGTACAGCACCTCGCCTGACGACGTGGCGATGCGCGCGCCGTTCGACGAAATCACCGTGACGGGGCAGGAGAGTTGGGTGAAGAAGGGCCGCGCCGAATGGAAGCGCCGGCCGGTGACGATGACGACCTGGACGCCGCGCGCCGCCGCGTCCGACACGGCTTGCCGGTTGGCGTCGGAGATTTGCGACTGGCTGTCGAGCAGCGTTCCGTCGAGGTCAATGGCGATCAGGCGAATGGGCATACGCGGCGTTCAGTTGTTAACCGTCATCAAAACATTGTAAGTTATTCGTGCGCGAAAAACGAGCGCGACGATTGCTGTAGCGGCTGTAGCGGCGGTCTGTGACCGCCGTTTGGTTTCCACCGTCGCAATCGTGGCGACCGCGAGCGCAAGCGGATGTGCAATCTCACCCATCTCGAGTGCGGGCGCTGCGGAAAGCGGTTCGAGCCCGGCAAGCTTTATAACCTGTGCGATTGTGGTGCGCCGCTCCTCGCGCGCTACGACCTCGCGGCCGCGGCGCGTACGCTCCGTCGCGAGCAGATGGGCTCGCGGCCCGCGACGCTGTGGCGCTACCGTGAAGTGCTCCCCGTCGCGGACGACGCGAGCGTCGTCAGCCTGGGTGAAGGATTCACGCCGCTCCTTCACGCCCGGCGTCTTGGCGCCGCGCTCGGACTCCCGAACCTCTACCTCAAGGACGAGTCGCTGAATCCCACCGGATCGTTCAAGGCGCGCGGCATGGCCGTGGCGGTCAGCATGGCGCGCGAACTCGGCGCCACCCGGCTCGCTGTCCCCTCCGCCGGCAACGCAGGCGGCGCTCTCGCGGCCTACGCCGCCTCCGCCGGGATTCCTGCCGCCATCTTCATGCCGGAAGGGACGCCGCTCGCCAATCGCCTGGAATGCGTGCTGGCCGGGGCGCGCGTCGAGATGGTTCCCGGCAGCATCAAGGACGCCGGCCGCGCCATGCGCGAGCGCTTGAGCCCGTGGCAGGGTAGGGATGCGTGGTTCGACGTCTCGACGCTCAAGGAGCCGTATCGCCTCGAGGGCAAGAAGACCATGGCCTACGAGGTGGTCGAGCAGTTGGGCGGCGCGGTCCCCGACGCGATGATCTACCCGACGGGCGGCGGCACCGGTCTCATCGGCATGTGGAAGGCCCTCGACGAGATGGAGCAGCTCGGCTGGATCGGACGCAAGCGGCCCCGCATGTTCGCCGTCCAGTCGACGGGCTGCGCGCCGATGGTCCGCGCCTTCTCGAGCCACGCCGAGCGCGCCGAGGAGTGGCAGAATCCCTCGACCGCGGCGAGCGGCTTGCGTGTACCCTCGGCCGTGGGCGACTTCCTCATCCTGCGCGCGCTCTACCAGAGTCGCGGCGCGGCTATCGCGGTCGACGACGCGGCCATGCTCGGCGCCGTCCGCCGGATTGCCGAGACCGAAGGACTGGTGACGGCGCCCGAGGGCGGCGCTACGCTCGCCGCGCTCGAGCGTCTGCTCGCTGACGGCTTCCTCGCGGGCTACGAGACGGTGGTGCTGTTTCTCACGGGTAGCGGATACAAGTATCTCGAAGTGCTCGAGACCGCGGTATCCGGCCATGCTGATTCGACGGTCGTGGACCATAAGAACAGCCTCACGCCCAGGCGCTGAGGCGCAAAGGACGCACTGCTCATGCCCAAGACTGAGCGGCTCTATTACACCGATTGCTACCGGCGCGACTTCGAGGCGCGCGTCATCCACATCGAACCCGAGGCGCGCGGCGTCCGCGTGACGCTCGACCGCAGCGCCTTCTATCCCGAGTCGGGCGGCCAGCCCCGCGATTACGGTACCCTCGACGGCGTGCCCGTGCTCGACGTCATCGCTCAGGAGGACGCCATCGCGGTCGTGCTCGCCCGGAAGCCGGCGGTTGAAGTGGTGCGCGGCTCGATCGATTGGGCGCGGCGCTTCGACCACATGCAGCAGCATACCGGCCAGCACGTACTCTCGGCGGCGTTCGAGCGGGCGGCGCGCTCGAAGACCGTCTCCTTCCATCTGGGCGCCGAAGCCTCCTCGATCGACCTCGATACCGACCGCCTCACACGCCGCCAGATCGACGAGGCCGAGGAACTCGCGAACCACGTGGTCTTCGAAGACCGCGAGGTGCGCATCCTTTTCCGCTCGGCGGACGAAGCCAGCCGCATGGATCTGCGCAAGCCGGCCGAGCGCGCGGGTGAAGTGCGGCTGATCGAGGTCGCGGACTTCGACTTGTCCGCGTGCGGCGGCACCCACGTGCGGCGTACGGGCGAGATCGGACTCATCAGTGCGCGCAAGCACGAGCGCATCAGGGCACAGACGCGCGTCGAGTTCGTCTGCGGACGGCGTGCGCTCCTGGCCGCGCGGCGCGACTTCCTCGGGCTGAGCGAGGCCGGGCGCCTGCTTTCGGGCGGTCTCGAGCAGGTGCCCGAGCTCGTCACGAAGCAGGCGGACGAGCTGCGCGCCGCCCAACGCGCGCGGGAGAAGCTCGTGACGCGACTGGCGGAATATCGGGCGCGCGAACTCGCTGCGGCCGCCCCGGAAAAGAACGGGCGGCGCATCATCCACCACGTGTTCGCCGCTGATGAGCTCGTCGAAGCCAAGATGATCGCGCACGCCGTCCAGCGCCTGCCGGCAACGATCGGGCTGCTGGCGGTCGGGCCGGCCGAGGAGCCCTCGGGGAGCGCCGGCCGCGCGACCACCCTCTTCTTCGCGCAATCGACGGGCGGCAGCACCGACATGGGCGCGCTCCTCAAGCGGACGGTGGCCGAGTTCCAAGGCAAAGGCGGAGGCACGTGCGACTTCGCTCAGGGCGGGGGAATCGAAGCCGAGAAACTCGAGGCGGCGCTGACTTGGGCGGAAAAGCAACTCGAGCCGGCGTGAGTTTTCTGGTGGACGCGAAGGGATTCGAACCCTCGACCTCAGCGTTGCGAACGCCGCGCTCTCCCAACTGAGCTACGCGCCCACGCTCCAGCTTCCCTTGAATATAACACAGGTCGGAGGCGGTCGCGGCACGGCCCTCACGGCCCGAGAGAGCAGGGCTGCTTCCCGCGCCCGTAGCGGCAATCCGATAGCGTACCTATGTAGCCTATTTACTCGGGACTGCGGCCCTTGCTCGCCAGGTACTTCTTGACGTGCGCCAGCAGCTCTTCCGCCTGCGGGAAGCTCGTGAGCGCCTTCTCGACCAGCGGATCGTTCGAGACGCTCAGTTGCTTGGCTTCCTCGTCGCCGTAGATCATCGACAGCAGTTCGTAGCGGATGTTCTTCTTGATGAAGTCGCTGTTGTCCTTGAGGTCCTGGGCGGTGAACTTGATGCTTTGGCTGTTCAGGAAGTCGCCAAACTCCTGGACGGTCGCGTCGTCGGGCGTGAAGTCCCGCGCCACCGTTTTGTGGACGCCCAGGTAGTGTTTGCCGAACTCGAAGAACGGCCCGCAGTCGGGGTAGGAGGCGCACGCGACCAGCCGCTCCTGAATGGGAGTCAGGGCGGGTCCGGAGAAGTTGATGTCGGGTGTGATGCCGCCGCCGCCGTAGACTTCGCGGCCGCCATCGGTCAGGCGGACTTCCTCGTGCGGCGTGGGCGCGTTCTCCGGCCGGTAATAATAGTCGTAAAGCGAGACGTTGGCGTAGTCGCGCTGGATCAGCCGGCCGCTCGGGGTGTAATAGTGGGCGGTGGTGAGCGCCAGACCCGTATGCTCGCTGAGCGGGTAGACGGTCTGCACCAGACCCTTGCCGAAGCTCGGCTCACCGATCACCAGCGCGCGGTCGTGGTCTTGAAGCGCGCCGGTGACGATCTCCGCCGCGCTCGCCGTCATGCGGTTGATGAGCACGACGATGGGATACTCGTTCGAGTTGTCGCCGTGCTGGGCATAGTAGCGCTTCTCGCTCGAGTGGCGCCCGTAGTGGTAGACGATGAGCTGGTGCTTCTCGAGGAAGTGGTCGGAGACGTCGACCGCCTCCTGCAGCAGCCCGCCGGGATTGCCGCGCAGGTCGAGCACCAGTCCTTTGAGCGTCTTGACGTTGAGCTTGTGCAGCGCATCGGTCAATTCGTCGTTGGTGGTCTCGTTGAACTTGTCGATGTGGATGTAGGCGATGCCGGGCTGGATCATGAAGACGTCATCGAGGCTCTTGCGCGAGATCTCGTCGCGCGTGATGGTGAAGTCGAGCGGCGGGTAGCCCTCGCGGCCGATGGTGACGCGGACCTGCGTACCTTTGGGGCCTTTGAGCATTTCGGCCACGCGGTCGGACTGCAAGCCGTCGGTCGAGGTGCCGTCCACTTTGACGATCACGTCGCCGGGGCGCAGTCCGGCGCGGAACGCCGGCGACCCCGGAATGGGCTGGAGCACGATGGTCTCCAGCTTGCCCATCTTGCCGGGCCGCTGCTGGATGGTCATGCCCACGCCGTAGTAGCGCCCTTCCTGATCCTCGCGCAGCGCCGCGAAGGCGCGCGGATCGAAGAAGTTCGAGTGAGGATCGAGCGTGCGGAGCATGCCCGGGATCGCCCCCACCGTGCCGTTCGTCTGCGGACCAAAAAGCGCTTTGTCAGGATCGACGGGATCGGCGTAATTCTTCTCGATCACGTCGTACACTTGCGTGAAGGCGTTCAAACTCTTGTGCACATCGGAGTCGTCGCCATCCGTCGTGGCTTCGACTCGCTGGCCGTACACGCCCCCCAGGAGCGCCCCCATCATCACCGTCAGTAATACCCACCAGATTAACCGTCGCGTCTGCTTCATCGATCTCTTGCCCTCCTACTTGTCCCCGCAACCATCCTACACAGGCAGTATAACATGGCGTTCCGCGTGTCGCGGCGGCTTTATGCCGCCATCCGGGATGCTTGGGTGGCGTGCGCGCCGGGAGCGCCGTCTTTCTGCCCGCTCCCGCCTATTGCGCGGCCTGGGTGGCGGATACATGGCGCCGTTGGCCATGGCTGCGCTCCTCCTTCGCACCCATCCAAAGCCGATGTGTGCGCCACCCCGC
The DNA here is from genome assembly GCA_035945295.1 of Terriglobia bacterium. Classification (GTDB taxonomy): domain Bacteria; phylum Acidobacteriota; class Terriglobia; order UBA7540; family UBA7540; genus QHZK01. Next base: position 340 of record DASZAI010000029.1, on the reverse strand, counting down.
TTTTTTTCGCTGGCTTGAGCCAGGTCCCTAGTTTCGCGCCTCCTCCTGTTGCTCTCTTGACCCTCGGGCGCGCTGCTCGCCGGTTCAGCGGACCCCGCCGTCATGACAGCTTTTATTGATTCCAGACTACTTCTTCGGTTCGTTCCTTCGTTTCTGAACTTCGTGGTAACGCGGGCATCCCCGGCCCGTAGTTCGTGTTCACTTCTCCCCTCGCCCCCTTGAGGGAGAGGGGCCGGGGGTGAGGGGGTCACACGCTGATTGGGCGGGATGTCGCGGCGCGCCCGATCCGCCAGGCGCGCTGCGTGCGCTTCCTGGAGTCGCGCCTCCCGCTGAATCCCGA
>DASZAI010000028.1:0-63591 GCA_035945295.1 Terriglobia bacterium | reverse complement strand
GAGTGGCGCGGGGTGAGGGGTGACGGTGTTGGGCGGCTAACCTCCGTCGCCCTACGGGCTCCTCCGGTTAGCCGCCCGACACCGCAAAGCGGAACTTTCTACTTTGCTCAGATTAGGAACTTTCTACTTTGCCTTGACACTTATCGCGAAGGAGCGGGCCAGGTAGGCCTCGTTGACGCTGCCGGCCAAGATTACTTAGAATCAACCCGGAAGTGCATGCGGGCTGGTGTTCGCCCAGGACTTCAAATCCTATCACTGGGTCTGGTGTAGCTTGGTATGTGCTTGCAGAGATTCGGAAACACCCGGCCAGCATACCAACCGAAACCAAGCCATCTAAGCAAGCACCCGCTACAATTTCTGCTACAGTTTCCGCGGCGTGACCGGAAGCTTCCGTTTCTGAGACTATGTGATTGTTCAAAACTTCGGCCTCCAGAAGGCAGGCATCGGTTGATTCTCGGGATGACGGTATCGGCGCAATCGACCTGGCCTCCGGAGAACATACGCGTAGCCTCTTTCTGTGTTATCCCATCGACAGTCAACAATCTCGACTGACCCCACGATGAGCCCGGCTGGAAGCTCGCCGCGTCGTTTGCCCACTCTACGCCAGGCCGCTGGCGCTTTCGCGGGGCGGAGGCTCGCGTAAAGGTACACTCGCTCGCGAATGCGCGTGGGTCGTGACCGAAATTCCTTGGTCTTTACGCCTCGGAGGATCAACTCGGCCCAAGGCTGTCGAATGCTGATAGCGTGCACGACCTTGGCTTGGATCGCCATTGTGCTCCCTCTCAGCCTGCGTCGTTACCAAATGTCGTCGAGACTCTTAGCTGCTTCAAGCTTCTGTCGAGCCGTGTAACGCAAGTTCTGCAATGCCTTAACCCGGCCGCTTTTGACAAGTGGAATCGGCCCGAGTGCTCTCGCCGGCTCGGAAAAGTTCACTACGAACTTGCCCGTGTCCTTCCACGGCTCAATTGATCCCACGGGGGCGATGTGCGTTATCGCCGAGACGGGTGCTACCTGATAGCCCGCAATGTACTTGATCTGAGGGCGCATCGTGCCGTGAATCCTGATCGAGTACCAGCGGTTTTCGCCGAGAAACACCTCCTTGAATCCATCTTCGCGGGCCGGCACGACGACCGTGTCAACTTCAGCGACATCTATTTGGCCGGGCGCAGCCTCTGCAGTGGTGCCTCTGGTCGTGCCTGTCTGCTCTTGGAGGTCAGCGAGGAAGGGCTCGAAATGGTAGACTCGCTCGCCCCGCCCATGCTCGTATCTGGCTAGCTCAAGAACCTCAACGCCGAAGTGGAACTTCCTGGCGAGGACACTCTCCAGATTGTCCGGAAGCTCGTCGATGATGACGAGCGCCGCGAACGGTGCTTCGTATACCAAATACTCGAGCATGTGGTCCAGGTTGCGGAAGCCGTGCGAACCGGCGTATTGCTCGCTTCGGGCTTTGGCGTCTGAGTGTTGCTGAAGGGCATCGAATAGGATCGTCTTTACCGCCCGCGGGTCTGTCTCGAAAGAGAGGGAGAACTCCAAAATCTGAACGGCGATATGACGAAGGGGCTCGTGGGCTGCCAGCTCGTTTTCCACGACATAAAGCTGCGGCCGGCGCGCCGCAAGATCGAGTAGGTAACCGTCGGGTATGTTCCTCAGTCCTCCCTTCAGCCCGATCTTCTTCTTGATGTCGAGGTAAATACGATTAGGGCCGAACAAGTCGGCCTGCACTTCGAGGATGGCGGACTCAAGATCAGCCTCGTTCTCGTATTCGACGCGTTGATAAGCTCCAGCCTTGGTCCAGATGAGACTCATCGCCGTCAGTTCAAACCCAGCCCCTTGCAAGATTGGGGCTGAGGTGGATTCTCAGAATCGACTATCTCTCCTCATGCAGGGCTAACTCCTCTTGGCTGGCGAGGACGAAACGGGCCGGCAGCAAACCGGTGTGAGCGACCGCGTTGATTGTAACGCCTGCTCCCGCGCCGAACAACGGGCAAGTCTCACACCGTTGCCCACAGGACACTAATCGTCCTGGGACCTGCCGAGTGGCCCGATCCAGCTCTCGTGTGATACCATTTGGCCTCAGTCGAACCCAGACCTGACCAGGGAGCTGAGCCTTTGCCAAGAGGGAAGAGTACAACCAAGCAGTGAAAAAAGGAGAAAATCACAGCGCAGCCGGCCTGACTCTTTCCCGCCTGCAAATGAGCACCTGGATATCTGTTCCGGATGCACGATTGGTTTTCGGCACCGGCAATGAGTACAGCTTATCACGCAAAGTATTTTGCGTATGAACTGACAAAACGGTGCGCGTCCGACAGCATGGGAGAAGCTGGCCGCTTCCCTTGCTGACGCACAGGTTGATCTCAATCCGCACCAGGTCGAAGCCGCGCTGTTTGCTTTCCGATCCCCCCTATCGAAGGGCGCGGTCCTCGCCGACGAAGTCGGTCTGGGCAAGACAATCGAAGCGGGAATTCTCCTATCCCAGCGATGGGCTGAACGCAAGCGGAAGATTCTGATCATCGTTCCTGCAAGCCTGCGGAAGCAGTGGCACCAGGAGCTCTCGGACAAATTCATCCTGCCTTCGGTAATCCTGGAGACCAAGACCTTCAACGAGCAGATTCGAGAAGGGAACCTGAACCCGTTTGACCGTTCCGAAATCGTCATCTGTTCGTATCAATTTGCGCGGGCAAAGGAGCCTTACATCCGTCAGGTTGCATGGAACCTTGCTGTCATCGATGAGGCCCACCGGCTCCGGAATGTGTACAAGCCTTCAAACAAAATCGGAAATGCCATCAAGAACGCGCTTGCACCATTCGATAAGCTGCTCTTGACCGCTACGCCGCTACAAAACTCGCTGCTCGAACTGTTCGGTTTGGTCAGCGTCATCGACGAGCACATTTTCGGTGACATCAAAAGTTTTCGCAGCCAGTTTTCACGATTGGAAACGGAAGCCGATTTTCGGTCCCTGCGAGAGCGCCTAAAGCCGATCTGTCAGCGCACGCTCCGACGCCAGGTGCTCGAATATATTCCGTTCACGAACCGCATCGCCTTGGTCGAGGAGTTCATTCCCAGCGACGCAGAACAAAAGCTTTACAACCTGGTATCCGACTACCTCCAGCGGCAGCACCTCTACGCCCTCCCAGCAAGCCAGCGCCAGTTGATAACTCTCATTCTCCGGCGGCTCTTGGCTTCATCCACATTCGCGATCGCCGGAACGCTGGAGGGCTTGGCCAACAAGTTGGAAAAGGCGGCAACAGCGCACAAGCCTGTTGCGGAGCCTCCCGAAGAAGTTGCTCAGATGCAGGACCACTATGAGGAGAAGGCGGCCGACTACGAGGCGCATGTGACGAAGGGCTTCACAACCCTGCGGCCTAGCAGCTACTCGATCCCGGTTGGCGAGGAGCCACGGGATTTCCGGATTCCAGTCGAAGACAAATTGATGATCCGGGGCATGCTGTTTGGCGGGTTCGAAAGGTGTCTGTACCCCGTCCAGCGGTTCCAGTCAGACACCGAACGGCGCTTCGCGGTGGTGTTAGAAAATGACCGAGATGTAGTGAAGTGGTTCAAGCCTGGTAGGGGCGCCTTCCCTATCGGCTACCGGGGCGATGTTGTGTACGAGCCAGATTTCGTGGTCGAGACCAGGACGGCGAAGCTGATCTGCGAGCCCAAGATGGCAAAAGACATCAATACTCAGGAGGTTCAAGACAAGACGAATGCGGCAGTGAAATGGTGCGAAAATGCGACGATCCACGAGAAGCAGGTCGGCGGAAAACCGTGGGCGTATCTGCTGATCCCTCACGATGCCGTTGATGAGGCCAAAACCATTCAGGGGCTAGCGGCGGCATTTACGCGGAAGTCGCCGAAAACGGCCGTTAAGGCGTAGCCTGTGCGTCGTACTGAAGTGTTTCAAGGATCTTGACCAGTGCCAGCGTGTCCTGTCCGCAGTAGGCCAGTAGCGCCTTCCGTTTCGCTTGGCGCTCAACCTCACTGCAACTGCTGCCGTTTATCGCCTCCCAAGCTACTCCAGCAGCCTGCCCGTTCGCCACTTCCATTCCTTCATAGCCCATTTCGGACACGAGAGCCGGAAGGACAGCCTCGAGAGAAAACGAGCCACCGAATGCAGGATGATAAACGTGGCTACGCACTACTGGCAGAAGATCCCACAGTCTGCGCTGAATAGCGCGGATACGCTCCGTGTATTCCGGCACCCATCCCGCAAGCTCCCAAAGCCGTTGCGATTCAAATTGTTGGTTGTAAACAACAATGCTGCCGCTCTCGCCCAAGGTCTCGCATAGCGAAGAAAGGAACGCTTGGCGAGGATCGCCACTGCCCGCAGCAAGGAACTCGAAGTGCTCAGGTGTTACTCTTGGTTGTTTTTGCACGTGCACAGACCATTGGAAAGGCACGTGATCGTACGGGTGCATGCCAGGGAACCGTGGGATCGCCGGATTTATCGTTTCAAAATCCATGAAGTAAACCGGGTATTTGAGGGACTGAAACTCGGTCTTCAGGTCCGCACTGAACCACGGCTGGCCTGTTTGCATGGCCGTGCAGACCCGACGCTGAAGGTCACTTAAGTCAAAATCGGCAGGGATGTCGCGCATTGATTTGACACCCATTTCCTCAAGCTGTTCCATTGCGCTGGCGTGAAGCCGAGGGAGGTAACCAATGTAATCTCCTGGCTTAGGCGGATTGCAGTAACTGAAGAACTCGCACACAACAGGATTGACGCATTGAGGGCCCGGAGCGATATCAGGCGGGCTTGGCTTGTCGAGAGCGCGAAATTGTGATCGGAGCTGCAAAGCTACCGTCGGTTGCAGGCTCTGTGCTCTCCGCGTCAGATTGCGAAACAGAAAGAACTGGCTGGGATCAACAGCGTCTCCAGCAAAAACATAGTTACGATTGACATGGGCCAGCCAGACAGAACCCAAGTCTAGGCCGGAGCGCGACAACACGTAGCTCTGAACTGCCACATCTTCGGTGTGGTGCTCCTTCAAATCCGTAGTGGACTTCACCTCTACGAGACGCCAGCGGTTTTTCCTTGCGTTGCAGAACGTCGGTCTTCACGACCACGTCCTGATACCAGAAGGCGCCATCGAAGATTGCTGGGACTTCGGGGTTGGACAAAAGCTCCTTCGTTATGCGGATCAATATTGAACAGTGTGTGCCCGGTGCAAGATGGTGTCTCTGAACTGCGTTGGTGGTTGGAACGACGATTCTCCGGCCCTGGTTCGATAGAATCAGGCTACCACTTCGTGCGGACGATGATACCCGAGGCGCACGCATTCAGTACTTCAGAATCGAGTGGATATCGTAGCGGGGGATTTTCTCGCGGCCTTTGAGGAACTCGAGCTCGATCACGAAGCCGAAGCCGGCGATGCGTCCGCCCAGCGACTCGACGAGTCCGGCGACCGCCGCCGCCGTCCCGCCCGTCGCCAGCAGGTCGTCGATGATCAGCACCTGATTGCCTTGGCTGATGGCGTCCCTGTGGATTTCGAGCGCGTCCTGGCCGTATTCGAGCGAGTAGGTGGCGCGGGCGGTTGGGGCGGGCAGCTTCTTCGGCTTGCGCACGGGAACGAATCCGGCGTTCAGGCGATAGGCGACCATGGGCGCGAAGATGAATCCGCGCGCCTCAATCCCCACCACGCGGTCAATGATCCGGCCCACATAGTGGTTGGCGAGCAAGTCGACGGCCCAGTGGAGTCCCAGCGGGTCCTTGAGCAGGGTGGTAATGTCGTAGAAGAGGATGCCGGGCTTGGGGAAGTCAGGCACTTCGCGAATCAGCTTTTTGAGATCCTCCACGGGTCCTCCGGTCTTCAAGCAATCAGCGTTGAGCAGTCAGCGGTCGGCAATCAGGGACAACCCCTCACCCCCGTCCCCTCTCCCGCAAAGGGCGAGGGGAGAACTGCTCGCGCTCCCTAAGGGAGTCTGTTTGATATCAGGTCACCGGCTCTTGTAGCGCCGCTCTGTGAGCGTCGAAATGGCCGAAAAACCAAGGCCGCCGACCGCCGGTCATAGACACGGCACTACAACCGAGCGCTGACGGCTGAGAGCTGATAGCTTTTTCACCATCCGCCTTCAATCACAAACTCTGTGTAGCGCGGATTCACCGCTTCGTCGGATTCCTCGATGGCGGCGACGCGCGCGCTGCGCGGTCCTTCAGCGAGCTGACGCTTGAACTGCTCGAGCGCGACCTCATCGGCAATGGCGTAGACTTCAACGCTCCCGTCCCCGCAGTTCTTGACGTATCCCGCGACGCCGAGCTGGCTCGCCCAGCCCTCGGCAAAATAGCGGAAGCCCACGCCTTGCACGCGTCCGGTGATCTTGTAGCTGCGCGCAATCTTGGGTCGAGAACGAGCCATTGCCTTGAGCGGCTTTGAGACCCCGCCGTTTCCAAAAGGACGCTAACCCGACCCCTCACCCAGCGCTGGCGCGCCACCCTCTCCCGCAGGGGGAGAGGGCCTATCCAAGTTCTTTCTCCCCTCGCCCCTTTCCGGGAGAGGGGCCGGGGGTGAGGGAAGTTACTGAATGCCCGGAAAGCTCAGCCAGCTCTGCCGCCTATCGGCTTCTGCCCAAAATCTCCGCCAGCTTTCCCGGATAGCGCGTCATTATACCATCCACGCCGTCCGCCAGCTTGCGGCGCATCCACGCGGCTTGCTCGAGGTCCCAAACGAGGACACGAATCCCCGACTGGTGGGCGCGCGCCAGGAATCGCCGTGAAGCGAACGCCCAGTGCGGCGCGATCGTAGTGGCTCGCAGCGCCTGGGCGCGGCGCAAGGCGAGCAACGGCCGGGTGCAGTCGAGGCCCAGGGCGATTTGGGAGTCGAGGCGGCGCAACCGCTGGAGCGTGGGAAAGTGGAAGGAGATCACAGTCGCGAGCCGCCGCACGCCCGTCCGGTAGATCTCGCCCAGTACCTTGGCCTCGATCGAGCGGTAGGGGATCCGGCCCTGCTTGATTTCGATGTAGGCGAGGCAGTTCCGCACCCGCACCCAAGCCAGGGCTTCACCAAGCGTCGGAATCGGTAAGCCAGCGTACGGGGCTCGGGCGCGCGCCGGATGCCGCTGGTTGAACCAGGAGCCGGCGTCGAGCCGCCGGAGTTGGGCGAGGGTATGGCGGCGTACGCGGCCGCTGCCCGAGGTGGTGCGCTCGAGGCGGAAGTCGTGGATCACGACGGGTGCGCCGTCAGCCGTGAGGTGGACGTCGAACTCGACGCCGTCCGCGCCCTGGTCAAGCGCCAGCTCGAAGGCCGCAAGCGTGTTCTCAGGCGCTTCACCCGCGGCGCCACGATGTCCAATGATGAGCGGCCGTGGCACGAGCGGCGTCGTGCGAGGCAGACGGATCGCGCGCTCGAGCAGGGGTTTGAGCGTGCCCACAGGATTTCTGGCTACGTGCTCCGCGCCGTAACGCACGCCGAGCGCGAGTAGTCCTCGAGCGCGGCTTCACGGCGCTCCGCGGACCAGCCCAGACGGCGCGCGAAGATCTCGGCCACGGCGGGCGCGGCCTCCGGGACCAGTTGCGCCGTCCAGTTCAGGCCCGAGCGCCGCAACAGGAAGTCCTCGACCGTCACCGCCATCTCGTGCTCGATCGCGAACTCCACTTCGGCGGGCAAGAGCTTGGGCGAACCGGGCAAGGGTTCGGCGAGCGAACGTTCGCTGCGCACCCGTTCGAGCACCTTGCGCCACCGGCTCCCGTAAGTCCGCACGATGCGCTCGCCCACCTCGAGCGGGACATCGTACTCGCGAACCGCATCCCAGGAGGCGACATGCACGTACATCTCGAAGGAGCCGGTATACCCGCCAGGCAAGGGCAGCGAGCGGCTGGACGGACCCTCTGCCGGGGCAAGCGGCGCGGCCAGGCCCATTCGACTAAAACGCGCTGTCATGAAATCCGTCAACTTTTCCCCCAAAGCGCGGGCGGTGGTGAGTTTTCCACCGCAGATGGAGACGATATTCCGGGCCCAGGGATCTTCGTGGAAGCGATACTCGCGGGTGCTCGCTGAAGCAGGCTTGTCAGACTCGCGAGGCTCGACCGCGAGAGCGCGGAGTCCTGTCCAGCAGCCGGCTACGTCCTGCGCCGTAAGCTGACGTCGAAGCACGCGATTGGCGGCCGCCAGCAGATACTCCGTGTCGGCGCGGTCGGGCCGGACCGTAGCGGGATCGCCCTCGAAATCCGTTTCGGTGGTGCCGAGCAACGCGCAGTTGTGCCAGGGCACGATGAGGAAGACGCGGCCGTCGGAGAGGACGGGCGCAAGCAGCGCATGACGGCCAGTCACGGGCGGAATGAGGAGATGAGTGCCTTTGTCGAGGCGCACCGTCTTCGATCCATCGAAGCCGGGAAGCAAGGCGCGCACGCGATCGACCCAGGGTCCGGCAGCGTTCACCCAGTAGCGGGCGCTCAGTTCGATGCGGCGGCCGGTCAGGCAGTCCTCGACTTCGGCGGCGACGACCTCCCTTGCGCCCGCTCGAGTGGACGTCGCGAGGCCGCGGACTTCCGCGTAGTTGGCGACGACGGCCCCATGCTCGGCCGCGTCCAGCACGTACTCCAGCGTCAGCCGCGCGTCGTCGGTGCTCGAATCGTGATAGAGGGCGGCGGCGCGCAGCCCATCCGAGGAAAGCGCCGGCATGAGTTCCACCGCTGATTTCGCGCTGAGCATGCGGTGACGGTCCTGGCGGCCCAGGTTGCCGAGCAGGTCGTAGAGGGTGAGTCCCATCCGGATCTTGAGCGGCGAGTAGCCATCGCCGCGGTAAATGGGAAGCAGGAAGGGCATGGGGCGCGCGAGGTGCGGCGCGAGCTGCTGGAGCAGCCGGCGTTCGCGGCGCGCCTCGGCCACCAGCTTGAAGTCCAACTGCTCGAGGTAGCGCAGCCCGCCGTGAATCAGCTTCGACGAGCGGCTGGAAGTGCCGCTCGAAAAGTCACGCGCCTCGACCAGCACCACCTTGAAGCCCCGTAGCGCCGCCTCCCGCGCCGTCGCCGCACCCTGGACGCCGCCGCCGATGACGCAGAGGTCGAAGGTGGACTTGCCGAGTGCCGCAAAATCGCGTTTCATCATGCCGTCCCGGATGAGCGAGTCTCCATACTTAAGTTAGCACAGGTCAACCCTTCCCAGGACGCACGACCCCCGCCCGGGCGGCCCGCTGCTGAAGAAGCTCAGGCAATCCCTGAGTGCTGCCGATAAGCCCTAGGAAAGCGCGCCCCGTTCATCAAGAGCCTCGGGTGGAAGCCTCGAGGCCGGAGTGCGGCGGTGTCGAGAAAGCTCAATGAAACGAGGTTACTGGCAATGGGTGTCGACGGTAGCGATCCTGTGGCTGCTGCCGGCCGCAGTGCAGGCACGCGGCGGGCCGCCCTCGCCGCGGCAGGCCGCGGGCCCTCTGCTGACGCGGGTCGAACAGATCAGGAACCTGAGCGTCAAAGAGGCCCAGCGGGGTTATCCCATCCATCTGCGGGCGGTCGTGACCTACTTCGACCAGCGCGAGCCGGACCTGTTTGTGCAGGACTCCTCCGCCGGCATCTGGGTGGACCTGGGCAAAAGCACCACGCTTCGGTTCCAGGCCGGTCAACTCCTGGAGATCGAGGGAGTCAGCGCCGCTCCCGACTTTGCCCCCCAGGTCGGCGCTCCCAAGATCACGGTTGTCGGCGAAGCCCCGTTACCCCGACCTCTGCCGCTCTCCCTGGAACGCGCCGCCTCCGGTGCCGAGGACAGTCAGTGGGTCGAAGTTGAAGGCATCGTGCGCTCCCTCGCGACTCCCACGGGTTACCTGGTGCTCTCGGTCGCGGCGAGCGGCGGGAAGATCACCGCCTTGATTCCACAGTTTTACGGAGTGGGTCCAGCCGGGCTGGTGGATGCAAAGGTGCGTTTGCGCGGCGCCTGTGGAGCCATCTTCAATCAAAAGAACCAAGTAACGGGCCTCAGGCTCTCGGTCCCCAACCTCGCTCAAATCGAAATCGAAGAGAAAGCACAAGCCGCATTCGGACTCCCCGTCCGGCACGTCGAAAGCCTCCTCCGCTTTACTCCAAAAGGGGCCACTGGCCACCGGGTGCGCGTTCAAGGGGTCGTGACCTTCTCCGTGCCTGGCACGGCGCTGATCATCGAAGACGCGACCCAGGGCATCCATGTCGAAACCAGCCAGAGGACCCCCGTGCATCCTGGCGACCGCTTGGACGTTGTGGGCTTTCCGTCGGTGGGCGAGTACACACCGGTGCTGACCGATGCGATCTATCGGTGGCTTGGCCCGGGCCCCGAGCCCGAACCTGTGTCCACCACCGCGGAGCAGGCACTGGCGGGTACCTATGATGCTGACCTGATTCGCATTGAGGCTCAACTAATGCACCAGGTGCAGCGGCCCGGCGGGACGGAATTGATTTTGCAATCCGGAAACACCGTCTTTAATGCCGAAGGCTTTGGTGCCGACCCTCGTAAGAACTGGCCGCAACTGACCCAGGGCAGCCGCCTCGCGCTAACTGGAGTCTGCCGCGTCAGGGTCGACGAAAGCCGGATCCCCCGCGTTTTCCATCTCCTTCTGCGCTCATCCACTGACATCGTGATACTCGAGCGGCCGTCCTGGTGGACGCTGCCTCGCGCTGCGTGGGCCTTGGGAATCCTGGGCGTTGCCATCCTGGCTGCCATGGGATGGGTAGGGGTGCTGAGGGGCCGGGTGGCCAAGCAAACGGGAATCATCCTCGAGCGCTTGCAGCGCGAAGTGGCGCTGGAGGAACGGTATCGAGATCTATTCGAAAACGCCACTGACGTGGTCTACACGCACGATCTGGAAGGGAGAATGACTTCGTTCAACCGGGCTGGCGAACGCATCACGGGCTACGCCCGAGAGGACGCACTGAGGTTGCATCTTGATCAGATCGTCGCGCCCGAGTACCGTGAGCAGACCCACCAAACAACCCAGCACAAGATCGCCCACGGCGGAACCACCACCTACGAGATCGAGGTCATCACCAAGGATGGCCGCCGTGTCCGGCTCGAAGTCCACAGCCGGCTGATTCACCGGGACGGGAAGGCGTTCGAGGTACAAGGTAATGCGCGCGACATCACCGAGCGCAAGCGGGTGGAAGCCGAGTTGAGGGCAGCCAAAGACGCGGCCGAAGCCGCAAATCGCGCCAAAGGTGAGTTCCTGGCCAACGTCAGCCACGAACTCCGCACTCCCATGAACGGCATCGTGGGCATGACGGCCCTGGCGCTCGATACGCCGCTCACTCCGGAGCAGCGTGAGTACCTCGAGATCGTCAAGGCTTCCAGTGACTCCCTGTTGGCGGTGATCAGTGACATTCTGGATTTCTCAGAGATTGAAGCTCGAAAGCTCCAACTTGACGTTGCCGCCTTCAGCTTGCGCGAGAACCTGAAGAAGGCGCTCGAGCCGATGATCAATCGGGCGCACGAAAAGGGTCTCGATCTCGCCCTGCATGTTGCGGAAAACGTACCAGACTCCCTGATAGGCGACCGCCGGCGTCTGAGCCAAATCGTCGTCAATCTGGTCGGGAATGCCATCAAGTTCACCACCCGCGGCGCAGTAACACTTCGGGTGGACACCGAGTCGAACCGCGAGGATCAGGTCTGCCTGCACTTCGCCGTGACCGACACAGGAATCGGCATTCCTGCCGACAAACGGCGGCCCATCTTCGAGGCCTTTTCGCAAGCCGACGGCTCGCCCACACGCAAATACGGGGGCAGCGGCTTGGGCCTCGCCATCTGCGCCCAGCTCGTCAAGCTGATGGATGGCCGCATCTGGGTGGAAAGCGAACCGGGTAAAGGCAGCACGTTTCATTTCACAGCTTGCTTCGAGCTGGCCGCGACCGGCATCACGCCTGCTTCCGAACACCCAAGTCTGGCGCGCGACGACGGTAGATTACGGAGAAAAGAGGTTACGATTATGACTCGTCCTCAACTCAAGACTTTCGAGTATCCAGCGACAGTGTGCTCGGGTTCCCACCGGACATCGGGTACGGTCCCGGAAGGCGCGAATGGCAAAGAAGTCTTGGATCGGAATGGGGCCTTGGAGCGCGTCGAGGGAGACTCCGTCCTGCTCGGGGAACTCGCGAGCTTATTTGTGAGCGACTGCCCGAAAATGCGGTCTTCGATCCGTGAGGCTCTCGAACGCCACGATCCCGAGGCCTTGGCGCGCGCCGCACATACCGTAAAAGGTTCCGTCGCCAACTTCGTTGCCTCGAAGGCTTTTGAAGCCTCCCTCAAGCTCGAGCAGATAGGGCGCCGCGGCGACCTGACGCCGGCCGGCGATGCAGCGGCGTCGTTGGACGAGGCCCTCGAGGAACTCTGTCAGGCGCTCGCGGAAGTCGTCAAGGAGACGTTGTGAGGATCCTGATCGCCGAAGACGACCCGGTGTCGCGCCGTTTGCTCGAGGCCTTCCTGAGCCGGTGGGGCTACGACGTGGTGTCCGCCCGCGACGGCGCCGAGGCCTGGGAGCTGCTGCAGCGCGAAAATGCGCCGACGCTCGCCATCCTCGACTGGATGATGCCGGGCATGGACGGTGTACAGGTCTGCCGCAAAACGCGTGAGCGCGTGAGCCAGCCCTATGTCTACATTCTGATGCTGACCGCCAAGGACCGGAAGCAGGATCTCGTTCAAGGGATCGAGGCTGGCGCCGACGAGTACATGATCAAGCCCTTTGACGCCCACGAACTGAAGGCTCACTTACTTGCCGGAAAGCGCATTCTCGACTTGCAGGAGCAACTCATCCGGGCGCGTGAGGAACTGCGCGTCCAGGCCACCCATGACCTGCTCACCGGGCTGTGGAATCACGCGTCCATCCTCGACATTGTGCAGGTGGAGCTGGAGCGCGCTCAGCGCCAGGACACACCCCTCGGCCTGGTCATGGGCGACCTGGATCACTTCAAGAGCGTCAACGACACCTACGGGCACCCCGCCGGGGACGCGGTGCTGCGCGAGGTGGCCCGCCGGATGCACTCCTCCGTCCGGCCCTACGACTCGGTTGGACGTTACGGCGGAGAGGAGTTCCTGGTGGTGGTTCCCGGCTGCGACCCCGTCGACGCGCGTCATCAGGCGGAACGGCTGAGAGCCTCCGTGCGAGGCCGGCCCATCGCCTTAAGTGAGACGAGTCTGCCGGTGACGATCAGTCTGGGCGTCGCCGCGACGAGCCAGCCGAAGGCCACGGATGCAGAGTCGCTCCTTCGCGCCGCTGATGCCGCCCTTTATCTGGCCAAGCACAACGGCCGCGACCGCGTGGAGTCCTCGACGGAGGCAGCCGCCCGCAAGGTTACGCTTGAAGCGTCAGCCGAGCCTCCCGCAGCGCGCCGCTAAGCTCCGCACCCACCCTTCACTCGACCACGATATGAGTCTCCGTGCGCTCCACCCCTTCCAGGTTCTGGATCCGGTCGATCACCAGCTCGTGAAGCGTCCTCTCGTCACTGGTCTCCGCGTAAGCAAAGATATCGGGAAGACCCCAGCAGGCGTCAGCGTGACGGATTCCAGCCATTTGCATGACCGCTCCGACCACGTCGCGGACTTTCCCTGGGCGCACGTTGATCAAAACATAGGCCCTCACACCCCACCCTCCTCGCGAAGCAGAGAGTCTGCCTCGACGGCATCATCCCGCTCGCGAAACGCCGAAAGATTCGGAACTACCAGGGCGACGACCTCTCCTGGCAGCCTCCGGCTCGCTCTGCCTCGCAAAATTCGATGCTAGGCATTCTAACACCGAGCCTTATCCGCGACATAAAGCGATTTGATTGACTCGGCAGGGCCACGGGCGTCTATAATTCAGTGGCCGGGCGGCCACCGCATGGAGCGCCGGCTACCGCGCTGTGCGAGGAGAGACGATGAAGAAACTGGAAGCCATCATTCAGCCTTCGCGACTGGATGCTGTCAAGGACGCCCTGCGCGAAATCGGGGTCGACGGGATGACCATCTCGGAGGTGCGGGGCCACGGCCGGCAAAAAGGTCATACCGAAGTGTATCGCGGTAACGAGTATACGATCGACCTTCTGCCCAAAATCAAAATCGAAACCGTGCTTCCCGACAACCTCGTCGACCCGGCGGTCCAGACCATTCTCAAGATCGCTCGCACCGGAAAGATCGGCGACGGCAAAATCTTTCTGTCCAGGGTTGACGAGGCAATCCGGATCAGAAACGAAGAGCGCGGGGACGCCGCCCTTTAGAAGTTTGGAGCACGCCCCAGGCTCGAGGCGGTCCGCAGCTCCCGCATCCTTCACACCGCTGATATGTCATCAACCGCTTCCTCTGCAACCCTTGCCGAGTTCTACCGCGCGGAAGCGGCGAAGATTCTCGAGCGCTTCGCCGCTACGGGCGATGGCGTAGCGGCGACCCAGGAACGCACCCGGCTGCTCGACCGCATCGTCACTCAACTCTATCGGGAATTGGTCTCGGCGGACGCCGGCGCGCCCGAGAATCTCTGCCTCGTCGCCGTCGGGGGATACGGCAGGCGGGAGCTTTACCCTCACTCCGACATCGACTTGCTGTTTCTCCACGATGGCGGTCGAGCGGAGGAGGAGTGGCGCGAGCCGATCGCCGCCCTGGCCCGGACGCTGTGGGACCTTCGGCTCGCCGTGGGACATTCCACTCACACTGTCGCCGAGTGCTCCCTCCTTCACCGCGACAACCTGGAATTCAGCGTCTCGCTCCTGGACTCACGCTATCTCGCCGGCGGCGTGCAGATCTTCGCGCGCCTTCACGACAAGGTAGTCCCCCAGTTGATGGCGCGCGATCGCCAGGATCTGGCCGGCGACCTGCTGGAGATGACGCGACAGCGCCACCGTAGACACGGCGAGACCATCTTCCACCTCGAACCCAATATCAAGGAATCTCCCGGCGGCCTGCGGGACTATCACGTGAGCCGCTGGCTCGCTTTGATCGCCGAGCTCGATCGCGCAGGCGGCTGGGCAGAACCCGAGGGCCTGTGGCCGCCGGCGCTCGGAGTCCCGAGCCGCGAAGCGTTCCGCTTCCTCGCCGCGGTCCGCTGCTTTCTGCACAGCCAGAAGCAGCGCGACGACAATCATTTGACGTATGAGCTTCAGGACCAGGCGGCCGCGCTGGGCATCGGCGGCGGGCCGTTCAGCGGTTCGCCTTCATCGATTCCACCCTCAGACTGGATGCGGAGCTATTTTCGCCACGCCCGCTCGATCAACCGGCTCACCGCGCAGCTTGTTGACGACGCCACGCCGTCGCGTTCCTCGCTCTACGGCCTTTTTCAGGACTGGAGATCGCGTCTCTCCAATGCCGACTTCGCTGTCGTGCGGGGCCGCATCTTCCCGCGCCAGCCCGCGGCAGAACTTAGCGGTCCGGGCTTGCTCCTCGATCTCTTCGAGATGCTGGCGCGTCACGGACTCGACCTCAGCCGCGAGGCCGAGCGTTGGGCGGAGGAAGTGGTGAGGGCCCTCGGCGAGCGGGCGGCCGCCGATCCCGTCATCTGGAAACAGCTCGGCCGTATCCTGGTGCTGCCGCACGCACCCAGCGCGCTGCGGGCGATGCACCGCGTCGGCGCGCTCGTCGCCCTGTTCCCGGAATTTCGCGCCGTCGATGCGCTGGTCATCCGTGACTTCTATCACCGCTACACCGTCGACGAGCACTCCTTCATGACCATCCAGAATCTCACCGAGCTGAGCACCCGCCGACGCCAGGCCGCCGCGTCCGAGGAACCGCCCCACTCGCCTTCAGAATCAGTCGAGAGCTGGGAACAGCGGCTGGCTGAAGTCTTTGCCGAGCTCGAGCGTCCTGAACTGCTGCTCGTCGCCCTGCTTTTCCACGATGTGGGTAAAGGCATGCCGGCCGCCGATCATGCCGAAGGAAGCCTCGAGGCCGTTGAGCGCATCTTTTCGCGGCTCGGCGTCGAGCCCCAGGACCGCGACACCGTTCGCTTTCTCATCGCGAGCCACCTCGAGATGTCGTCCACGTTCCAGCGCCGCGACATCTTTGATCCCGACGTCGTCCGCAACTTCGCCATGAAGATGGGCCTGCCGGAGCGGTTGAAGATGCTCTGCCTACTGACCTACGCGGACATCAAGGCGGTGAATCCCGAAGCGCTTACTCCCTGGAAGGCGGAAATGTTGTGGCGGCTCTACGCCGCGGCTTCCAACTGGCTCAGCCGCAGTCTTGACGACCAGCGAGTCCGCGCCCTCATGGCCGCCGGAGCCTCCCAAGCTCATCTCGCCAAAGCGAGCCGGGTGCGAGAATTGCTCGCCGCCTCCGGCGATGATCCGGGCCAAACCCTGAACGCCTACCTCGAAGGTTTCCCGCAGCGCTACCTCGAGACCCACACGCCAGAGGAGATCGCCGGTCATTATCGGATGGCCCGCCGTCTGCCCGAACACCGGGTTGAACTGGCGCTGGCGAAGCGCGGTCCGTGGTACGAACTGACTGTCGTGACGGCGGATCGGCCGTTCCTGTTCGCCTCGCTCACCGGGACGCTTGCCGCCTGGGGAATGAACATCCTCAAGGCCGACGCGTTCGGCAACGCCGCCGGACTGGCACTCGACACCTTTCGCTTCGTCGACCTCTATCGAACGCTCGAGCTGAATCCCTCGGAGGTAGAACGCTTCCAAGAGAGCGTGACCGACGTGCTGGCCGGTCAGGTCAGACTCGCCGACTTGATGAGCCAGCGGCCGGGACCGCTCAAGCCGCCGCGCCCCAAGGTCGAGATCCCCACGCAGATTCATTTCGACGACACTTCGTCGGCTCACAGCACCCTACTAGAACTCGTCACCCGCGACCGGCCAGGTTTGCTCTATCGTGTCAGCTCAACCCTGTCGGAGCTGGGCTGCAATACCGAGGTGGCGTTGATTGATACGGAAGGCGAGAAGGTGATCGACGTCTTCTACCTGACGGCGGGTGGGGCCAAACTCGATTCACGCGAGCAGCAAAAGATCCGCACCGCGTTGCTTGAACAGCTCTCTCGCATCTGAAGGCGCGCCGTATGCCTCGGCGATGCCTATCGCGCCGCTCGCGTCCTGGCGGGTGGGCTGTCGAGCTGGAACTGGCTCCGCGGATATTTCCTGACAACACGCTCCAATCCCCACACCGCGGAGTCCGATCCCTCGTCCTTGAGCTGCTGAAACGACTTGGTGTTGGTCCCACCGCAACGCGGACATTGCTGCCACGGCCGGCCCAGGACCTCGACCGGCGGCACTTCGGAATAAAACACCGACTTCAGCGTGTCGTGTCCAGTCTGTCCCATGCACCCGTAGCAAACGAACCAGAATTTCCGGTCGCCCTTGAGCAAGCGCTGCACAATCCCCATGACGCCCTTCCTTGAAGCACCTGGGTTCATTATGGCCAAAGGCTGCGAGACTTTTCAAGCGGCCATCGCGCCGTGCCTGCGGGAAGCAGCGGAGCCTTCCCTGGCGTCACGCTACCAGACGCGGCAGTAACTCCGGTATGATAGAGTCGTGAAAGCGGTTGGCGATTGCTGATAGCTGCCAGATGACGCCCTTTCGAATACTTGAACACACGGCGGACGTCGGATTCGAGGCGAGGGGGAGAACGCGCGAAGAGGTCCTCATCAATGCGGCGCGCGCTCTCACCGACCTCATGGTGGATCTCGACACGATTCGACCGGCGCACGAAGTGACACTCGAAATCACGAGCTCAAGCGCCGCGAATCTGCTGGTCGACTGGCTGAGCGAGATCCTCTACCGCTGCGACGCCGAAGGCTGGCTTTTCTCGCACTTTACCATCACCCGCCTCACCGAGCAGGCGTTGGTCGCGGTGGCAAGGGGCGAGAAATTCGATCCGGCGCGGCATCGCATCAAATTACTGGTCAAAGCCGTCACCTACCATCAGCTCGTTCTGGAAAACACCACCGACGGCTGGCGCGCGCAGGTTTATGTGGACATCTAGGAGCAACAACCATCGTCAGGTGTCAGCCGTCAGGCTAGCGGCCACGCTGGTGCTGGCAAGCTTGTCCTTGGTTCCGGCTGGCGCGGTCTCTCCGGCTTCGGGTTCACCACCAACTCCCCCTTTGCCCCCCGGCGGACTCTACACGGTACGCGAGATCAAGCCGCACGTATTCCTCTACCTGCCCGACGACGTGCTCGACCAGGACGGCGACCCGGAGTTCGAACGCGCCGGCACAGCAGGATTTATCGTCACCCCGGACGGCGTGATTGTGGTGGATACCGCCAACACCCCTTTCCACGCACGAGAGCTGCTCTACGAGATTCGCGAGCGAACTGACGCGCCGGTGAAATACGTGATCGACACCAGCTCGGACGGCGACCGCGTGCTGGGTAACGAAGTTTTCGTCGACCTCCAGGCGACGATTCTTTCCTCGCCGGCGACCGAATTCGAGATGCGGTTGTACCGGGCCGACTTGGCGCGCCGGCTCGAGGGCGACTGGCGGCTGCAGGCGCGCATGCGCGGCATCCATCCTACACCGCCGCGCCAGACGTTCACGGGATCCACCACTTTGCGCCTGGGTGGCGAGGAAGTGCGTTTGACCAATTACTCGACCGGGGTGGCGCCTAGCCTGGGAGCCGGCTCGCCCACTTCCGACACCGTCGTCTACCTGCCTGCTGAGAAGGTCCTCTTCCTGGGCAGCCTCTTCTCCAACGATTATTTCCCGCGTTTGAGCTCGAGCTTGCGCACCCGCGACCTCGGTCGCTGGATCGCGTTGCTCCACCAACTCGAGACATCGGACGCTGAGGTTTACGTACCCGGGCACGGTGCACCCGGCTCCAAGCAGGACCTCGTCCGGTTCCGCCAGTTCCTCGAGTGGCTGCAGAACGAGGTCGAGATACGCATCAAGGAAGGAAAGCCGCTCAGCGAGGCGAGGAGTGAACTCGAGCCCACCCTTGAGAATCGCCACTGGCACGCGCCCGAGCTTGCCGCCGAGGTGATTGCCGACGCCTACCGGCAGCTCGCCGCGAGCCCTTCTGCGGCTGCAACACCATCGTCGCCGGGCACCTCGCCGTCTCATCATTGAACGCCCTGCGGGCTTCCGCCCTCGTCGGCTCGGTTAAGCAGTGTAGGTTTGCCCACCGGCGAGAATCGGCTTATAATCGGCGGCGGCTTGATTCTCGAAGCCTGCCCGGCATCCATCCCGCGATGTTCTTACTCTACAGCCTGCTGTTCAGTGTCGGCGTGGTACTCAGCGCGCCTTACTACCTGTGGCGGCTGCGGGGAAACATCGTCTCCGGGGCTGGCTGGCGCGAGCGATTTGGATTCCTCCCCGCCTCATTCGCACAAGAGCGGCGCGGAGCGATCTGGATCCACGCCGTGTCGGTGGGCGAAACCTTGGCAGTAGCAGGACTGATTCGCGAATTGCGTCGGCGCCACCCGGAGCGCAAAATCTTCATGAGTCACGTGACGCCGGCGGGGCGCAAGGCAGGCGACGACCGGTTGCCGGCGCCGTCACCGAACGCATCCGCCGGGGGAGTCGCGGCTTCGCGGACCGCGGTTGTCGACGGCCGGTTTTACCTGCCGCTCGATTGGGCCTGGTCGACGCGCCGCGTGGTGAAGCGGATTCGGCCCGCGCTGGTCGTGATCGTGGAGACGGAGTTGTGGCCGAACCTGCTACGCATGGCGCACCAGGAGGGTGCACAGGTGCTCGTCGTCAACGCCCGGCTCTCCGATCGCTCATTCCGCGGGTATCGCCTCGCGCGTCCATTCATGCGACGAGTGCTCAGCGTCGTCGACGGCGTCTACGCCCAGACGGGGAGCGACGCCGAGCGTTTCAAGGCGCTCGGCGTACCTGCGGAGCGCGTCGCGGTGACGGGGAACATCAAGTTCGACAGCCGCCCGCGGGAGCGCGGTTCGCTTTCCGGCCTGCTCGTCAAAGCGCTCGAGGCTGCTGGACGCAGTCCGGTGATCGTCGCGGGAAGCACGATGCCAGGCGAAGAGGCGCTCCTGCTCGAAGCCTGGTCGGCAATCCACCGGTCGCATCCGAAGGCGTTGCTCATCCTCGCACCGCGTCATCCGGCGCGCTTTGAAGAGGTCGCTCAACTCCTGGCGCGCTCGGGACTCGCTTTCGTGCGCCGCACGGCGCTCGAACCAGCGGCCACAGAACTGGCAGCACAGCTCGAGTCACGCCAGGTTCTTCTGCTCAATACCATCGGTGAGCTGGCAGGCCTCTTTGAACTCGCGGACCTCGTCTTCGTGGGCGGCAGCCTCGTTCCCGCGGGCGGCCACAATCTGCTCGAGCCAGCGTTTTCGAGCAAGCCGATCCTGTTCGGCCCGCATATGCAGAACTTTCGCGACATTGCGGCGCTGTTCCTGAAAGAGAAGGCTGCGGTCCAGGTGCAGAATGCTTCCGAGCTGGCGCGCGAGACGCTACGGCTGCTCGAAGATTCAAACGAGCGGCATCGTCTAGGGGAGGCGGCGAAGAGCGTGATCGAGAGAGAATCCGGGTCGACGGAACGCATCCTCGCTCGGCTGGATACGTACTTAAAGTTTGGCGATTCGACGGGTTGACTCGTCTTCATGCGTTCCTCCATGGCCCAAGAAACCGAGACGAAGAACCTGGCGGCGATGAGCGGCGGCGAACCTCAGTCCCGGCGAACTCCTTCGCCCTTTCTGCGTCCACTCGCGGACGTATTCCGCGCTGGAGTGGCAATGCGTCACGCCGCCTACCGGCGCGGGTGGATCACGACGCGGCATCTTACCTGCCCGGTGATCAGCGTCGGCAATCTCACGGTCGGAGGAACAGGGAAGACCCCGCTGGTCGTGTGGATAGCGCGACGCCTGCTCGCAAGCGGACACCGGCCCAGCATTCTGACGCGAGGCTACGGCCGTCGGCGCGGCGCGAGGATAATCGTTCTCCAGCCTCAGCCGGAACGCGCTGCCGATCCTCGCACGGTGGGCGATGAGCCGGCGTGGCTCGCCCGAGAGCTTCCCGAGGCACCCATCATCGTGGCCGCGGACCGCTACCAAGCCGGGCGAATCGCCGAGGATCGCTTCCAGGTCGACGTCCACCTGCTCGATGACGGGTTCTCGCACCTGGCGCTCGCGCGCGACATCGACGTGGTGACGCTGGATTCGACGATTGACCTGGCGCATGAAGCGCTGTTGCCCGCCGGCACGCTGCGCGAGCCTTGCACCGCGCTCGCGCGCGCCGATTTGGTTGTCCTGACGCGCGTCGAACTCGCGGACCCGGCTCCGCTCGAAGCACAGGTTCGCGGAGTGAATCCGCGGGCTAGCATCTTTCACAGCCGAACGAAGCTCTGTAGTCTGATAGACTTGCCGAGCGGCGCAGTTCAGGCTCCGGAAGCACTCAAGGAGAAACCGGTTTACTCTTTCTGCGGACTCGGAAACTCCGAAGCCTTTCTGAGCAACCTCCGGAGTTGGGGATTTTCGATCGCGGGCTATGAGCCGTTCCGCGACCATCACGTCTACCACGAAGCCGAGCTTCGCCGCCTTGGCGCGCGCGCCCAGGAGCGCGGCGCGGAGGCGCTGGTGACGACCGAGAAAGACGCCATGAATTTTCCCACAGCGTGGTCTTCGGAATTGCCAATCGTCTGTTGTGCTACCGAGACCGAAGTCACCGAAGCCCAGGCGTTCGAGGACGCGTTGCTTGCGCGCCTGAGGCAGCGTCAAGACGAGGAGTAAGCGCAGTGATCGTACGCCCTAGTGCGATTCGACAACCCGGAAAGATCCTGGTCCGGACTCCCAACTGGATCGGCGACGCAGTGATGTCACTGCCGGCGCTCGAGGCGCTGCGGGCGACGTATCCCGAGGCGGAGATCGTGCTGGTTTCGAAGCCCTGGGTGAGCGAGCTGTTCCTAAATCACGGGGCGGCGAATCGGCTCATCGTCTATGACCCGACGGGCGACCACCACGGCGCTGCAGGATTGCGGAAGTTGGTGAGCACGCTGCGCGCCGAGCGTTTCGACGCCGCCATCCTCTTTCAGAACGCCTTCCACGCCGCCTGGATGGCATGGCTCGCGGGCATCCGGACGCGAATCGGCTACGCGCGCGATGGACGGCGGCCTCTGCTGACCGAGGCGATCGAGGTTCCGCAACCTGCAGCTTACGGCCATCACGCGTATTATTACTTGCAGCTTGTCTATCGCGCCGGAGTGATTCCCAAGCCCACGCCGATCGAGGAAGTGCGGCTCGCCGTCACCAAGACAGAAAAGACTTGGGCGCGCAACCACATCGAGTCGCTGGGGCTCTACGGTCCGCGTTTCCTCGTGGGACTGTGCCCGGGCGCTTCGTTTGGCCCCGCCAAGCGCTGGCCGCTCGAATACTACGCCGACCTCGCCGACCGCCTGATTGGGGCGCTGCATGCCGATGTGCTAATCTTCGGCTCCGCTGAAGAGAAGCCGCTGGCCGAGGCGATCGCCGGTGAGATGGAACACACGCCGACGATCGTTGCGGGCGAGACTTCGCTGCGCCAATTGATGGCGTTGCTCGACCAGTGCCGGTTGGTTGTCACCAACGATTCGGGCCCCATGCACCTGGCGGCGTCACTGGGCGTGCCGCTGGTCGCGATTTTTGGTTCGACCAACGAGCGAGCCACCGGCCCGCTCGGCGCGCACACTCGTGTCGTCAAGCAGGCCGTCGCCTGCAGCCCCTGCGGGTTACGCGCGTGTCCTATCGACTTCCGCTGCATGCTAGGCGTGAGTGTGGAGAGCGTACACCGCGCCGCGCTCGAAGTGGTCAAGGAGGCGCAGGAGGCATGAAGATCAGCGCCTCCGACCGCGCCGCCCTGCTGGGGATCGTCGAACGCTTCCGCGGCCAAAGGATCGTGCTCGTGGGCGACCTGGTGGCGGATGAGTTTATCCACGGCGAAATCGCCCGCGTCTCACGCGAGGCGCCAGTCCTGATTCTCAAACAGCGCTCGAAGCAAATCGTGCCGGGCGGAGGCGCCAACGCCGCGAACAACCTGGTGGACCTGGGAGCGCACGTCACGCCCGTCGGGGTGGTGGGCGCGGACGAAGCAGGCGAGGCGCTGCTCCGCTCCTTCCGGGAGAAGGGCGTGCCGACGCGGCGAATCCTTCGGAGGCGCGGCTATCAGACCCCCACCAAGTCTCGCGTCCTCGGCGTCCTCTCGCACGGGCATCCGCAACAAATCGTTCGCGTGGATCGCGAGCCAACAAAGCTCACACTCGAGACGCGACGCCGTTTGAGCGAGAAAGCACTCGGAGCGCTGTCGCACGCTTCCGCCTTGCTAGTATCAGATTACGGCTACGGCGCGACCAGTGCCGCTGAGGTTGACTGGCTGCGCCGGCAAGCGAGCAACGCTCGGAGTGATCTCGTGATCACCGTGGACTCGCGCTACGACGTGGCGAGCTACCGAAGAGCCACCGCTGCCACGCCCAACGAACCGGAAATCGAGGCGGCGTTCGGGCAGCGCATCGGTGACAATCTCGCGCTGCTCGATCGCCTGGGCATGCAGATGCTGCGGCGCCAGGCGCTCCAGGCCTTGCTGGTAACTCGCGGCCGGGAGGGCATGGTCCTGTTCGAGCCGCGCGGCAAACCGCGTCATCTCCCCATCTTCGGCTCCGACCAGGTGGCCGACGTCACCGGCGCGGGTGACACCGTGATCGCCGCCTTCACTCTGGCGCTCGCGGCAGGCGCGAGCCCGCTGCACGCCGCGATGCTCGCGAACTGCGCCGGAGGACTGGTGGTGATGAAGAGCGGCACCGCGACAGTGACCCGCGCCGAACTCGAGGAGGCTATCCGCAACGCGTGAGTGCCGAGATCATTTCCCGCTCCGAGGTCGCGGCGCTCGGTGAACGCCTGCGGCGCGAAGGCAAGCGCATCGCTTTCGCCAACGGCTGTTTCGACCTGCTCCACGTGGGCCACGTCCGTTACCTCGCGGGAGCCCGCGCCGAGGGCGACGTGCTCGTGGTGGGCGTCAACGATGACCACGCCGTCCGGGCGCTCAAGGGTCCAGGCCGGCCGCTCCTGCCCGCCGCAGCGCGTGCTGACCTGCTCGCGGCACTCGAGTCGGTCGATTACGTCGTCATCTTCGATGAGACCTCCGCGGAAGCGGTGCTGCGCGACTTGCGTCCCGACGTCCACTGCAAGGGGACCGACTACACCGAGCTCACTGTTCCCGAGCGCGAGGTGATGAAAGAGCTGGGTGGGACGGTTCGCATCGTGGGCGACGCGAAGACGCACTCAACTCGCGCGATGCTCGCCCAGCTCGCCCGGAGGACGGCGGACGACACGCGCCGTTGAGAGCAGCGCGGCATGACTTTCTCGCGTCCGCCGCTTTCCAGTGTTCCCAAGATGGATTTTCTGGTCATTCGACTCAGTTCCATCGGCGACATCATCCACACGTTGCCGGCCGTCGCCGCGCTGGGTGAGGCGTTTCCCGGCGCGCGTATCGACTGGACCATCGAACCCCGTTATGCGCCGCTGCTTCAAGGCAATCCCTTCGTCCGGCGGGTGCTCGCCTTCGACACCTTGGGCTGGCGGCGCCGCCTCGCGTCGGCGACAACGTTGGAAGGGGTAGTGCGGAGTCTGCTCGAGCTGCGCGAGCTTCCCTTCGACGCCGCCATCGACTTTCAGGGACTCCTGAAGTCAGCGCTCATCGCCCGGCTCAGCCGGGCCCGACAACGGGTCGGGTTCTCGGAGTACGGGCTGCGCGAGCCGCTGGCGGCGGCGTTCTACACCGAGCGTGTCCCAATTCGCGAGGGCGTTCATGTGGTGGAAGAAAGCCTGGCACTGGTCGAACGGTTGGGGGCCGAGCGTCCGTCGCGCGAACACTGGCGGTTTTCGCTGCCCCGGCGAGCTGAAGACGACCAGTTTATCGAGCAGCAGCTCACGAAGCTCGAGGTCCAAGAATTCATGATCATCAATCCCGGCGGTGGCTGGATGGCGAAGCGCTGGGCGCCGGAGAATTACGCGGAACTGATTCAGCGTCTCGAGCGCGAGCTTCCCTGGAAGATCCTGGTGACTGGTTCGCCCGAAGAGGAGCCACTGATCGAGGGGATTATCACGCGCGCCAAATCCTCGCAGGCCAGGCTGTTTCGCTCGACGCTGACGCAATTCATCACGCTCGCCCGACGCGCCAAGCTTTTCGTCGGCGGCGATACCGGCCCGCTGCACCTGGCGGCAGCAGTCGGGACGCCCATCGTCGCCATCTATGGCCCGACCGACCCGGCACGCAACGGCCCGTTCTCCGCCGCGGACATCGCGCTTTCGAACTACGGCCCCATCGATCACACGCGCCGGGGCGGAAATCAGTCCTACCTGCCGGGAATCAGCGTCGAAGCGGTGCTCGAAGCTGTTCACCAACGCCGCGCGAGGGCGCATGGGACTTAGCTACAGCGAGCAGGCCGCGCGGCTGCGCGTGCCGCTGGGATTCGCGCTGGGCGTCGCTTACCTGGTCCTCGCCCAGCCAACTCTCCGGCTGCTCGGGATCGGCGCCGCGATCGCGCTTGCCGGACTCGTTGCCCGCGGCTGGGCCGCCGGTTGTCTCGACAAGAACCAGCGGCTCGCGACCGGCGGTCCGTACGCCTACACACGCAACCCGCTCTATCTTGGGAGCCTGCTCCTCGGGTTGGGCTTTGCGGTGGCGGGTGGATCGTGGGCCCTGGGCATCGCGTTTCTGGCTCTCTTCCTTCTGGTCTACTGGCCGGTCATGCGCCGCGAGGAGGACTTTCTGCGCCAGACATTCGGGGAAGTTTACGACCGCTACGCAGTAGCCGTGCCGTTTCTGTTCCCAGTGCGCTCGAAGGCTGCGCCGACGGCGGAAGAAGGAGGGGGATTTCAGTGGGCGCGCTACAAGAGGAATCGCGAGTACCAAGCGGCGCTCGGATACGTCGCGGGCGTTGTTCTTCTAGTTCTCAAGCTCGCCTTGCGGTAGGATAAGCTGCCCTTTCGCCGTGGTTGGCGTCTAAATCGACTGGATGATGATACGCTCCCTTCGACCATCGGAGACCCGACCTCCAACTCGACGCGCTATCTCCAAGACAATTCCCGGATTCGCCGCTGGAATCGGACTGGCGGTGCTCCTGCTGTTCCCCCGGAGTATCGGACGGGCCCAGCAGACGCCGGCGACGCCGTTTGCTCCCGGCGAGACACTGACCTATGACTTGAGCTGGGAGGTCTTCCCGGGTGGTCAGGCGACGGCGACGATTTCGAAGGTTACGCAAGGATCGAAAGAGCTGTACGAAGTGAAGGCCACGGCGCAATCGCGCGGGTTTGTTTCGCTGCTTTACACCGTGCAGGATGAATTCGATTCATTCTTCAATCCCGACACGCTGTGCTCCGACAGCATCCAGAAACGGATCAACGAAGGACGCCGCCACAAGAACACCCGCATCGTCTTTGACGGCACACGAAAGCTCGCTATACTCGACGAGCAGGACTTGGCGGCTAAGGGCGCATCCGCCAAGCACGCCGAGAACGAAATCCCTGCCTGCGTTCACGACGTCGTCAATGCGTTCTATTTCGTCCGACGCCAGCCGCTCCGGGTCGGACAGGAAATCCGCCTGCCCATCAACGACGGCTCGAAAACCGCCGACGTCCGGGTCCAGGTGCAGGCGCTCGAGAGCATCCGCACGCCGATCGGGACTCGCTCGGCGTTTCGCGTCGAGCCTACCGTCTTCGGAGGCTTGCTGAAAAGGAAGGGGCGGATGCAGATCTGGTTCAGTGACGACGCTGAGCGCTTGCCGCTGCGCGTCAAGGCGATGATTTCCGTCGGCACCGTCACCGCTGACCTGCATTCCGTCACCCGCACGCCCGCTCCCGCTTCACCCGCGAAAAAGTAAGGACGCCCACAGATCGGCCCGATGGCGGGCGGATGGCCGGCCGCAGTCCGCGCTCGCCCCCAACCGCCGTCACATCAGCCGGTATTTCTCCGCCAACACGCGACGGAATCGCGACTGATAGATGAGGTCGTAGGTCTGCTCTTTGTCGGGAAAAAGGTTGAGGGCGAACTGCCGTGTCTGCGCGACGAGCTCTGAGGCCTCTTCGAAGGGGATGTCAGACTGCCAGAGTAGATTGGTCACCAGGTCGACGACCAATTGCAGCCGCCGCACTTTGCGGTTTTCTTCGGCAATTTCAGCTTCGCTCGCCATGCTGTCTGCTTTCCGGGCCGCGCCCAAAAAGGGGCATCACGCCCGCAAACAGGATTATTATAACTTGACGGGCAAACGCGAGCGGCGAAAGCCGCGATGTCCGCGGCCCCGCCGACCGGCAATCGCCATGGCGACTCAGATCCTGGTGGACGACCGTGCCAAGTGGACGGGGCGATGGCGCCTGGTGCTTCACGTGCTCCGCGAAGCCCTGGTGAAGTTTTACACCGATGACTCGCTGGCCGTTTCCGCCTCTATCGCCTACTACAGCGTCCTCTCGATCTTCCCCTTTCTGCTGCTCCTGCTTGGCTTGAGCGGTATCTATATCCACCACTACCAACTCGCAGGCCGGCTGGCCGTGGTGCTCGAACCGGTTCTGCCCATGAAGCCGGATTTCATCCTCCAGAACCTGGAAGGCATCTCGAAGGCTTACGGACGCCTGGGCTTCGCGTCGTTCCTGCTGCTGCTCTGGGCCTCAGCGGGCGTGTTCCTGCCCATCGAGAAAGCGCTGAATCGCGCCTGGGAAGTGGAGAAGGAGCGAACCTTTGTACAACGGCGGCTCCTGGCGCTCGAGATGTCGATGATCTTCGGCCTCGTGATCCTGGCCTCCTCAACCCTCGTCGGCCTGAACGCCTATCTTCGCTACTGGGTGCAAAGCTCGGCGTCGGAGCCCGCGCGTTTCCTGCTGGGATATGCCTACCGCCTGTTCCTCATGGCGGCAAGCTTCGCCTTGACGCTCGCCATGTTCGTGGCGATCTTCGAGCACCTGCCCAATCGCAAGATGCATTTCGGCCAGGTGCTGCCCAGCGCTTTCCTTACCGCCGTGCTCTGGCACGCCGCGCGCGCCGTGTTCACGCTGCTCTTGCCGCGCTTCAATTACCGCCACGTCTACGGCTCGATCGGCGCCATGGTCGCGCTTATGACCTGGGCGTACGTCTCCTCCGCCGTGATGCTTTTCGGGGCGCGCGTCTCAGGTATCCTCTACCGGAGCCTGCAAGCTCCGCACGAGTGACTCGGGAAGTCGCGACTTGCTTATTTCAGTTAAGATGAAGTCCAAGGTGTCGCATGAAACCACTCAAGAGCCGCGTACTCGAAATGTTCACGAAGATGAATAAGGACGTCCTCGACCTGCACGTGTTGTTCGAGGCTGGCGGCAACGACCCCGGCGAGCGCGCAGCAGTGCTCGACGCCATCAAGGAGCTGGTGGCGGAGGGATTGCTCGAGTCGCGCGGCAGCGACTTCTACGCCCTGACCGACCAGGGCAAGCGCCAAGCTGGCGCTGCCTGAATCCAGCCGCGATGCGCAGGCCCGTCGTTTCGCCTTTCACCAACGCCTATGCTACGATGCTTTTATCGGCGCGTCACCTGCCGCGGCGGGCGCGCATCTGAACAGGATTTCGGCGCGCTCTAATCGCACGCGATCGAGGATGTTCGCAAAGATGACCGAACCGTCCAGTCAACTTGCACCGGTCCGACCCTCTCAACGGTCGGCGACCTCGGAGGCGCCCGCGAGCGGTGCTCCCCGCGCCGCCCATGCGCCCGCGAAGCCCCGCATCCTGAGCGGCATGCGTCCAACGGGGAAGCTTCACCTGGGGAATCTGGTGGGCGCGCTCTCGAACTGGGTCTGCCTTCAGGACGAGTACGAAAGCTACCACTTCGTCGCCGACTGGCACATGTTGACCACCGATTACGCGGACACCTCCGGCCTCCAGGAGAACATCCGCGAGATGGTGACCGACTGGCTGGCCGCGGGGCTCGACCCGAAGAAGGCGACGTTCTTCGTCCAGTCGCGCATCCTCGAACACGCCGAGCTCCATCTGATCTTCTCCATGATCACGCCGCTCGGGTGGCTCGAGCGCGTCCCGAGCTACAAGGAACAGCTCGAGAATATCCGCGACCGCGACCTGCACATGTACGGTTTTCTGGGATATCCAGTGCTCCAGGCGGCAGATATCCTGATGTACAAAGCGAACGCCGTCCCGGTGGGCGAGGATCAGGTACCGCACGTCGAGCTGACGCGCGAGATTGCGCGGCGGTTCAACAATTTCTACGGCGCTATCTTTCCCGAACCTGAGGCGCAGCTCACCCACTCGCCGCGTTTGCCGGGCACGGACGGCCGCAAGATGTCGAAGAGCTACAACAACGCCATTTTCCTCTCCGACCCGCCGGAGGTGGTGAACAAGAAACTCGCTACCATGATCACGGACCCGGCCCGCAAGCGGCGGACGGACAAGGGTAACCCCGACGTCTGCCCGGTCTTCGACCTGCACAAGATTTTCTCTGCGCCCGCGGTGATCGACAGGGTGAATCGCGAGTGCCGGACGGCGGAGATCGGGTGCCTTGATTGCAAAGCGCTCCTCGCTGGGTTCGTGAACGAGCGCTTGAAGCCCATTCAGGAGCGCCGCAAGCAGTACGAACAAAACCCGCAACTGGTGTGGGACGTCCTGGACGAGGGCACGCAGCGCGCCCGCAAAGTCGCCGAGGCGACGATGTCTGAAGTGCGCAAAGCCGTGCACTTGACGTAGCAGGCGCAATTTGGTGGGGATGAGTGGAGTATAATTCCAGTATGGCAACAGCGACCACGCGCCTTACTTACAGTGACCTTCGGCAGATTCCGCCCGACCGCAACCGGTACGAGTTGATCGAAGGAGAGCTCTTAGTGTCTGCTGCACCCAACGTTGAACATCAGCGTAAGGCTGGAAACCTCTTCGCGGAGCTGCGGTCTTTTGTGCGACAACACGATCTCGGCGAAGTGTTTATAGCGCCCTGCGACGTGGTGCTCGATCCTTCCACCGTGCTCGAGCCCGACATTCTATTCGTATCGAAGGCGCGGCGATCGATTGTGAAGGCGGCATCCATCGAGGGCGCGCCCGATCTGGTGATCGAGATTCTCTCGGACTCGTCGCGCCTCATCGACCGCTTTGTGAAGCGCGACCGCTATGCGCAATTTGGCGTCGAGGAGTATTGGCTGCTCGAGCCGTTCGAGCCGCGCCTCGAGGTCCTCCGCCTGGAAAAGGGGAAATATCACGTTGTGGGCGTTTTCGGTCCGGGAGATGCTATCGAGTCGCCCACCTTTCCAGGACTGCGGCTCCCTCTCTCGAGCCTGTGACATCTCCCATCCCTGATGAACAGCTTGGATTCCACACCGTCAGAACCCCAGGAACCCGAGAGCGCCGGGCAGGAACCGGCTCCGAGTCCTGCGGCGAAGCGCGCCACCCACGCTGCTGTCGCGTCGCCATCCGTGAAGGTTGACACCTATGAAGGCCCGCTCGACCTGCTGCTTGACCTGATCCGCAAGCAGGAGATCAACATCTACGACATTCCCATCGCCAAGATCACCAAGCAGTATCTCGACTACCTCCACCTGCTCGAAGAGATGAATATCGACGTGGCGGGTGAATTCATCTTCATGGCCGCGACGCTCATCCACATCAAGTCCCGGATGCTGCTTCCGCCTGACCCGACGGCGCCGGCCGAGGAGCTGGAAGACCCGCGCACCGGGCTGGTGCAGCGGCTGCTCGAGCATGAGCAGTTCAAGAACGCGGCGGAGATGCTGCAGTCGAAGCGCATGGTCGAGGACGCGATGTGGACGCAACCGGGGATCGGCGAATTCGTCGAGGCGGAGGACGAGCCCGGTCTCGCCGTCTCCATGTTCGACCTCATCACGACCTTTCGCGAGATTCTGGAGCGCGCCAAAAAGCGCCCTTCGCTCGGCATCCAGCGCGAACAAGTGACGGTGGCGGAGATGATCGAGCACGTCAAGCTGGTGCTGATGGCCAACCCGCATCCGGTGCGCGTCGAAGACTTGATGGCCGGCTATGTCACGCGCCAGGCGCTGGTGGCGCTGCTGCTCGCGCTGCTCGAGATGGTGCGGCTGCGCGCTATTCTGCTGCGGCAGAAGGAGCTGTTCGCTCCCATCACCATTCATCGCAGCAAGCGCTTCGAGGAGATTATGGCGGATACTAACGCCAACTTGCTGGAGGCGAATCTGGAAGAGAGCTTTGGTCACGATTAGCGTGTCACGCTGGAATGGCGTCCGGTCGAGTCTAAGGCCAAGCAAGCGCTTCACCGCGTGAAATGTCCGGAAGTCGCGATTATTCGGATTTGCAGGAACGAACCGAAGAAGTTATTTAGAATCAACAGAGGCGTCAAGAACGAACCTGAAATCTCTACATACTACTGATAATACATAGTTTATATGGATCTGTGGCGTGTAACTTATTGAAAACATTGAGATGGATTCCTGCTAAATGCCGACCGATGGCAATCGTTGATTGGAAGTCATGCTGACCGACGAAACGCTCCAGGCGCTGATCGAAGCGATCCTCTACGTCGCACCCGAACCGGTGACGATCGAGGTGATCGCGAAGGCTCTCGAAGGCGAGGAGCGCGAGCGCGTGAAGCGGAAGCTCGAGGAGCTGGTTCAGGATTTCGAGCGCGCCGACCACGGCATCCAGATCCGCCAAGTGGCCGGCGGCTACAAGTTCTCCTCCAAGGCCGAGCACCACGAAGTGGTGCGCAAATTCGTCAAGAGCCTGAAGCCGCCGCTCCGGCTTTCGAAGCAGGCGCTCGAGACACTCGCGGTCATCGCGTATCGACAGCCGGTGACGGTGCCCGAGATTCAGGAGATTCGCGGCGTCGACTGCGGCGGCGTCATCCACACGCTGATGGAGAAGAAGCTCGTGGTCACGGCGGGACGGAAGAGCGTGGTGGGCCGTCCGATCCTCTATCGCACCACGCGCGATTTCCTGGTGCACTTCGGCTTGAAGGATACGAGCGAGCTGCCCAGCTTGCGCGAGTTCGAGGAGTTGGCGCGGCAGGCGCTCGGACCGGAGCTTGCTCTTTCGGAACAGCCCGCGGCAGCGGCGGAGCCGACTCCGGCGGAGAGCGCAGGTACGCCAGCCGAGGCCAGTGAGGCGGGGCCGCCCATCCCCAGCGAAATCGCGAGCCATAGGCCGCCGGCCGAGGCTGCGTCGTCTGTGCCTGAATCTGGGCCGGGCGACGCGCCGGCGGAATCCGCGGCGGTGGAATCGCCCGCGCCCGACGGCGTCGCGCAAGCTGAGCGCAAACCCTGAATCCCGGAAGAAATGCAGGAACGCCTTCAGAAGATCATCGCCGCCGCCGGTATCACGTCGCGACGCAAGGCCGAGGAACTGATTGTCCAGGGCCTGGTGACGGTGAACGGCCAGCGGGTTATGGAACTGGGCTCGAAGGCCGATCCCGAGCGCGATCACATCAAGGTCAGCGGCAGGCTGCTGCGCCCGGCGCGCCAGCACGTCTATCTGCTGCTCGACAAACCGCCGGGCTACGTCTCGACGCTCAGCGACCCGCAAGGCCGCCCGACCGTGGTCTCGTTGCTGCGCGGCGTGAAGGAGCGAGTATACCCGGTGGGCAGGCTTGACTACGGTTCCTCGGGCCTGATGCTGCTGACCAACGACGGCGACCTCGCTCACAAGCTGATGGCGCGCGCCTCGGCGGTGCCGCGCACCTATCACGTCAAACTCGAAGGCCTTCCGGAGCCGGCTGCCCTGGCCAAGCTCGAGAAGGGCATCGTGCTCGACGGACGCCCCACCGCGCCGGCGCGGATTCGACCGCTGGCCGAGCGCGACAAACCGTGGTATGAAATCACTCTGGTCGAAGGGCGCTACCATCAGGTGCGCCGCATGTTCGAGCGCATCGGACAGCCGGTGGTAAAGTTAAGGCGGGTGCGCATGGCGTTCCTGACCGACGAGGGCCTCCGTCCAGGCCGGTTCCGCGCTCTGACGCCTGGTGAAGTAAAGCGGCTCAAGGAATGGGAGGCACCAAAAGGAAAGGATAAGAGTTGAGAACCCGGCTGACATCTTTTATCCTTTAGCAGGTTGCTGGAAACTAGTCCACGGTGTCATTCCGAGGAAGCCGAAGGCGGTCCTGAGCAACGCGAAGGAAGAATCTCGGAAGTGGCTCGAAACAACTAAAGCAGATTCTTCGCGAAGTCTACCCTGAGCGACGGAGCGAGATCCTTCGCTGCGCTCAAGGATGACAGCGAAGGGCTCAGAATGACAGCGTCAGTACGTTTTCCGCTATGCGGCGATCATCCATTCTCGAATTGCTGCCGCCCTGGTCGAATCGCATTCGGCCTTATCCTCCCGGCAAGCCGGTGGAAGAAGTCGAGCGCGAACTGGGCCGCACGGCCATCAAGCTGGCCTCGAACGAGAATCCGCTCGGACCGTCGCCCCGGGCGCTCGAGGCCATCCGCCGCTCGCTCGACAAAGTGCATCTCTACCCCGACGGGCACGGCTACTATCTGCGCCAGAAACTCGCCCGGATTCACGGGCTCGACATGGAGCAGATCATCCTCGGCGCGGGCTCGACCGACTTGATCGAGCTGGTGGGGAAGACTTTTCTGACGGCGGGTGACGAGGGGATCACCTCGGAGTCGGCGTTCTACATCTACCGGCTGGCCATCGAGGAGATGGGCGCGGGTCTGGTGCTGACACCAATGCGCGATATGACCTTTGATCTCGCGGCGATGGCACGCGCCGTCACGCAGCGCACCAAGGTCATCTACCTCGGCAATCCCAACAACCCGACCGGGACGATGTTCACGGCCGAGGAACTCGACCGCCTGCTCGACGCGCTGCCGCCGCGCGTCCTGGTGGTGCTCGACGAGGCGTACGCCGATTACGTCCCGCACCCCGACTATTCTCATTCGCTCGACTACGTGCGCGCCGGGCGCAACGTTCTCGTCCTGCGCACTTTTTCGAAAGTGCATGGCCTCGCGGGACTGCGCATCGGCTACGGGATGGGCCACCCCGAGCTGATCGAGGCGCTCAACCGCATCCGTTCGCCCTTCAACGCCAACAGCGTCGCGCAGGCGGCGGCGCTCGCCGCCCTGGACGATCGCGATCACGTGTCGCGCTCCGTCGAATCAAATCTGCGGGAGATGAAATTCGTCACTGAGGAGCTCACGCTGCTCGGCGTCCACTACACGCCGTCGGTCGCCAATTTCCTCCTCATCGATACGGGACGCGATTGTACGGAGGATTTCGTGCGTCTGCTCCACGAGGGCGTCATCGTGCGGCCCATGA
This sequence comes from Terriglobia bacterium, assembly GCA_035945295.1. Lineage (GTDB taxonomy): Bacteria > Acidobacteriota > Terriglobia > UBA7540 > UBA7540 > QHZK01. The sequence continues at coordinate 29,566 of DASZAI010000028.1, read as the reverse complement.
AACTCTACGGCTTTCCGACGTCCTTGCGCGTCACCATCGGCACACATCAGGACAACGAGCGGTTTCTCGAAGCGTTACGTCGCGTGACGAGCGCAACGGCTCGGCTGAGAGAAGTGACGACTGGCCAGTGACGCCCGTGGCCAGCAGGGAGCGCCAGGCCAGGGAGCCGTGAAACCGATAGGCGAGAGCAAAGCGAGAGTCGAAAGAGCATCTTGACTGGTCGTTCGTCACTTGTCACTGTATTGGGAGTGTCATTCGTCACTGTCGTTAGGAGGTGGACCATGGCCTCAGCGGGTGTCTCGAAGCGAACGGAATTCCGCGAGCGGCGGTGGAGCCGGCGGTGGGGAGCGGCCGCGCCGGACTCCGTCACCACCTTGCTCGAGAACTACCGGACGTTGGCAGTGGTGGGATTGTCCTCGAAGGCCTCGCGGCCGAGCTACGGCGTCGCCTCTTACATGAGGGCGCGCGGCTATCGCATCATCCCCATCAATCCCAACGAGGCTTCAGTGCTGGGCGAGAAAGCCTACGCTTCGCTCGACGACGTGCCTGGAAGGCCTGAGATCGTGGTGATTTTCCGCCGCTCCGCGTTCGTCCCGGCGATTGTCGAGAGCGCCATCCGCAAAGGCGCGAAAGTCGTCTGGATGCAGGAAGGCGTGATCCACAAAGCGGCGGCCAAGCGCGCCAGTCAGGCGGGACTCGAAGTCATTCAGGACCGCTGCATCCTGAAAGAGCACGCCAAGCGCTTCATCACTGAAGGCCTTTGAGGCTGTCGGAACGCTGGACCGCCTACCTCGCGTATTTCTGCCTCCACTCTTCAATCGCCCGCATCTTTTCTTTCAACTTCTTTTCAAAGCCTTCGTCGGTAGGACGGTAATAGCGGCGATCTTTGAGGTTGTCAGGCAGGCATTGCATCTCGGTAAGCCGATCGGGGGCGTCGTGCGCATGCTGGTATCCTTTGCCGTACCCGAGGTGCGACATCAACCCGGTCACAGGATTGCGCAGGTGCAACGGCACGGGTTCGGCGACGGTCTTTTGCGCGTCAGTCTGGACCTCGGTGTAGCCGGCGTAAAGCGCGTTTGACTTGGGCGCCAGCGCGAGATAGACAGCGGCCTGAGCGAGCGCCAGGTTGCCTTCCGGCATGCCGACGAAATGGACGGCCTGCATGGCGGCGACCGTGACGCCCAGCGCGCTCGGGTCCGCCAGGCCGATGTCTTCCGAGGCCATGCGAACCAGCCGCCTCGCCACGTACAGCGGATCTTCACCCGCCTCGAGCATCCGGCCCAGCCAGTAGAGCGCCGCGTCCGCGTCCGAGTTGCGCACCGACTTGTGCAGCGCGGAAATCAGGTTGTAGTGCTCCTCACCCGCCTTGTCGTAGAGGAGCATCTTGCGCTGGATGGCGTCCTCGATGATCGCTTCGGTGACGACGGCGCGCCCCTCCGCGTCGCGCGCCGCCGCGGCCACTGCCGTCTCCAGCGTGTTGTAGGCGGCACGCGCGTCACCATTCGAGAAGATAGCGATCTGCCGCAGCAGATCCGGAGAAATCTCGACGCGCTCGCCGCCGAGACCTCGTTTCTCGTCCTTCAAGGCCCGATCGAGCAGCGTCAGAATCTCGTCCGTCGACAGCGGCGAGAGCATGTAGACCTTGGCGCGCGAGAGCAAGGCGGAGTTCACCTCGAACGACGGGTTCTCGGTCGTCGCGCCGATCAGGATCACGTCACCGCGCTCGACGTAAGGCAGGAAGGCGTCCTGCTGCGCCTTATTGAAGCGATGGATCTCGTCGATGAACAGGATGGTGCGCCGCCCGTAGCGACGCGTCTTCTCGGCCGCCGCCATCACCTCCTTGATCTCCTTGATGCCGACCAGCACGGCGCTGAAGCGGACAAAGTCGCTGCGCGTTTTACGGGCAACGATGGTGGCGAGGGTCGTCTTTCCCGAGCCGGGCGGGCCCCAGAGCACCATCGACGCGAGCTCGTCGCGCTCGATTTGCTGCCGCAGCGGCTTGCCGGGAGCGAGAAGGTGCTGCTGCCCGACGTACTCCTCGAGGGTCTCGGGACGGATACGGTCGGCGAGCGGACGGCGGTCCGAGGACGAAGACTCGAGCGGAGTTGGTTCAGGAAAAAGGCCCATGCGTCGTCATCCTTGCCGTAGCTCAGGATTTGAAGCCGCGCTGGCGAGCCGCCTCATACAGCAAGATACTCGCAGCGGTGGCAGCGTTCAAGGAATCGGTGTCGGCGCGAATGGGAATGCGGACGCGCAGCGTGGCGTGGCGCGCGAGCTCCTCGGGCAGACCCGCTGCTTCCTGCCCGATTAGAAAAGCCACCGGACCGCGGAAGTCAGTCTCGGTTACCGGCAACGACGCGTGGCGGTCCGCTGCTATGAGCTCGACGCCCGCTGATTTCGCGCGCTCGACGAGCGCCACTGGCTCGACGCCGCGGAACACCGGCAGGCGGAAAACGGAGCCCGCGGACGAGCGCACGGCTTTAGGGTTGAAGGGGCTGACGGTGGCGGGCAGGGTAATGAGCGCCGAGCCGCCGAGCGCCTGGGCGCTGCGCATCATGGTGCCAAGGTTGCCGGGATCCTGTAATCCACAGGCGACGAGGATCAAAGCATCGGGCCGCGCGATTGCAGCATCGAGGTCGTGCGGGGCCAGCTCGACTAGCTCGACAAGCGCCGCGATCCCCTGGGGCGTCTCGGTCTCCGCCACCTGATCGAAGAGCCGGTCCGGGACTTCGGCGACCTCGGCGTCCTGGGGCAATCGCTCGAGCAGCGGACGGAACTTCTGCACGACGCCCCGAGCGACCAGCACGCTTTGAACGGTCACCTTGCCCTTAGTCGAAGATTTGCCGGCGTCGAGCGCTTCTTCGACCAACCGCGGACCCTCGACGGCGAGCCATCCCTCGCGCGTCACGCCGTCCGCCAGCGCGCGGCGAAACACCTTGAGCAGAGCGTTCCCGGGGCTCGCAATCTCACGGATTCCCGGCCGACTCATGCGTTCGTGAGCCATGGTTTGGTGCGCGGCGTTCGATCTGTAGCAGTTTGCGCTTGCGCTCCGGGCCCCAGCGGTATCCGCTCAAGGTTCCGTCGCGATGCAGGACGCGGTGGCAGGGTATCACCACCGCAACCGGGTTGGTGGCGACGGCGCGCGCTACGGCGCGCACCGCCGTCGGCCGGCCGATGGCCTTCGCAACGTCGCTGTAGGAGCGCGTCGAGCCGTAGGGGATGCGGCAGAGTTCCTGCCACACGCGCCACTGGAACGCCGTCGCTTGCAGGTCGACCGGCAGGTCGAGGCTCGGCAATTCGCCCCGCAGATAGTTCAGGATGCGCTTGACCCACTGGCTGAGTCCGCCTTCGCCTCGCCGGTCGCGCTCGATTTCAGCGTTGGGATATTCGGCACGCAACGCGCGCTCGAGCGCCACGACCGAGTCACCCAAGTAAACTGCGCAGACTCCCCGTTCAGTGGCCGCAACCAGCAAGCGCCCGAGAGGACACTCGACAATCGTATAGCCGATGCGCATTCCGCGTCCGCCGCGCCGGTAAGTGGCGGGCGTCATCCCCAGCCGCGCGTCGGCGCGCTCGTAGAGCCGACTGCTCGAGCCGTATCCCGCGTCGTACAGCGCGCGAGTCACGTCCTGACCTTGCTTCAAGCCACGCTTCAAGCCGTCAACCCGGCACGCCTCAGCGTATTGGCGCGGCGTGATGCCCATGATGCGCTTGAAAACTCGCTGTAGGTGATGCGGGCTGATGCCGGCTTCGGAGCTGAGCGCGAGCAAGGTGAGCGAGGCGTCGGGACGCGCTACGTTTTCCTCGATGGTGCGGCACAGGCGCGCGACGAGTCCGTTCTGGCGATGACGCGGACTCGCGTCGCGCGGATGGCATCGCCGGCAGGGACGATAACCCGCGCGCTCGGCGTCAGCGGGAGCGGGGAAAAATACCACCTGTCCGCGGCGCGGCCGGCGCGACGGACACCACGGGCGGCAGTAAATTCCCGTCGAGCGCACGGCGTAGACGAACTCGCCGTCGAAGCTCGCGTCCTTGGCCAGGACCGCTTGCCAGCGCCGCTCTTCATCCGACGAGCCGCGCGACTCCTGAGTCCCGGTATTGATTGCTTGTGACATCGACATCATCATGGTGACCTCCTACTGGCGAGGATAGGTCACCCCTTAGTATTGATACTATCCGAAACTTGCGCTCAAAAGAACAGTGATGAGGACGCCGGCATAAATGTGTGTGAAAACGAGCGGCTCTGCCGCTGTGCTGCGCGGAAAACAAGTAATAAGAGAGAGTTAAGGCTCAGGACCGGATGGATAGTTTCTCACACACACTCCATGGCCTCTTGCCATGCGCTGCTGTTTTGGTGTTTACTCGACTGCGTTCCCCATCCTTGCTTTCTTCAGGAGAATCGACATGCGCAAGCCGGTCTTGCTCGTGATGATTGTTGGAATTGTTGGAATGACGACGATGGCCGCGTCCGCGTTCGGCCAGGATCTCAGCCGCCTGAGCAGCCAGGCCGGGTGGCTCGAGGCCCTGACCGCGCCCCAGGACTACGTCCAGAAGCGATCCTCGAGCTACGACCGCACGGGCGGCAACGCCGACTATCGCGAGCTCGCTCCGGGCGCGACGCTCACGCTGCTCGACGCCGACGGGCCGGGAGTCGTCACCCACGTCTGGGTGACCATCGCTAGTCGCGAGATGTTTCACCTCAAGAAGCTGGTGCTGCGCATGACCTGGGACGGCGAGTCCACGCCCAGCGTCGAAGCGCCCATCGGCGACTTCTTCGGGCAGGGCCTCGGCGATTATTTCCTCTATCAGTCGATTCCGCTCGCAGTGGGCGCCGACAACGCACTGAATTCGTTTTTCCCCATGCCTTTCCAGAAGCACGCCCGCATTACCGTGACCAACGAGGGCCGCGACAAAGTGGACGCCTTCTACTTCAACGTCGACTACCGCGCCTACGCGAAGCCGCTGCCGGCCGACACCCTCTACTTCCACGCCCAGTACCGCCAGTGCGCGCCGTGCAAGGCCATCGTGAGCGACGGGAAAAACCTGACGGGTGAGAACAACTACGTCTGGATGGAAGCCACCGGGCGAGGACACTTTGTGGGCGTCACCATGTCGGTGCTCGAAAACGCCGACGGCTGGTGGGGCGAGGGTGACGACATGTTCTTCGTCGATGGCGAGAAGCTGCCCTCGATCAACGGCACGGGCACCGAGGATTACTTCCTGGGCGCCTGGGACTTCGGCGGCAAGCCGTTCGGCTACGGACTGTTTGGCGCGCCGGTGGTAGGTGCAGAGCGCGCCGGGTCGCGCTGGTCGGTGTATCGATTCCACCTCGACTCGCCCATCACCTTTACCCAGTCGCTGCGCGCCACGATCGAACACGGCCACGCTGACGACCGCGCTGACAACTATTACTCCGTGGCCTATTGGTACCAGACCGAGCCGCACGCCGCGTTTCCGGCGCTGCCGCCGGTCGAGGATCGTCTGCCGAAGCTACATCCGGCACAGTGACGGTTCACTGGGAGCGTGCAGTGTCCTAACCTGGGGGAGAGTAGGTTTTGGACAGGGGTTTTGGACAGGGGTTTTGGACACAACCGCGAGACCGAGGCAGGGGGTGGGACCTTCAGGTCCGACAATAGCCAAACCTGCCGAGCGGGCCTTTTAGGCCCTGAAGCTTCAGGGGCTGTAAAGCCCTGACTTCATGCGGCCCGATTATGTGGGAGCTAAAGCTCCGACCCCCTTCTCTGTGTGAAGATCGGCGCGGGGGATCACACCTGCCGCAAGGCTAAAGTGCCCGCGCGGCGAGGAGTCTGAACCATGGACCCCCAACACATCATCGACATCTGCAAGGCCAACTTCGAGGCCAACAAGTCGGCGTGCAACGCGTTTGTAGAGGCGGTGGCGACAGGACTCGGCGTCACGCTGTTTTCTGCCAACGACCTCGCCAACACGATGGTCGACAAGCTGCGCGCCGCCGCGAACTGGACGAAACTCGCGGATGGCGTCGCCGCCAAGACGCAGGCCGACGCTGGTTGGTTGGTGATTGGCGGGCTCAAAGGCAACGACCAGGTCCCGCCGGTCGAGCACGGCCACGTGGTCGTGGTCGTCAGCGGCCCGCTCGACCTGGCGCACAACAAGTATCCAACGGCCTACTGGGGCAGGCTCGGCGGGGTGGGAGCCGAAAACCAGACCGTGAACTTTGCGTGGAACGCGGACTGTAGGGACTTGGTGGAGTACTTTGGCAATTCGCTGGATGCACCTGCACCAACGTCGCAGGGCGGCGTTCCGCCGGCACCGGGAGTCTGACAAGCCAGAGCGGCGGCCTAGTCCAGCCGCGAGACGTCCCGACCGCACCTGTGGCGGGAGCAAATAAGGGACAGGCCGTTACTTCTCGACCGCCGCTCGCTTCGTCCCTGCGACCTGCGCTTCGAGTTCCGCCATATCCAGCACGATCACCTTGCGGCGCTCCATCTTGATGATCCCGCGGTCCACGAAGCGGCGCAGGTTGCGCGAGACCAGGTCGCGCACCGTGCCGATCTCGGCGCCAATCTCCTGGTTGGTCTCTTCCAGCGGAAACTCCACGCCGCGCCGCGTCCGCACGCCGTAGCGCTGCGCCCGGTCGCGCAAGAAGCGCGCCAAGCGATGGCTGACTTCCTTGAGTGACAGTTCCTCGATGAGGCTAGTGAGGTAGCGCGACCGCGTGGCGAGCGAGCGGATGACGGCGAAGGCCACACTCGAGTTGTGCCGGCAGAGGTCGAGGAACTCGCGCTTGGGGAGGTAGAGGACGGTCGAGTCCTCGACGGCGGCGGCCGAGGCGGGAAAGGGTCCACCGTCGAAAAGCGCCAGCTCACCCACGGTCGAGCCGGCGCGCTCGGTCACCAGCACCTGCTCGCGTCCGGTTTCCGCCATCTTGAAGAGCTTCATGGCGCCCGCCTGGACCACGAACAGGCCTTCGCATGGGTCGCCCTCGGCAAACAGCATTTCGTCGCGGTCGAGCCGTCGCACCACGCAATGTGCGGCCAGCGCTCGAAGTTCCTCCAGGGGCAGAACGGCGAAGAAGGGTACGCGGCGTAACGTCTCAACGGGATCGAGAACCGCCATCGAGGCCATCTTAGATGAAAAAGCGGCCCGCGCAAAGCCGCAAAGACGCGAACCAGGCACGACTTAAGTCATCGCATTCCGTTATGGCGATCGCTAAACTCGAAGCATCAAGGCAGCAGATTCTGAGGAGGAGCTGATATGGCTTACATTATCGCGGAACCCTGCATCGGCACGAAGGACACGGCGTGCGTCGACGTCTGCCCGGTGGACTGCATCCACCCGCGCAAGGACGAGGCCAACTTCGCCGACGTTCCGATGCTTTACATCGATCCGGTCGAGTGTATCGACTGCGGGGCCTGCGTCCCGGTTTGTCCGGTTTCGGCGATCTTCCCGCTTGACGACCTGCCGGAGAAGTGGCAGAGCTTCACCCCTGTAAACGCGGAGTATTACAAGAAGTAAAAGCGAGCCGTTCAGACAACTCTGTCGGAAGGGCGTAGCAGCCTGATGCTGCGCCCTTGTCCTACCTGAACGCCTGAGGTTCTCCGACACCCACACCTTTGTGGTTATGCTCGTTTCGTCGCCCAGTTGGCGGGCTGGGAACCTGGCGCTGGTGGGACTTCCGTATCCTCTCCATACACAACTATCCTAATCTATTGACTGGATTAAGGTTAGCTTCTTCTCAAGTACTTTAGAGTTGACCGGCCAGGGGACAGCGCGATAGAATTCCCACAGTCCGGCGGGAGACGTTACCGGCTGGAATGTCACCGCTGAGCTATGTTGCGTCGGGACCGGTTGCTTGTGAAACTTAAGCAGGTCGTTTTGTTCTTCGCTGTTGTTGCCGTGGCAAGCTGTGGGCCCGGCATGCAGCGGACAACTACCCTGGTTTCACAGCCGCCGGTGTGGGCGCCGGAACCTTTACCACCCCAGCCAACTCCGCATCCCGCGGCTGTGCCTCTGCCTCCCATCGACTCCACTGAGCAGGCCATTGCTAAGGCCGAACAGGCCTACACGGAGGGGATGGCGGATTATCGGGCGGGCAACCTCGAAGCCGCCAAGCAGGCGTTCGACCGCGCTCTCAAGACCTTGTTCGACTCCAACCTGGATCTGGAAAGCAACGAGCGGCTTGGGACGGAGTTCGATAAGCTGGTAGAAGACATCCACGGCGTCGAATTGGCCGCCATCGAACGCGGGGACACGCTGAGCGAACGCCACTACGAAGCTCCACCCATCGAATCGTTTTCGGGGCTGACCTTCCCTGTAGACCCCAAGATCAAGGAACGCGTTCAACAAGAGGTCAAACTCGTCCGCTCCGACTTGCCGCTGGTCTCGAACGACTACGTCGATGGCGTCATCACTTATCTTCAGAAGTACGGCAAGAACTACGTCCAGAAGGTGCTGGAGCGCCGCGGTCTCTACGAGCCTCTGATTTCGGCGGAGATGAAGAAAGCGGGGCTGCCGCAAGACCTCATTTATCTTGCCGCCGGAGAGAGCGCCTTTAATCCGTTTGCCCTTTCGCGCAAAGGCGCCCTCGGCATCTGGCAGTTCATGCCCGGAACGGGTGCGCTGTACGGCCTGAAGCGGAACCGCTGGGTCGACGAGCGCGAGGATCCTGTGAAATCGACGCATGCCGCCGCCCGGCACCTCAAGGAGCTGTACCAGACGTTCGGCGACTGGTATCTAGCCATGGCTGCTTACGACTGGGGCCCGGAAGGCGTCCAGCGCGCCATTCAGAAGACCGGTTACGCCGACTTCTGGACCCTGCGCAGGCTTCACGCTCTCCCCAAGGAGACCGAGGACTACGTGCCGATCTTCATCGCCACGGCGTTGATCGCCAAGGACCCCAAGGCTTACGGATTCAACGTGCCTGCTGACCCGCCGCTCGAGCCCGATCAAATCACTGTCTCCGCGCCCACAGACCTGCGCTTGGTCGCTGAACTGATCGATCGCCCGGTCGACGATCTGATCCACTTGAATCCCAGCCTGCTGCGCTGGACAACACCCGCCAACGATTCCGCGTTCGTCCTGAACTTGCCGGCTGGCACGAAGGACACTCTGGAGAAGGCGCTGGCCGCCATCCCTCAAGACAAGCGCGTCTGGTGGCGGGCGCACCGCGTCGAGCCGGGAGAAACGCTGTCCGAGATCGCGCACAAATTCAGGGTCTCTCCCGTGGCCCTGGCCGAGGCCAACCAGCAGATCGCCGAGAACCGGCCTCTGGAAGAGGGGACGCACTTGGTGCTGCCGATGGCCGCCGGTGACGAGCGGTCCCTGCAGCGGGTCCATCCACGCGGCTCGCGCCGATTGGTCAATTACCGCGTGCGGCCGGGCGACACCCTCGACCTCGTCGCCGACCGCTTCGATGTTCTCTCTTATCAGATTCGACGCTGGAACCATCTGACGTCGTCCCGGCTGACCCCTGGGAAAGTTCTGAAGGTCTACACCGTGACGGTACACGTCAACACCCCGCACCGCCGCCCAACGCGGCGATACGCCAAGTCCACCCACCGGAAGAAGCCGGTCGTCTCCAGTGCGCATCGCCGCTCTAGCCTACGCGCGTCGGCAAATCGCGGTGTTCCGGCGCCCACAGCAGCCCGCTGACTCGATGAAAATTGGTCCTGTCCCGGGCTTCCACAATAGGCGCATAAAGACTTGACAGCGCGATTCCCGTCGTTTTAATCTGCCCCGACCGGAGTAAGGGTGGCGCTCGATGCGCCCCTCAACAGGCATGGCCTGTACGCCACGTCAGTCTGGCCGAGGAAGGTTGAGAAGGAGGACTCATGGCTTTTGAGAAAGGCAACGAACCTGGCGACCTGGAAGAGTACGGAGACGAGCTTTCCTCTGACTATCGGGAGGAGGAGGAAGAAGGCGCCGGCGAAGAGGGCGAGGAGACCGAGGAAGAGGTCTCTTACGAGGCTGAAATCGTTGAAACGCCTTCGCAACCTTCCGTCGAAGTTCCTGAAGTAGCGCCCGAGGCTCCGCGGGTACCGGCGCCCAGAGCGAGGCCCGCCCGGAAGGCTGCCAAGCCCAAGAAGAAGCCCGCCAAAAAGGCGGCGAAGCCCAAGAAGAAACCCGCTCGTAAGGCTAAGCCGGCCAAGAAGAAAGCAGCGGTAAAGCGACCTGGAAAGAAGGCGCGTCGGCGATAGCGCCGCTGCCGAGATCGCGGCAGGAGTAGGCGCCGGTCTCCATCCGGACGCCTCTCCCGCCTTCGCCGAGCCAGGTGGACGGCCGCCTTTACGTTAACCCTGCCGCTCGTCCCTGACCGGATAGTTTGTTCCCTGGATCGCCATTCCATTAAACCCCCGTTCCACCCAGTTAACTGCTTGAAAAGACTTCTCTTCGCGAAGCTGTACCCCGCCTGAAAAACTACCTCGTCAAGCCAAACCTCTGAGCTTTCGGGTCCAACGGAGACCGTCCTTAAAACTTGGACTCATTAGCTTCGTCGAGAATGCCGAAATCTATTCTGAAGGTTGATTTGGCACCCTGTCGGGTAGCGCCCCCAAGAGGCCCTCCCCGTCAGCCAAAGGAGGTCGCACCCATGAAGCGCCATCGATTCTATCCATTACTTTCAGCCATCATACTGATGTTCTGGTTCTGGCCAGTTATCACGGTGAACGCCCAAGAAGAGGTTCCCGAAGCCGCGCCCACGGTCACCCAGGATGCTCCACTCGAGCAGGCTTCGCAGGACGAGCACTTGGCTCAACCGATTGCCGTCCCCGAGATGCATCGTTTCCACGATCTTCTGATACCTGATACGAGCCTCGAGCGGCCGCAAGACTTCGGCAAAGGTCTCCGGGCCCACACCAATCATATGATCCTGGCGATACCGGTCGCTGATCCAGCCGAATCCGAAGCCAAAGCGGCGCCAGTCCCCTATGAGACGCCGGCCTCAATCCGCTCGGCGTACAACCTTCCTTCGACGGGAGGCGGAGCAATTATCGGCATCGTGACCGCCTACGACTACCCGACCGCCGAGAACGATCTTGCTGTCTTCTCGAGCAACTATCATCTCCCGGCATGCACCAGTGCCAGCGGCTGCTTCCGCAAGGTTTATGCCAGCGGCAAGAAACCCACGGCGAATGGCGGCTGGGCCCAGGAAGCAGCGCTGGACATCGAGTGGGCTCACGCCATGGCCCCCAACGCCAGGATCGTGCTGGTCGAGGCGGCGTCCAACTCAAGCACGGACCTGCTTCCCGCCGTCAATATAGCGAGTAGCCTGGTCAGTCCCAAGGCAGCCGGCTTCGGCCAGGTCAGCATGAGTTGGGGCTTCAGTGAATTTGCCGGTGAAACCAGATGGGACTCCCACTTTCAAACGAGAGGGGTCGTCTACTTCGCCTCGAGCGGTGACGTGGGGGGTCAACGCACGTACCCTGGCACTTCGCCGTATGTCGTGTGCGCTGGCGGCACAACCATTCACCGCGATGGTTCGGGCAACTTCGTCAGCGAGACGGCGTGGACTGGAAGCGGGGGCGGGCCGAGCCCCTATGAGTCAAGGCCAACCTTCCAGAACAGCGTCGTCTCGATGGTCGGAACGCACCGAGGCGTACCCGACGTCTCTTTCGACGCTGACCCGCACTCCGGCGTCATCGCCTATGACAGCACAGCTTACGGTGGAGTCAGCGGGTGGCTGATTTTCGGAGGCACCAGCGTGTCGGCGCCCTCGGTAGCGGGCATCGTCAACCTGGCAGCTCACTTCTACAACTCCTCGGGGATCGAACTCAGCACCATGTACAGTAACCGAGGCACCGCCAACTTTCGCGATATCGTCTCGGGGACGGCGGGCACCTACACTGCCAAGCCGGGCTGGGACTTTGTCACCGGCCTCGGCAGCAGCCTCGGCGTGGTGGGAAAGTAGCTTCCGAAGCGGAGAAGTCGTAGACTTTTGTTTACGGTCCTGTGCGGATGGGCAGCAAGGCCCTCCCACAGGACTGACGCCATGAGCCTGCGCCTCAAAGTGGAATGCTACGCCGGATACAAGGCGGATGAGCGCCCTCGGCGTTTTACTCCGCTCGCCGCCAGCGCACGCACCTACGAGGTCGAGGAAGTCCTCGACGAGTGGTACGGTGTCGGCTACCAGTGCTTCAAGGTGCGCGCCGACGACCGCCACCTCTACGTCTTGCGGCATGACACCGCCGACGACGGCTGGACACTGGACTCTTTCCGGAGTACTGGCGAACAATCGCCGGTAAAATGAAAGGCATCCACAGACGAGGCGCGCGCACTCAGGCAACCGGCCTCAAAGCACCGCTTCGTCCCAGTGCTCCAGCCGATGCTTCACTCGCGCCATGAACCGGTCGGCCACCGCGCCGTCAATGATCCGATGGTCGAAGGAGAGGGCGAGGTAAACCATCGACCGGATGGCGATGGCATCGTCGCGCACCACCGCGCGTTTCTCGATCGCGCCCACCCCCAGAATCGCCACCTGTGGCTGGTTGATGATCGGCGTTCCGAAGAGACTGCCGAAGACGCCGGGGTTGGTGATGGTGAATGTCCCGCCCTGGACGTCGTCCACGCTGAGGCGCTTGGTGCGAGCGCGTTCGGCAAGCTCTTGAACGGCGCGCGCCACTCCTAAGAAATTCTTCTCGTCCGCATGCTTGATGACCGGCACGATCAGTCCGGTCTCGAGCGCCACCGCCACACCGATGTTGATGTCCCTCTGGTAAACGATGTTCGAGCCTTCCACGGAGGAGTTCAGGATCGGGAACTCTTTGATGGCCTCGACGGTGGCCCGCACCAGAAAGGGCGTGTAGGTCAGCTTGATGCCGTTGCGCCGCTCGAACTCCTCCGCGTGGCGCTTGCGAAGGTCGACCACGCGCGTCATCTCGGCCTCGAACACGGTGCTGACGTGGGCCGACGTGCGCCGGCTCGCCAGCATGTGCTCGGCAATCTGCTTGCGCATGGGCGTCATGGGCACGACCAGGGTCGGCCCAGTGAAAACGATGGGCGGCGTGGGCCCAGCCGAAGCAGCGGGAATCCCCGCACGCGGTGGCACGAGCGGCACGCCCGATGGGCTCCCGGCGGGCGCCGGCACGACCGGGACCGCTGGGGATTCCGCTTGGCTAGTTAAGTAGGCCAGAATGTCCTTCTTGCTGACGCGCCCGCCGAGGCCCGTCCCTCGGACACGCGCGAGATCGACACCACGCTCCGCCGCGATACGGCGGACTAGAGGCGAGGAGCGGACTTTCCCTTCACCATGGACTACGGGCCCGCCGGGATGCGCCACGGGCGGCGCAGGCGCCGGGGCGGGTCCGGACGCGCTAGGAGGCGGCGTAGGTTTCGCTTCGCTGACCGGCGGGGTGGAAGGCTTCTCCGCCGCGGCTCCCGGGGCTTCCGCCGCTTCGCCTTCGCCATCGAGCACCGCTACCACGGTGTTCACCGCGACTGTCTCATTCTCCTTCACCAGGATCTTGGCGAGGATTCCGGCGGCAGGCGAGGGGATTTCAGCGTCGACTTTGTCGGTGGAGATTTCGAGCAGCGGCTCGTCACGCTCGACTGGGTCGCCCACCTTCTTCAGCCACTTGACGACCGTGCCCTCTGCGACGCTTTCGCCCATCTGGGGCATGATCACATTAGTTGGCATGGATGACCTCGACGCAGGTGGCTCCCTAGATTAACAACTTGTGAAAGATGCTTTCACGACGATCGTTCCGAGCTGCCGCCCAACCGCCCTATCGCAATCAAGTATTCATAGGCCCGCTGCGCAGCCTTCCATCGCTGCTCGGCATATCTCCCAAACGATGCCAACATGAGAAGAAGGCAAAGGAGACCCGCGTTCCACGCCCCTTTGCTTATCAGAACGAAGATCGTGATGACGAGCACGACGATCAGGCTGCGAAAGAACTTGGAGTCTGCTTCGTATCGGCGAATCTCCGCCAGCGCCGCCGGACATTTAAGCTGGATCGTGGTCTTCGACCACTGAAACGTGTTCATGAGCGGTTCCTTGACGCTGTCTCCGAGACACTTCTCCTTGAGCTCCCGGGCGCGCAGATAAGTGCGGTCTTGCGGCTTGAACACTTTTCGCAACGGATCGTAAATCAGGTCAACGTAAGAACCCGCCAGGAAGACAAAGTGTCCCAGGAGATAGGACGAGAAAGCAAAGACCACCCAGGCTTGCGTCCCCTCCACGTGCGGCAAGACTTTCCCGAAAACATTCCGCGTGGCGAAATCCATCATCACAAAGGAGAGCAAGGCCCCTGGCAGCAAGACAGCAAAGAAATCCACCACTCCGACGAAGAAATCTTCAGGCTTGTAACCCATGGGCAGCCTCTAATACCCGGCGAGCTTGCGCGCTGCCTCCACCACTTTCTGCGCGTTCGGCAGGAAATACTCCTCGAGCGGCGGCGAGAACGGCACCGGCGTATCGGGCGCCGTCACGCGGACGATCGGTCCGTCAAGATCATCGAAGGCGCGCTCGGCGATCAGCGCCGCCAGTTCGCCCGCCATGCCGCCGGTGCGCGTATCCTCATGCAGCAGGATTACCTTGTTGCACTTGCGCACGCTCGCGAGCACCGCGTCCTCATCGTAGGGCACGAGAGTCCGGAGGTCAACGACCTCGAGCGAGATGCCTTCCTTCTCGAGCTCCTTGGCGGCGTCGAGCGCTGTCCACACCATCGCGCCGTAAGTGATGACCGAGATGTTGCTGCCCTCGCGCCGGACCGCGGCCTTGCCGAGCGGCACGAGGTAGTCATCATCAGGCACTTCGTCCTTGATGCGCCGGTAAAGGAACTTGTGTTCGTAGAAGATCACCGGATTGTCGTCGCGAATGCTCGCTTTGATCAAGCCCTTGGCGTCGTAGGCGGTCGAGGGCGCCACCACCTTCAAACCCGGCGTGTGGACGAACCACATCTCGTTCGACTGGGAGTGGTAAGGCCCGCCGTGGACGCCGGCGCCCGAAGGTCCCCGGATCACCAGTGGGACGGCGGGACCCCAGCGGTAGTGGATCTTTGCGGCCATGTTGACGATCTGGTCGAAGCCGCAGGCAATGAAGTCCATGAACTGCATCTCGACCACGGGCCGCATGCCCATCAGCGCCGCGCCTACGGCCGCTCCCACAATGGCCGACTCGGAGATCGGCGTATCGATCACGCGGTCCTCGCCGAACTTCTCGAGCATTCCCTCTGTCACCTTGAAGGCGCCGCCATAGGCGCCGATGTCCTCACCCAGAAGGAAGACGGAAGGATCGCGCTCCATCTCTTCCCAGATTCCCTGGCGAATGGCCTCGAGATAGGTTCGCGTCGGCATCGTCGATTCAGCTTTTCCACCAGCAGTTGGGACCGCAATAGACACCCTTGACGGCGGTCGCGCCCTCCGGCATCGGCTGCGACTCGGCATGGGCGACAGCTTCGTCAATCTCTTTGTGGATCCGCCGCTCCATCTCCACGATGCCCTCGCGCGTCAGGAGCTTGCGCGCGAGCATCACCTTCTCGAGCCGCAGGATGGGATCCCTACGGGCCTCTTGCTCAAGGAGCTTTTTGGGTACGTATTCCGCCGCGTCGTGGGCCGAATGCCCGGTCATGCGAAATGTCTTGCACTCGATGAAGCTCGGCGCGTCGCCCGAGCGCCCGAGCGCAATCGCCTTCTGGACGGCGCCATAGACAGCGAGGACGTCGTTGCCGTCGATCGAGACTCCGGGCATACCGTACGCCGGTCCACGCACCGACAAGTCGCGTACCGCGTACTGCCGCTCGGTGGGAGTCGAATAAGCGTAGGCGTTGTTGTTGCAGATGAAGACCACCGCCAGCTTCATGACCGCCGCCAGGTTCATCGCCTCGTGAACGTCCCCGCGGCTGGTGGTCCCCTCGCCGAAGTGCACCAGAACAACATTCTTCCGGCGGCGCTGCTTGAACGTCAGCGCGACTCCGCAGGCGACAGGAAGCGTATCGCCGAGCGGCGAAATAATCGGGATAAGCCCCAGCTTCAGGTCGCCGATGTGCAGCGTGTTATCGCGGCCGCGCGTCGGCCCGGTCGCGCGTCCCATCCAGTTGGCGAAGATCTGCCCCAACGGCACTCCTCGAATCACGAAGGACGAGAAGTCGCGATGACTGGGCAGCGCCACGTCGCCCGCGACGAGTTGAATCGCTGAGCCCACGCCAATCGCTTCCTGCCCGCGCCCGACGTACACTCCCCCGACGATCTTCCCCTGCCGATAAAGCACGCGCTCGATGCGGTACTCCGACTCGCGTGTGAGCTTCAGGTAGTAGAGCATCCGCTCGAGCGTGGCCGAGTCAGGCCCAGCGGCTTTTCGCGACTTTTTTGTTGCGGCTACAGTAGACATACTGTTTGCCGAAATGTGTTTGTTAATTCTAAAGGACTTCTTCGGTTCGTTCCTTGATTCCAGCTATCAGCTTTCACCGATCAGGTTTCAGCTTTTCTCCTTAGGGTCCGGATTCGAGACTCCAAGACTCCAAGACTACGGTTCCCGCCCATGCCCTTCTCCCGATTCCTCCATCCTGACTTCTGACTCCCTGCTATTACTGATTCTAAAGGACTTCTTCGGTTCGTTCCTTCATTTCTGTGTTTCTTACTTGCGGCTCGATTGGTTCCGCCATCGCTAAGCAAACACCGGACGCGCCGCGCCCTCGGGCGGTGGAAATGGACTCGCCTCGGCAAAGGTAACGTCCTCGCGAATCTCCTTTTCCAGGCGCGCTTCGATTGCAGCCTTCTCCTTCGCAGTCATCAACTTCTTTTGAGTGAGATGCTTTTCGAACCTGAGAATCGGGTCGCGCTTGCGCCATTTCTCGATGACGTCCTTAGGAACGTAGCGGGCATCGTCGTGCTCGGCGTGGCCTTTCATGCGCATCGTCTTGGCTTCGATCAGCGTCGGACCTCGACCGCGACGAGCACGGTCTGCCGCCTCGCACGTCGTCTCATAGACCCTCAGCACATCGTTCCCATCCACGATGGCCGACGGGATTCCGTAGGCTCGGGCGCGCGCGGCGATGTCGCGGATGGCCATCTGCTTCTCGACGGGAGTCGAGTAAGCCCAACCGTTATTCTCAGCCACTACAATCAGTGGCAGCTTCTGCACGGCGGCAAAGTTCAAGCCTTCGTGGAACGGCGTGGTCGAGGTTCCACCGTCACCCACGTAGGTAAGTGCGACGCGCTTTTCGCGCCGTATCTTAGCCGCGAGCCCAATGCCGGCCAGCACCGGCACCAGTTCGCCGAGCACGCTGATGGGCGCAATCACGCCGCGCCCCAGGTCGCCGAAGTGGTTATTGGCGTCACGTCCGTTGGTGGGTCCGTCCTCACGCGCCATGTACTGGAGGAAAACGTCGCGCGGTCGGAAGCCACGGACGAGCATCGCCCCAACGTTGCGGATCATGGGACCGAGAAAGTCGTCGGGACCCAGCGCGTAGGCCGTACCGACCGAAATGGCTTCCTGGCCGAGCGAAGAATAAACTCCACCCACCACCTTCCCCTGACGGTAGAGGCTGGTCAACTGCTCGTCCACGCGGCGGTTCAGGCGCAGGTAGTAGTACAGTTCGTGCAGTTGGGAACGGCTGAGTTTCATGCGGTGGCCGGACTGGACCCGTTTTCAACTCTCGACTTGCGACTCTTCCATCTGCTTAATCATATCCAACCCGAAGACCGTGCCGAAGTGTTCGACCACGCGATCGCTGACTGAGTCGATCTCCACGCGTCGCGCCAGCAGCTTCTCGAGCGACGTCACGCCGCGGTCGTGCAGGCCGCACGGTACGATCGAGCGAAAGTAAGCGAGATTGGTGTTTACATTGAAGGCAAAGCCGTGCGAGGTGATCCAACGCGAGACGTGGATGCCCA
Organism: Terriglobia bacterium; assembly: GCA_035945295.1. Taxonomy (GTDB): domain Bacteria; phylum Acidobacteriota; class Terriglobia; order UBA7540; family UBA7540; genus QHZK01. Next base: position 11,755 of record DASZAI010000028.1, on the reverse strand, counting down.
TCGCGACCAGCTTGTCGTTGCCAACCCAGACGCCCGCAGCGCCCGCGACGCGCCCCGCCTCGATGCCGAACTCGCGAGCGACGCCCATGAACACTTCCTCGAGCGAACGCATGTACCAGCCGAGGTCACGGCGGTGCTGGGTCAAATCGAAAATCGGGTAGCCCACGAGCTGGCCGGGCCCGTGATAAGTGATGTCGCCGCCGCGATCCGTCTCAAAGAGCTCGGCGCCGAGTTCCGTCAGACGCCCGGGCGAGACGAGCAGGTGCTCACGACGGGCGTTGCGCCCCAGCGTGTAGACGTGGGGATGCTCGAGCAGCAGGAGCGTGTCGGGGATCGCTCCAGCTTTGCGCTGGAGGACCTTCTCCTGCTGGAGACGAAGCGCCTCCGCGTAGCCAATCAGCCCGCGTTGTTCAACGATGCAGACCATCTCCGCGTCCAGCCCTAAATGTGAATCGCCCAGTCCTGAGCCGCGTGCGCCGCCTCGAGGACCGCTTCGGTCAACGTCGGGTGAGGATGAATCGTATGCGCCAGGTCTTCCACTGTCCCCTCGAGGCGCATCGCGACGACCGCCTCGGCAATCATCTCGGTCACGCGAGGCCCGATCATGTGCACGCCCAGGATCTCGCCGTAAGTCTCATCACTCACGATCTTCACCCAACCTTCACGCACCCCCAAGATCTCCGCCTTGCTGTTGGCAGAAAAAGGAAACTTCCCGACTCGAACTTTGTATCCTGCCTCGCGCGCTTGGCGTTCGGTCAGGCCGACGCTCGAAATTTCGGGCTCGCAGTAAGTGCAATTGGGCGCCTGCTGATAATTGATGGGCTCCGCCGGCCTGCCCGCCGCGTGGGTGACGGCGACGACACCCTCCATCTCGCCCACGTGGGCGAGCAGCGGGCTGCCCGCCACGATGTCACCAATGGCGTAGACGCCGGGTTCGTCGGTCTGCATGTAGGGATCGACCTTCACGAAGCCTCGCTCGACTTTCACCCTCGTTTTCTCGAGTCCGAGGCCTTCAGTGTTGGGAGAGCGTCCAACCGCAACGAGCAACGTCTCCGCTTCGAGCGTCTGGGGTTTTCCATCTGCGGCGCTGAAGCTCGCGGAAATACCCCGCGGCGATTTGGCGACCTTCTCGACTTTGGCCTGCGTGCGAACCTGTATGCCACGTTTGCTAAACGACCTCTCGAGCTGGGCCGAGATTTCCTCGTCTTCCAGGGGCACGATTCGCGGCAACATTTCGAGCAGTATGACCTTCGTGCCGAAGCGATGAAAAATCGACGCGAACTCCACTCCAACCGCGCCCGCCCCGATAATTACCATCGACTTCGGGATCGTCTTGAGCTCGAGGATTTCCTTGTTGGTGAGGATGGTCTTCGAATCGGTCGCCAGCCCTGGCAACATCTTGGCTTCGGAGCCCGTGGCCAGGACAATCTTCCGGGCAGCAATCTCGCGCGTCTGGCCCTTCGCGCCGGTGACGCTGATTCGTCCCGGTCCGGCTAATCGTCCGTAACCCTGAATCGTCTCGACTTTATTTTTCTTCAGCAGGAACTCGACGCCCTTCGCCAGCCTGGTCACGATCTTGCGCTTGCGCCCGAGGACCGCCGCCCAATCCACCGCGAATCCCTTGCAGTCGATCCCGTACTCCCGGGCGTTCTGGAAGATATCGTGGACCTCAGCGTCGAACAGCAGCGCCTTGGTGGGAATGCAGCCCCAGTGCAGGCACGTCCCGCCGAACTTGTCATCCTTCTCGACGATGGCCGTCTTGAGCCCTAGCTGTCCGGCACGGATCGCCGCGACATAGCCACCCGGCCCGCTGCCGATGATCGCGATGTCAAACCGGGACGATTCCGGCAAATCCACACCTCCAATGGCGAAGCTCTGAGCCCCTCAGCAAGACACAAAGGCACTGGCAACGCCTGCCACGAGCGCTGACCACGCGCTGGCGGCGCGGCGCCGTTCACCAGAGTAAGCCAAGTTTGCGAAGCCCTATCCAGCATCTTACCTTAGCCGAACAAAGGGAAACAAGGTTCGTCCAAGGGCTCGATGGTCCTCATTTTTCCTGATGTTTCTGCGTCCTGGTGGCGAAGGATCACACGACGACTCGCAGGTCTTCAGCGGACGCTGACTTCGGCGGAGGCGGGACGTATCCGTCGGGGAGATCGCCGTTGTCGGCGCGGAGGTGCTGCCAGTAGTGCGGTTTGACCGAGGCAAGCAGTTCCTTGCGAGTCTTGGTCTTGACCGGTTTGCCGAGATAGATCTTGCCCATTCGCGCCAGCCGCTCTTCTGAGATTGCCCCGGAGAACATTACCAGCGGCCAAGTGAAGTTCGGACCGTTCGTTCGCCGCAGCTTGAACAGCCACGTCAGGATCGAGCCCACTTGCCAGGCGATAGGGGCCCACCAAGTATGCGAGGTGGGACGCAAATCGAGTTTCCAGCACTTCATGATGAGCTGCCACTGGAGCGGGGTAAGTTGCCGCGTCTCGGAGACGCCCTTGGCTTTCTCCATTCGTGTATCGTGCAGCGGCGTGAAGATCGAGGGCACGAGCAGTGCGAACAGCCCGCGTCGTTCCATCTCGTAAACCAAGTCGAGCGTCCCTTTCACGTCGTCATCCGTCTCCCCCGGGCTACCGACGATGAGCGTCATCACCGGGAACCAGTTGTTCTCGTTGGCGACTCGCAAGCCCTCGAGCACCACACTCGGCCAGTCCTCGATCGAAAAGGGCACCGCCTTGCTGGGCATGATCTTTTTGGCCATCCGTACCGAACCCGTCTCCAGGCCGATGAGAGGCGAAAGGGCGCGCCGTTCGGGATGCGTGCTCAAGCGCGGAAAGCGAATGGGGCTCTTGGGCAGCAACGACTCGGAGAGCTTCTTGATGAGCAGGGGATCGACCACAAAGGGCGCCATCGTGCAGTGGCTCAAGACATGGTGCTCGACGCCAGTCGTCGACACGATCGAGGAGTAAAGGTCCAGCAATGCCTCGCGGTTGGGAAAGAAGAACGGCGTCTCGGTGTGTACCTGCCCCCAGATAAACATGTCTTCGGTAGCGAGCGAGATCTGGTTGTTGCCTTCCTGGATGTTGGCGCGCACAGCGGCCATGATCTTTTCTTTGGGCACGTCTATCTGCGGATTCAGGTCGGGGACGCAGAAGTTGCAGCGCCGCCCGCAGCCCGTCGTCATCTCGACCACGCCGAAGGTAGTGCGCCTGGCAGGGACCAGGATGCCATCGCGGGTCTTGGGATGGGAGGTGTTCACCTGCCGCGGCAACTCTTCACCAGCCACCGCCTTGCGGAACACGTCCATCGACTCGTCCGATTCGCTGCGGCCCTCCACCACGCAGTCTACGCCGAGCTCTTCGTAGGTGTCGGTCTGAATGATCTGCCAGCCGCCCGATCCGCCGACGATCACCTTGAAATTCTTCCGGTAGGGGCTCGCCTTGATCCTGGCGAACATCTGCTTGGCATAGCGGGAGTTGATCGGTTCCTTGGAGGACCCGAACATGGAGGTATAGACGCCCGCCGCAAACGTAACACCCAAAGGATTGTGGGTCGAGCACGCGACCACGCGGGTGTTGGGTCCAATAAACTTGTCGAGACCCTGGGGATAGCACGCGACGATGTCTTTATCGTCCCACTCGCGCCGCAAGGCCTCGTGGACAATGCGCAGTCCGGCAGGCATATAGCGCGCCGAGCCGTCGGGTTCGTGCTCGACGTCGCGCCACTTGGGATACTTGTGGTTGAGCACGAACTCCATCCAGACGGGCAGAGACGCGAGCGCCATCTGGATAAAGTATCCGGCATGGTCGATCGTCTCGGTCAGGGGCGCCGTCAAGACGATCAGTTTTCCGCCGTCCTTGGGCGGCTGATGAACCTGGCCGTCGCCGTTCACCTTCACCCGGTCGCGCGGATTGTTATCCCGATTGGATATGCTGCGCTCCATACTAGCAACTCTTTCCCTAACTTCTGGATGTTTATCCCCCCGTCACTGTGACGGTATCTTAACTCAGGTCGGGCGCAGTTTGCATCACTAAAATCGGCTCTTTGCCCCCGGAATGGCGAAGATAGACCGGTTGAGGCGAACGTCCACGTATGGTATCTCTAGTCGTCCACGATCCTCGCGAGGAGATTTCAATGGTTGCATGGGCCTCAGACTTGGCAAGCGAGATACGCGGGCACGTTCTCACTGATGATTCAGCGCGCGATTCGGTTGCAACAGATTTCGGCCGCATCGTCGTGCGCAAGCCGGAGGTGGTCGTCAGGCCCGCTTCGTCGGATGATGTGGCGCGCACGGTCAAGTTCGCGGCAAGCCACGGGCTTGCGGCCTCGACGCGCGGCGGCGGGCACTCCCAGACTGGACAGTCCCTCTCGGAACACATCGTGCTCGACATGACCGCCCTCGACCGCGTGGTGCGGGTTGACGCGGAAGCGCCGAGCGTCATCTGCGGGGGTGGACTCCAATGGCGGTCGCTGGTCGAGCAGCTCGCGCCTCTTCAGCTCTCGCCTCCCGTACTCACCAACAATCTGGACGTCACGATCGGCGGCACGCTATCCAGCGCGGGCCTGGGGGTGGCTTCGTGGCGGCACGGCACCCAAGCCGACAACTGCCTGGAACTCGAAGTGGTGACCGGCGCGGGTGAGGTCGTGCGTTGCTCGCGAGACAAGAATTGCGACTTATTTGACGCTGTGCGCGGTGGCATGGGACAGTTCGGTGTCATTACCGAGGCCAGGCTCGCGCTCCGCCGCCACCAGCCCGGTTTTCGCAGTTACTACCTACTCTACGACGATCTGAATGTCCTGCTCGACGACCTCAAGTTGTTGATGGCGGAGGAGCGCTTCGACTACCTCGAATCGTGGTGCGCTCCCTGCCCGCAGGGTTTCAAGAAGTTGGCGGGTGGCGAGTGGCAGGCCTTCGCGCAGTGGTTCTATCCCTTGCACGCGACCATCGAGACCCCATGGGAGAAGGCGCAAGACCAGGCTCGCCAGCAGGCTGAGAAGTTGCAAAGCCTTCGCTTCTACAAGCACGTCCACACAACCGAAATCGGCGACATCCACGAATTCTTTCGCCGCCTCGACAGCCTCTTTGCGCTGTGGAAGCGGGGCGGTTTCTGGGAATACACACATCCGTGGATGGAATGCGTACTACCCTGGCCGTCGACCGCGTTCTACATCACTCAGGCGCTTCAGAACCTGCCACCTCAGGCGATCGCCGGCGGCCACGTTCTCCTCTGGCCGGCACGGGGCAATTCGAGCTCCGTTCCACTCTTCATGCGGCCGGCGAGCGAGTTGCTCATGGGTTTTGGGATCCTTCCCGCCATCCCCAAGCCGTTTGTGGACGAAGTACTCCCGCGGCTCAACCAGGCGAGCAACGCCTCGATGATGGTCGGCGGCAAGCGGTATCTCTCGGGCTGGATCGCTTTCGACCAAGCGCAGTGGAAGGTGCACTACGGTGACCTGTGGCCGACGGTCGTCGCGCTCAAGAAGAAGTTCGATCCCCAGGGCGTGTTGAATCCAGGATTTGTGAAGTACGAATGAGCTTCTAACTCGACGGAATCCGAAGGGAAGGCGGCTTGAGTCCTAATCTACCCATGCAAGTTCAACCGGTGACGCTCGAGGGCAAGCATGTGCGGCTCGAACCGCTGTCGCTGGCCCATCATGCGGCCCTGGCTGAAGTGGGACTCGATGAGGAGTTGTGGCGCTGGATTCCCGCGCCGGTGGGAACGTTGGAGGACATGCGTGCCTACATCGAGGCGGCGCTTCGCGAGCAGGCGGCCGGCGTGGCGCTCCCCTTCGCCACCGTCGAACGCGCTACGGGACGTCCCATCGGCTCGACCCGTTTCGGCAACATCGACCGGACGAACCGCCGAGTCGAGATCGGCTGGACGTGGATCGCCAGACCCTGGCAGCGCACCGCCGTCAATACTGAAGCGAAGTACTTAATGCTCCGCCACGCTTTCGAGACGCTGGGCTGCATTCGCGTCGAGCTGAAGACGGATTCGCTCAACCAACGCTCGCGTCGCGCCATCCTACGCCTCGGCGCCCAGGAAGAAGGCACCTTCCGCAATCACATGATTACCGCCAGCGGCCGCGTCCGCCACACCGTGTATTACAGCATCATCGAGTCCGAATGGCCGGCGGTGAAAGCGCGCCTGGTGGAAAAACTCTCGCAGCCGTCGAAGTGAAAGCCCCGGTGGGCGTTGCAAGGTGCGAAGCCTGAGCCTCGCGGCCGGAACCACTCAAGCTCCGGTCGGTCGTTTGACGGGTCTAGGCTGCGGCCCTAGAATCATAGAGGAGCCTTCCCATGGCAGCACCGAGGACGCCCGAGAACCGCCGTGTCAGTTTCAAGTCTGGCTCCGGCGACGCGGCGCCCGCCTGGGTGGTCAGCCGCAGGATCTTCGGCCAACTGGTTTTCTTCACGCTCCTACTGCTCTCGGTGGGAGTCGGAGCCCTGGCCGGCCTCATCTTCGTTTACTCCTCCAACCTGCCGCAGGTCACCGCGCTCGAGGACTACCGCCCCGACGTCATGACCGAGCTCTACGCCGACGACGGCACCAACATCGCCAGCTTCGCGCTCGAGCATCGCGTCATCTTGACATACAGCCAGATTCCTCCCGTGCTCTTCAACGCCGTGGTCTCGGTGGAGGATCGCCACTTTGAGAGTCATTGGGGCGTGGACGTGGTGCGTATCATTCGGGCAGGCATGACCGATCTATTCGAATGGCGTAAAGCGCAGGGGGCCAGTACCCTCACCCAGCAGCTCAGCCGGATGTTTTTTCTGACGCGTGAAAAAAGCTGGCGGCGAAAGTTTGAAGAGATGCTGCTGGCCATCCAGATCGAACGCCGCTTCACCAAGCCGCAGATCTTCGCGATGTATGCGAACCAAGTGCCGATGGGGAACGGCAACTTCGGCTTTGAGGCAGCGTCGCAGTTCTACTTCGGCAAGCGCGTCGGCGAGTTGACGCTTCCTGAGGCAGCGCTGCTGGCAGGCCTGCAGCAGAATCCGACGTCCAATTCTCCCCTGCGACACCCCGAGCGCACTCTGTTGCGGCGCAACCAGGTGCTGCTCGCCATGCTCGAGAACCATAAGATCCGCGAGGCGCAGTACCAGGAGGCCAAGGTCGCGCCGCTGGGCTTGAACGTGCAGCGCTGGGACAAAGACATCGCCCCGTATTTCGTCGAGGAGGTGCGGCAGTTTCTGGAAAGAAAGTACGGGCCGGAGACCGTGCACGAGAAAGGACTGAGGGTCTATGCCACACTGAACCTGCGCCTGCAGCACATTGCGGAGCGGGCTCTAATCCAGGGGCTGCACGACGATGACAAGCGGCGCGGATGGCGTGGAGCCGAGAAGAACATCCTGAAGCATCCGACCCTGCTGCCGAGCGGCAGGGTCGCTACTCTCGAGACCTATACGGATCCGGACTGGGCGAAGTCTTTCGAGGCCGGTGAGCGAGTGCACGGCCTGATCACCGAAGTGAGGCCCGATTTCGCGATGGTGCGGTTCGGTGCACTCACGGTACGAGTCACACCCGCCGATTTCGCCTGGACCAAGATGACCACGGCGCGCGACCTGTTCTCGCTGGGTGATCTCGACCTCTTCCAGGTCAAGGAAATCAAGGGAAAGACTCTGCGCGTGACACTCGACCAAGAACCGGACGTGCAGGGAGCCATCCTGGTCATCGACAATGGCACGGGCGCCGTCAAAGCAATGGTTGGCGGGTACGACTTCAATCAGAGCAAATACAATCGCGCTGTTCAGGCCGAGCGCCAAGTCGGCTCCTCCTTCAAAGTCTACGTCTACTCGCAGGGGCTGATCGACGGCATGACCCCCTTCGACACCGTCCTCGATGCGCCGGTGAGCTACTCCACCTCATCGGGGATTTGGGCGCCCCACAACTACGACGACAAGTTCGAGGGCACCATCACCCTCCTCCATGCGCTGGCGGAATCGCGCAACGTGCCCGCCGTACGCCTGATCGCCCGCATCGGTGTCGATAAGGTCATCAAGCTGTGCCGCAGGTTTGGGATCACTTCCAGGCTGGTACCCAATCTGCCCCTGGCGCTGGGCGCCTCGGACTTGACGCTGCTCGAGCATACCTCTGCCTTCACGACATTCCCTGACGACGGCGTCCACATCGAGCCGCGTCTGGTCGAGCGGGTGACCAACTACGACGGCGCGGTCGTTGACGAGTTCAAGCCGGAGATTACCGACGTCTTGCCCGCCGGCGTGGCGCGCGTGATGGTGTCGATGCTGCGCGAGGTCATCAATTCCGGCACGGCGGCGAAGGCCCGGGCCCTGGCGGCGAAATATCCTCTCGCCGGCAAGACCGGTACCACCAACGATTTCACGGATGCCTGGTTCATCGGATTTTCCCCGACGCTCACCTGCGGCGTCTGGGTCGGGTTTGACAACCCACGCCGATCCCTGGGTCCCAAAGAAGAGGGGTCGCACGTCGCCCTGCCCATGTGGATGGACTTCATGAGCGAGGCACTCAAGGGACAGCGAGTCGGAGCGTTTCCGGATTCGCCGCTGCTGACCAACCCCGATCAAGTCAAGCAAATCCTCGCCAGCGCCAGCGGTCCACCCCTGCTGGCCGAGCATCCGGCCGGTATAGGCGCGAGCCCGTCCGCGAACGCCGATCCAGAGAAGGCCCGCGCTCGGCTTAAGCCCGGTACCGCCTCCGGACCCCAAGTGGAAAAGAACCCCTAAAACGGGCGGCTCCGCCAGCGGCGCCGGTGTTGTGGCCTAAGGGGCCTCAAGCCAACCGCACTCTCTATTGACGGAAATGGTCGTAGCCTTCTGGACGAAGGCGTACCGGTTTGCCGTCTGAACCGATTAGGACGAGATGATGGGACCGGTTTATTTCTCCGATATGGTGGACGGGAAGACCGCGAAAACTCGTGGGGACTGAACCGGCCCTTCGCGGCGGCACGGTAAACAGTAATTCGTAGTCTTCGCCGCCGTGAAGAGCGAGCCGCAAGGGATCTTCCGAACAAAGGCGGCGATGAGCAGGCAGTTGTGGCAACGGCAGCCGATCCTGCCAGATGGTTGCGCCAACCCCACTCGCCTGGCAAAGATGATCAAGGTCGGTCGAGAAGCCATCGCTCACGTCGATGAGGGCGGAGGCCAAGCGTCTGTTCGCGAGGTATACGCCTAGAGCACACCGGGGCTGGGGATGAAGGTGAGCTCGAAGCGCTCGTGCTGCGGCGGCGTCTGCCGTGCGGCCGGTCCTGGACCGTAACAGACGTAAGCCCAAGGCGGAAAGCCCCAGGGCCCCGCTCACGTAAATCTGATCGCCAAACTGGGCGCCAGAGCGGAAAACTGCTCGTCCGCGGCCAACTTCTCCTATTACGATGACGTCCATGAGGGTGGCACCCGGTACAACCGCCGTGTCCCCGCCCACGACCACAACGTCGAAGCGCGCCGCCAGCGCGAAGATACCTGCATAGACCTGTTTGATCCACGCGTGAGCCACGCGCTTGGAGACTGCCAGGGAGATGAGCGCAAACCGCGGGGTGCCGCCCATGGCCGCCACGTCGCTGAGCGAGCGGGCCAGAGCGCGATGCCCAACCGACCGGGGCGGGTGAAGCTCCCGCCTGAAATGTACTCCCTCGATAGACATGTCCGCCTTTAGGACAAGGTCCCGCCCTCGGGGTCCCTCGATGATCGCCGCGTCGTCCCCGATGCCAAACCGTAGGCCACGGGCGCCTCGAGGAGTTCGGGATCGAAGCCAGCCAACAAACTCGCTCTCGGTTCGGAACACCACTCCTCCAGCCAGGGGCGCAGTGCAATACAGTCGGCCGAAAACCTCTCTCATCTTACCGCAAGGCGGGAGTCGGACGCTGATTGTTAGTCCGGCTAGACTGTTAACAGGCGATTACTCCTTGACAGGGTAGGGAACTCTCCTTTAGATTTGTGGCCTCTGATGATGGGTCTGCGTGCGTCCCCGGTATCTCAAAAGGGACGTTCCATACCAAGAACGTAAGGTGGTGAGTGGATGGAGAAACGCTTTTACACGTTCCTCATTTTTCCAGGCGCGCAAGGCAAACTTCACAAAATCCAAATTCCTTTCTACCTGATGCATATAGTGGCGGGGCTCTGTTTGGCGGGCGTGATCGCCTTAGGAGCGCTGATTAACAGCTACGCCCGCATGCTGCTCAAAGTCTCCAATTACAACGATGTCCGCAGCGAGCGGGAAGCCCTGAAGACGCAGTATCGTACGCTCGAAAACGTAGTCAACCAAACCAACGCCAAACTCGATTCCCTTCAGTCTCTGGCTGCCGAGGTCGCTCTCACTTATGGATTCGGAAACGCGCGAAGGCCGCGTTTTCCGACCGCCGTGCTTTCGCTGGCAGCCCAAAGTAACTCGACGGTCGAGTCAAGTTATCGCGCTTCCCTCTACGCATTCAATTTCATGAAGACCGCGACATCCACACCTCTCCGCGGCACAGGGGCCCGAGGAATTGTCTTCAACCCCGATATCGGGGCGTCGTCCATGACCATTCCGTCGATTTGGCCGGTGCGAGGGCAGATCACTGGGGGATTTGGCGAGCGCATGGACCCGCTGAGCGGCGAGGATGCCTTCCACTCGGGCGTGGACATCTCAGCCCCTAGGGGCACGGAGGTGGAGGCCGCGGCCGACGGGGTTGTTGTTTCCGCCGACCGCGAGTCGGGTTACGGCAAGGAGATTGTGCTCGACCACGGCGGGCGGATCACCACGCGCTACGGTCATTTAAGCCAGATTTACGTCGTGCTCGGACAAGAGGTCAGACGAGGTCAGATCATCGGGGCGGTGGGCACTACCGGCAAGACCACTGGGCCGCACCTTCATTACGAGGTGCGCGTCAACCACGCACCGGTAAACCCCGCGAAGTTCTTGCGCGGATAGCCAACCCGTACTCAGGGGACGTTCCCCTGGAGATTCAGAATAAAGCGCTTGCAATTTTGCTGCCCATCTTCTAGAATCAAAGTTTTGCGGCTGGCGTAGCTCAGCTGGTAGAGCATCTGATTTGTAATCAGAGGGTCGGGGGTTCGAATCCCTTCGCCAGCTCCAGTTAGAGTCGCAGCCGCATGAGACGACGGGCGCGCGCCGGAACCAGATTCGGGGGCAGTTTTTTAATTCTCGCACTCACAGACGGGCGGCGGTCAGTCGCCTCTTAGTCTCAGTTGTAGTGTCGACTCTCTCGAGTGCAAGCCAGCGGAGGGCACGTACCTGCCTGTCTATTCAAAAATTCAACTCGGACAGGTGGCTGAGCGGTCAAAAGCAGCAGACTGTAAATCTGCCGGCCCATGTGGCCTACGGAGGTTCGAACCCTCCCCTGTCCACCAGGTTCGTTTCGATCTGGGGTTTCGCGGAGTACGGGGCGGGAGTAACTCAGTGGTAGAGTCACAGCCTTCCAAGCTGTTGGTCGCGGGTTCGATTCCCGTCTCCCGCTCCAGGTTCGAAGCGGGGCCGATGTAGCTCAGTTGGTAGAGCACGTCCTTGGTAAGGACGGGGTCAGCGGTTCAATTCCGCTCATCGGCTCCAGAGATTGTGATGGCGGTCTCCTGATATTCCGAAAAGACGCACGAGCACGCTGCAATCGCTCAGTTCCTGTTCATCTCTCACAGCGAGGCGTATAAGGCATGGCCAAAGAGAAATTTGACCGCTCGAAACCGCACATGAACGTGGGGACGATCGGGCACATCGATCACGGCAAGACGACGCTGACGGCGGCGATCACCAAGGTGCTGGCGAAGGAGAACCCCAAGGTGAAGTACCGGGCC
>DASZAI010000027.1:0-4398 GCA_035945295.1 Terriglobia bacterium | reverse complement strand
TCGAGACCAGCGTGCCCGGGGTGTTCGCCGCCGGCGACCTCCGCGCCGGCGCGATGAACCGTGTGGCGTCAGCGGTGGGCGAGGGATCAATGGTGGTACGACTCGCGCACGACTACCTGGCGCTGACCTGAATCCAAGATGTATAGGGCGCCCAAGGCTAACGGTTACCTGACGGCGGAGGGAGGAGTTTCGCACATCGTATGGGCGACGGTCAAGGAGGCCGTCGCCCATGTCGAAACCACGTAAAAAGAAACGATCGCCCAAACGTGTCCTGGCCCTTCCCGGCCTGGAACAGTCCAAAGCCGCCGTTCTGAACAGCCTTACGTCCAAGAGTGGCCAGCGCTCCTATGATCGCGCCATTGCCGACTTCGTCGAGTGGTACTGCTCAGAGCCGCGTTTGGCACTCAACCGCACTGTAGTTCTCCGGTACAGGATCTATCTCGAACAGAAGCTGTATGCACCAACAACCGTCAACCTCCGGCTGGCTGCCGTCCGGCGCGTTGCCTTTGAGGCTGCTGACTCAGGACTGCTTAGTCCGGAGTTGGCAGCCGGAATTCGACGCGTCAAGGGGGTGCGCCGGATCGGAGTCCGCGTAGGGAATTGGCTGACCGCCGAGCAGGGCAAGCGACTCCTCGCCAGCGTGGACCGGGTGTTGCTTCGGGGCAAGAGAAATTACGCGATGCTCGCCCTGCTCATGGGCTGCGGACTCCGCCGCGGAGAATTACTGGCGCTGCGCGTTGAGTCCATCCAGTTGCGGGAGGAGCATTGGGTCATCGCCGACCTGCTGGGCAAGGCCGGGCATATCCGTACCGTTCCCATCCCATCCTGGGTGAAGGGCGCGATCGACGAATGGAAGGAGGCCAGCGGTGTCACGGAAGGAGCGCTCTTTCGTTCCATCAACAAGATGGGCCGGGTCTGGGGTAGTGGAATGACGCCGAAGGTGCTGTGGGAGATTGTTCGAGAGGCTGCCTCACGGGCAGGAATCGAGAAGCTCGCTCCGCATGACCTTCGCCGTACTTGCGCCAGGCTCTGCCGCCTAGCGGGCGGCGAACTGGATCAAATCCAGTTCCTGCTGGGACACGTCTCCATCCAGACGACTGAACGATATCTTGGGTGCAAGCAGAAACTGCGCTGCGCCGTGAACGACCGGATCGGTATCGAGCCAGAGGAGACCCAATCACCGTTTGGCGTTGCGCCACTTGGCGACAAGCGCGGACTTATGCCTCCACTGATCTCGCGGGTGCAAGCCACATGCTAGCCAGCAAATCAAGGCTGGTCGACCACTTTTCCGACGGTCGACCTGCGGAGGGCCTTCATGGCGTGAAACAGTCGTGCTTTGGCCGCTGACAAAGAGATGCCGAATGTTTCTGCGGTTTCCGGCACAGATCGTCCTTGCCGGTGAATCTGGACCGCGACTCGGAGGTTCGGTCGTAGGCGCTGGATAGGCGTTATCAGAATTCTCTGTTCTTCGGTCTGCGCAAAGCGCGTCTCGGGATTCGGCGCATGGTCGGTTATTTCGTGTCTCAGCCCGTCGCAGACTCACGCGTAGCCCGTCTTCTTCGAAGGATCATAAGTGCCGAGTTGATGGTGATTCTCGTGAGCCAAGTTCCGAAGTTGGACTTGCCTTCGAAGTCGGCCATGTGATCGTTCTGCGGCAAACCGCATCACTGATGCGCCCCCCGGCTTGCGACCTACTGAAGCGGTGCGCTGGCCTCATTTTGCGAGCTCGCGTTCGGCCTGAAGGCAATCCTTAAGCTCATGGCCAGATTGCTCACCGCGTTCGAAATAAATTTCGTACGTTCGAAGCCCGATTTCTTGCTGACGAGTCGAGCGCAGTAGACGACAATGATTTCCAGCGCTGTGCCAGAATCCTTACACCTCCGTCTCGATCAATCACCAAACCTTTATGCCGCCATCGAATCCGGGCTTGTCACGACAAGTTTTCGTTGACGTTCAACGGTTAGATTATTTGGCTGCGAGCGCTTTTGAAATGCGGAGAGTAACCTTGACCCCACTCGGGCGATTGCGCACGTCGGTTTCAATATAGCTATTCACGCGGAACCAGATTCCCTGGCCGCCCAGCTGAATTCCCGGGCCAAGGCCCACAGTGCGCTCCTTGGAATTCGGTACGGCGACACCGTTGATCTCGTGGTTGGTCAACTGCTGCAACCAGAATCCGTTGAATCCGAGCCTTACATTTTTGAATAGTTCGTAGGAGGTCGCGTAGTTGATGTGAAAGGCTTGTCCCGGCTGCATGTTCTTGATGCCGAAGCCGATAAACGGATCGTTATTGGTGGAGTTCCACAGATAGTGGATTCGAGCGCTCAACTCCACCTTCTTGCGCTCGTAAGTGAAGGCATAGTATGGGTCGACGACAACGAAATGGTTACCGAGGTTAACAGGGCGTGAATCGCTGTATTTTCCGGTGGGCACGCCGACGTCGATCATGGCACGGTAGACGAAGACGCCGTTTCCAACCTTTCTGGGTGCCCACTGCAGACCCGACCCGACCGTGAGGTCGGCAACGCCACGGGCTCTGGATTCAGTGCCATTAGCGAATTGCACACTCACATCGACTAGTGGCAGCAACGCCTCGCCAGCTAACCAGCCCCCGAGGAAGCGCTTCTTGCTGGCGAAGACTACGTGACTGGTCGTGCTGTAGGTGGTCACGCGGCTTGATCCTGGAACCGTTTTTCCTTTGGAGTCCTTCAACTCGCCCGCAGTGTAACCACCCGGAAACTCTTCCAACAACCAGCCCGGTGCCCCGAAACCGTCTTCAAAATTCGTATCCCCCAGATTCACCGTCGGCAGCTGCACCTGGGCAACGGCAGGATCCGCTGCCGTAGCGCCAAAGAACACCGTGAGGAGAAGGATAAGCAGCAGTCCGTCGCCTTTACCTTTTGCGGGCGGCGTATGCATAGAACCTCTTTTTTTGAAGCTCTAAGCGCCCTTGAATTGTGTGGCACCCAGCAGTTGCATCTCCCACAGGAAGACAGAACCAGAGGCGCCGGCGTGGTCGATCAGTAGCTGAGTCACTTCTTCCAGGTGCTCTGTGCGCGCCCAATCACGCTGAAGTTCCCCGGCCAACCCGAGCCACGTGATCGGTTGGGCTCCCGCAGCCACCATGCGGCGGATTGCCATATCGTGTGCTTCAGGAGAGACGCCGCCCGAGGCGTCGGTGACGACGTACACGTCGTTGCCGTCACCCATCGCATGGATAGCGGGCATTGCAAGACACATCTCCGTCCAGAGTGCGGCCATGACCAGCTTCTTCCGGCCCGTTTTCTTCACCGCCTCGACGACCCGGCAGTCCTGCCAGCAGTTGATGAAAGTGCGGTCAATCGTCTTCTGATCCGGAAAAACTGCCCGGACCTGCTTGAAAATTACGCCCCCGCGTTCCTCATTAACAGTGGTGAGAATCGTCGGAATGCCATATGCCTTCGCGGTTTTGGCTAGAGCTGTGACGTTATTGATCACGATTGTGGGGTCGTGACTGTTTACGTTTGCCAACTGGAAAGGTTGGTGGTCAATGAGGAGTAAGATACAATTCTCCGGTGTCAAAAGAGCGTCGAGACCGACTTTCGTGAACGTTTGCATGATGTATTCCTCCCTATACCTGCGCGATGCCGCCATCGGCGAAGAGCTCAGTGCCGGTCACGAAGCTTGAATCGTCGGAAGCAAGGAAGACGGCGTCGATGGATCGACACCTAGATCGTTGCCCGCCTCGACGCTTAGCATCAAGTTTTGCCATGGCCGTCCTCACTAAAAGCGATATGTAATCCATGAACAGATGTAGCTTTCGGTGGTCGTTGCGTGGATTGACCGTTCTTCGAACCGCCCGTTGAACACAAAGATGTAGTTGAGATGCACGGAAAGGTGCGGATTCAGCGTCCACGCAACTTCCACAATCGGCCGACTCCCTTCGTAGTGCCCTCGTACTCCGTTGCTCGGAACGATCAGATTCCCAGGAATTCCGTACAATCCGTCTTGCTCGCTTTCGCGCCAGTAGAAACCCCACCCGGTCGAAACGGAGACATTTCGTCGCGGAGCCAGCGTCAGTGTCGGTTCGACACGAATCGAATTGCTCGGCCCGAGAAGTTGTGCGCGTCCCGAATACTTACCACTCTGAAAGAAGGAGTTAAAGGTTCCGAGATTCGGACTCGATCGATTCCGGTCCCCACTCGCGACGTCGAAGTCAATCCTGACGCGGGGATTCCATCGACCAGCGAATCCGCGCGATGCTTCGACCACGCCTCTCCAGGCACGAATGTTGCCTGCGCCGAAGCTGCCGATTTGGTACATGCCCTCGAGGTCGTACGCCCACAGCCCATTTCGCCAGAGCCTGGCTCCAGCGGTATGACGCAGTTCGTTGGCGACACCTTTGTCGAAGCTGGCGTT
>DASZAI010000026.1:0-36473 GCA_035945295.1 Terriglobia bacterium | reverse complement strand
GCTCCCAGCACCGCTCTTCCTCCCCGAACAGCTCCCGAAATCTCCCGATCGTCATCATCCCTTTACGCTTGGGTTTTCTCATGCCGGCGATTATATCGCCTTTTCTTCGCCGGAGCAAGCATGATGATCATACCTTCATTTCCTCACTTTCTTTCCCTTTCGCTCGCGTAGTGTAATGATTAGCCACTACGCTCCCCTTTCCCTTTGCCGACCCGTGCGATAAGATGCCGATTAGAGGTCACGGGGATGGCGAAAACCATTTCAACCAATGAGCCGGGATCGCCCTTAACCGCCAGCATCGATTCGAGCCAGCGAGGGCCGACCCAAGGGAGCACTGAGGCGCGCGAGGCCGTCATGTCCATCCGCGCGCCCCGTGGTACCGCCATCTCCTGCAAGGGTTGGCAGCAGGAAGCTGCGCTGCGCATGCTGATGAACAACCTGGACCCTGAGGTAGCCGAGCGGCCCGAGGAGCTCATCGTCTATGGCGGAGCGGGCAAGGCAGCGCGCAACTGGGAGTGCTACCACGCCATCGTTCGGGCGCTGCACGCTCTCGAAAACGATGAGACGCTGCTCGTGCAGTCGGGCAAGCCGGTGGGCGTCTTTCAGACCCACGAATGGGCGCCGCGCGTGCTCATTGCCAACGCCAACCTGGTCGGACACTGGTCGAACTGGGAGAAGTTCCGCGAACTCGAGCGGCTCGGCCTCACCATGTACGGACAGATGACCGCCGGAAGCTGGATCTACATCGGCTCGCAGGGAATTCTCGAAGGGACCTACGAAACGTTCGCGGCCGCGGGGCGTAAGCACTTCGGCGGCGACCTCAGTGGAAAGCTGGTAGCCAGCGGCGGACTCGGAGGCATGGGCGGCGCCCAGCCGCTCGCGGCCACGCTGAACGGCGCGGCGTTCCTGGGAATCGAGGTGGATGGCGAGAAGATCCGGCGGCGCATCCGCAGCGGCTACTGCGACATCTGCGTCAATGATCTGGACGAGGCGGTGCGCATCCTCAAGAACGCGGTGCGCCAGAAGCAAGCCATCTCGGTAGGGCTCGTCGGCAACTGCGCGGAAGTGGTTCCGGAACTCGTCGGGCGCGGCATCGTCCCCGATCTGCTCACTGACCAGACGAGCGCCCACGATCCGCTGAACGGATACATCCCAGCAGACTTGAGCCTCGAGGCTGCCGCGGAGCTGCGCCGCTCGAATCCTGAGGAATACCTGAAGCGCTCTTACGACTCGATCGCGCGCCACGTGACCGCCATGCTCGAGCTTCAGAAGATGGGCGCGGCAACCTTCGATTACGGCAACAACATCCGCACCATGGCGTTCGAGCACGGCGGCGTGAAAGACGCTTACAACTTCCCTGGCTTCGTTCCCGCCTACATTCGTCCGCTCTTCTGCGAAGGCCGCGGACCGTTTCGCTGGGTGGCGCTTTCGGGCGAACCAGCGGACATCTACCGCACCGACGACCTCGTCCTCGAGCTGTTCCCTGACGATCCGGTGCTCGCGCGCTGGATACGCTTGGCGCGCCAACACGTGAAGTTTCAGGGACTGCCGGCGCGCATCTGCTGGCTTGGGTATGGCGAACGCGCGCGCTTCGGTGAACGTCTGAACGAGCTGGTGGCGAACGGGGAACTCAAGGCGCCCATCGTCATCGGCCGCGATCACCTGGACTGCGGCTCAGTCGCCTCACCCTTTCGCGAGACTGAATCCATGAAAGACGGGAGCGACGCCATTGCCGACTGGCCCATCCTGAACGCACTGCTCAATACGGCATCGGGCGCCAGCTGGGTTTCGGTTCACAACGGCGGCGGCGTCGGTATCGGATACTCGCTGCACGCCGGACAAGTGACGGTCGCCGACGGCACGCCCGAGATGGCGAAGCGCATCACGCGCGTGCTGACCAACGATCCCGGCATCGGCATCGCGCGGCACGCTGACGCCGGCTACGATGAGGCGATCCAATACGCGCGCCACGCCGGGATTAGAGTTCCAATGGACCGTGAGTAGAGCGGTGATTCAGTTCCTCACGTTTTGGGGCGAAAAATCAACCATTTGCGTCATAGGTGGTGGGGTCTCCACTCGTCGAGAGTGCAATCCCAGCAGCTCTTCGCCGATGCCTATCTCCTTGATAAGGTATCACTTATAGGCTCCTTGGAAGGACAGTGGTTACGATTTGGAACAGCAAGTGCATCGAAAGGGATGGAAGCTTGACGAGGTCGTTCTCTTAGGTGTCTTCCGCCATCGAACGAACCGTAGCGCGGGAGACCGGGAGGAGAAGCTAATGACTCGACCAACCGCTAATAGGATCCTCTTAGCGCTGGCAGTTTTCGTGTTGCCGTGGCTCGCGGCCACGCCGCTTGCAGCGCAGAGCGGCGATCCGCCAACGCGCGTCGCGCGGCTGAGCTACATCAACGGCAACGTTTCCTTACAGGCCCAAGGCGAGGATCAGTGGAGTCAAGCCTCGCTGAACTACACCCTGACCACGGGAGATCGTCTGTACACCGATCAGGGCAGTCGCGCCGAACTCCAGGTTGGGCCGTCGGTGGTTCGTATGTCAGCCACGACGGATCTGACCGTGGCCAATCTTAGCGACCAAGTGATGCAGCTCGGCCTCGAGCAGGGTTCGGTCCACGTGACGGTGTTCGAGATTCAGCCCGGCAATACCGTCGAAGTGGATACACCCAATGGGGCGCTCAATCTTCTTGAGGCGGGCGACTATCGAGTCGACTCGGATTCCAACGGAACGCTGGTCACCGTCGACCGCGGCAGGCTGCAAGTGAGTGGCGGAGACGTCTCCCAGGAGATTGGGAACGGCCAGGCTGCGCAACTCACCGGTACGAATCCGATTCAGGTGCAACTCGTCCAGCCCCCCGGCCGCGACGACTTCGATAACTGGAGCGAGGGGCGCGACCGGCGCATGTCCTCACCCCGCTCTGGGCGGTACGTGAGCCGCTACATGCCCGGCGCCGACGACCTTGACGATTACGGACGCTGGCAGCCCAACACCGAGTATGGCCCGGTCTGGTATCCCACAGGCGTTCCGGCCGGCTGGGCTCCCTATCGCTACGGCCACTGGGCCTGGGTCGAGCCGTGGGGCTGGACTTGGGTGGAAGAGGAGCCATGGGGATTCGCGCCCTTCCACTATGGCCGTTGGGCGCTGATCGGCGGAGCCTGGGGCTGGGTCCCGGGACCTGTGGCCGTCGTGCCCGTGTACGCTCCCGCGCTGGTCGCCTTCGTGGGCGGTCCAGGATTCTCCATCGGCATCTCGATTGGCAGCGTCCAGGCGTGGTTCCCGCTCGGGCCGCGCGAGCCCTTCATCCCGTGGTATCACCACGACGACGACTATATGCGGCGCGTGAACGTCACTAACATTCGCAACGTGACCAACATCACCAACATCACGAACATCACGAATGTCACCAACATCCACTATGTGAATCAGACCGTCGCCACCACCGCTGTTTCGAGCAACGCCTTCAGTACCGGGCAGCCCGTGGCGCGCCAGATGGTTCATGTGACACCTCAACAGATCGCGAGAGCCCAGGTTATTGCTCATCCGGCCGTGGCCCCTACGGCGCGCATCGCCACAGGTGGTACGCCGGTCGCCCGGCCCCCAGTGCAGACAGCACGCCCGGTGATGGCAGTACGCGGACAGCCATTGCCGACGCCCAGAGCTGCGGGGGGGCGTTCTCTACCACCGGCGGCAACCCGGACGCAACCTCCGCCGTCGCGGCAGGCCGAAGTACAACCCAACCGGCAAGCACCGCCGCCGGTGATCACGCGAACGACTCCCCCACCGGCGCGGCAGATCGAAACTCCGCCCCCTGCGCGGCAGGTCGAAACTCCACCGCCCTCGCGGCAGGTGGAAGTACAACCCAACCGCCAGGCACCACCGCCCGTGACCCGCTCTCTGCCACCCGCGCGGGGCCAGGTCAACACTCAGCGAGCGCCGGCTCCGTTCTCGAACGCTCCAGCGCCGCGTCCTTTGATCACTCGGACTCAGCCGCCACCACCCAAGCTACCGTTCTCGGCGCGGCAACCGGCCCTCGAGCAGCACCCGGGACGCCCGCTCGAGCCGCAGCAGCGCCAGAATATCCGCGAGGGACGGCCGGCGGGGCCGATGCAAGACCGGGAAGTTCTACCGCACGCCCAGCCGGCTCCGCGCTCCGCCCCGCCTCAACAGCGGCCGGCGCCGGCGCCTAAAAGCCAAGGCGGAAGCTCGAAGCAGCCTTCCCGCCCTGACCGCCCACAATAGCGCGTAATGGCAGCGCCAGACTGCAGCTCCAGATCGTACCTGGAAGGCGAGTAGCTGGCGCTGCTTCTGCCTGTCAGCTTTTCTTGGCGGTGACGGCAAAGAAGGCGGCAGGTTTCTGCTCGACCTTCTTGCTCTTGCAACTCGGGCACGTGACCCGGCCTTTTTCGTATTCCGCCAGCGTCAAGATGACGCTGAATGACTTCTTGCACTCTTTACAGACGTAGGCGTAACTCGGCATACTGACTACCCTCCAAAGCAATCAGTTTAGCAAATTCGGCGGCATCGTCAATGACGCGACTCAGTCGTCAGTCACTCTTCTTTTGTCACGCCGCACAACTGCTGACGCTCGCCGGGCGTCCCGTGCCGCGTCGTGGCAAGGACCTCGCGGAACTCGGCATCATTTCAGACGGTGCGGTGCTGACGCAGGGCGACGTGATCGTCGCCGTGGGGCGGACTCGCGGCCTCGAAAGCGAAGCGCGCCGGCTCAAGGCGCGGCGCATCGACTGTCGGGGACGCGTCGTAATGCCCGGCTTCGTCGACTCGCACACGCATCTGGTGTTTGCGGGCAGCCGCGTCCGCGACTTCGAGCAGAGGATCAGCGGGCGTAGCTACGCGGCGATCTCGCGGGCGGGCGGAGGGATCGAGTATTCAGCCCGGCTGCTGCGGCAGGCGAGCGCGCCCGAGCTCGAGGCGCAGGCGAACCGGTTCCTCGAACAGTTTGCCGCGCACGGCACGACAACCGTCGAAGTGAAGACCGGTTATGGACTGGATGTCTCGAACGAGCTGAAAAGCCTGCGCGTCATCGAGCAACTTCGCCGCCGGTCGCGACTCGAGATCGTGCCAACCTTGCTTGCCGCGCACGCCGTCCCACGCGCCTATCGCGGCCGAGCGCGCGACTACGTCGACTTGGTAACGAAGCGGCTGATCCCCTTGGCCGCGAAGCATGGCCTCGCGGAGTTTGTCGACTGCTTTTGCGACCGCGTCGCCTTCAGCGTCGAGGATTGCCGCCGCGTCTTCGAAGCGGGGCGTCGCGTGGGCCTCGTTCCGCGTCTCCACGCCGAGCAGTTGAGCCGTATGGGCTCGCTCGGCATGGCCATCGACCTCGACGCCGCCTCCGCCGACCACCTCGACTACGCGAGTGCGGCCGGCATTCGCGCCCTCGCCCGCTCCGACGTCGTTGCGACGCTCGTCCCTGGCGCCAACTTCCATCTCGGACTGCGCCGCTATCCTCCGGCGCGCCGGCTCATCGACGCCGGAGCCATCGTCGCGCTCTCGACCGACTTCAATCCCGGCACCAGTCCCACCTTGAACATGCAGTTCATCCTGGCGCTTGCCTGTTCGGCGATGCGCATGACGCCCGCCGAGGCTGTCGCCGCCGCGACCATCAACGCCGCGTATTCGCTGCGGCGCGCCAACCGCCTGGGATCGCTCGAAGCCGGCAAGCAGGCCGATCTCGCCGTCATGGATGTGGACGACT
The DNA here is from genome assembly GCA_035945295.1 of Terriglobia bacterium. Lineage (GTDB taxonomy): Bacteria > Acidobacteriota > Terriglobia > UBA7540 > UBA7540 > QHZK01. Next base: position 30,744 of record DASZAI010000026.1, on the reverse strand, counting down.
ACCGCAAGATTCCCTACTTCTTCGCGACCAACCACTGTGTGATGACCGTGAAGCGGGGCCGGATCATCTACCCACACTCACGCCACTCACGCCTGTAGCTGTGGGCCTGGCACTTTCAGCGCGTCGGAATTGGACATTCCATAATGCGGAATGTATGCGCCGCCTCGCGTGGCCAGCCAGAGAAGAGACTTGCTTGGCTTCGGATTGCCGGAGGAACCTTCCTGAACCGCAGGGCTGCGCTCAGCGCCTCCGGCCTCACAGGGCATCGTGAATCAGCTTGACGGCTGCCTGAGGCTCGGCCACTTCAACGATCAGTTCGTCGTGGCGCTCATCCCGAAGCTCAATGACAACGGTGTTGGCGGGATTGTGCACGTCCCAAAAAATGCGCTTGCCGTCCTGATAGAACGTCCCCGCCGAGATCACTCCGGGAATGTTGGTACCGGGCAGTCTGATACCGTGCCACCAACCGTGCGCGATCTCCGAGTCAGCCCGAACGCCCGCGATGTGGGCAAGCGGAATTTCCAGACTGCCCTTGAAGGCCCAGAGTTTGTCAGCGCCGCGAACGTGCAATTTCAGATTGCCGTCCTCTACCGATAAATCGACCATCCAATCCCCGAAAGGGCAATGGCCCCTTGTTCTTCAGCAGGTAGCCACGGTCAGCGCGTTTCTGACCGTGGGCTTTTTCTCATCCGCAATTTCCCTCTGGCAGCCGCACGTAATCGATCCGAATCGGACATGCAGCCACCACCGCCTTGTCTCGACCGCCGCCAATCCTGCGGCCGCTTCACCAGGCACCAGCGCATAGGCCTATCAATGGAAGAGCCCACGGTCAGAAACGCGCTGACCGTGGCTACCCGTTACTGACCGTGGCTTCCCGCTTCATGGCTCATGATAGATTGTAGGGGATGGAAACCCTGGTCGAGTGCGTGCCCAACTTCAGCGAGGGCCGCGATGCCGCCAAGGTCGAGGCGATTATCCAGGCGCTGCTCGCGGGCCCCGGCGTCTATCTGCTCGACCGGGAGATGGACGCGGACCATCATCGCTCGGTCATCACGCTGGTCGGGACGCCAAAGAGCATTGGTGAAGCGGCGCTGCGCGGTATCGGGCGAGCCGCCGAACTGATCGACCTGAATCAACACCGGGGTGTGCATCCGCGCCTGGGGGCGACCGACGTCGTCCCGTTCGTCCCGGTGCGCGGCGTTACCCTGGACGATTGCGTCCGCATCGCCGAGTGGGTCGCGGAAGAGACTTGGCGACGGTTTAAGATTCCCACTTATCTCTACGAAGCCGCGGCGCGACTGCCGGAACGCCGCAACCTCGAGAATATCCGCCGCGGGCAGTTCGAGGGCGCACGCGAGGAGGTTCTGACCCATCCCGAGCGCGTGCCTGACTTCGGCCCGAAGTTCGGCGAAGGCGGCTTGCACCCGAGCGCCGGCGCGACTGTGGTGGGCGCGCGCAAGTTTCTTATCGCTTACAACATCAACCTCGCGACGCCCGACACCGCCGTCGCCAAGGCGATCGCCAAGAAAATTCGCGCCTCGAGCGGCGGATTTCCCTCGGTCAAAGCGATGGGCGTCGACCTCAAGGCGCGCTCACTCGCGCAGGTCTCGATGAATCTCACCGACTTTGAAACCACCGGCATCGGCACGGTGTTCGACGCGGTCCGGCGCGAGGCGGCCGCCCAGGGCGTCGAGGTGGCGGGCAGTGAAATCGTCGGGCTGGTGCCGCGCCGCGCGCTCGAAGACGCGGCCGTCCACTACTTGAAGGTTGAGAATTTCCACCCAGACTTGATCCTCGAAAACCGCCTGGATCGAGTGCTGGCGGAGAAGGCCCGGCCGGCGGGCGAGCCACTCGCGCTGTCCGCAAGTCGCCTCGCGGAAGCATTTCTCGCCGCCGTCGCCGCACCCACGCCGACGCCGGGCGGCGGCAGCGTTTCCGCACTCGCCGGAGCACTCGCCGCGGCGCTCGCCGAAATGGTCTCGGGACTCACCCTCAAGCGGAAGTCATTCGCCGCTCATCATCCTGCCATCGAGGAATCGAGCCGGCGGCTGCACGAACTGCGTCAACGGTTGCTCGAGAACGTCGACCGCGACGCGGCCAGCTACAACGCGGTGGTGACGGCGATGCGGCTGCCGAAATCGACCGCAGCCGAGCAGGCGGCGCGCGAGCGAGCCATCGGCGAGGCAAGCCAGACAGCAGCCGAGGTGCCGCTCGAAACGGCAGAACGGGCCGCCGAGGTTGAAAGCATCCTCGAGGACTTGCGCTCGACCACCATCCCCCAGGCTGCTTCGGACCTCACAGTGGCGCTCGAACTCGCTCATGCGGCGCGACGTGGCGCGCTCGAAAACGTTCGCGTCAACCTGCCCGCGATCGTCGATCCCGCCGAGCGAACGCGGCTCGAAGCGGGAATCTCCGAGCTCGAGCGCCCGGCGAAGAGCGTGAGTTCAACCGGCGCAGGCATGAAGTCATCATGAACTCCGACCACCCCAATCCCTACGAGCACGCTCACGCTCTGCCGTCGCTCGCCGAAGTACATCGCAGCGTGGCGGTGCCTGCGGGCTCGGGCTTCTGGCGGAAATTACTGGCTTTCTCGGGACCCGGATTCATGGTGGCCGTCGGCTACATGGACCCTGGTAACTGGGCCACCGACATCGCCGGCGGCTCGCAGTTCGCCTATCAGCTTATCTTCATCCTCTTCATGTCCAACCTTATGGCGATTCTGCTGCAGACGCTGGCGGCGCGACTCGGCATCGTGGCCGAGCGCGACCTCGCGCAGGCGTGCCGCGAGCATTATTCGCGGCGCACCACGCTGGCGCTCTGGGTCATCTGCGAAATCGCCATCTCCGCCTGCGACCTGGCCGAGGTCATCGGGTCAGCGATTGCGCTCAATCTGCTGTTTCACATTCCGCTGCTGGTGGGGGTTTGCCTGACGGCGCTCGACGTGCTCGCGATCCTGTACTTGCAGCACCGCGGATTCCGCTACCTCGAGGCGCTGGTAGTCATGCTCATCGCGACCATCGGCATATGCTATCTGGTGGAAATCTTTCTGGTCAAGCCCGACGTGGCGGGCATCGCGCGCGGCTTCATCCCCACCGCGCAGCTCCTCACCAACCATCAGATGCTCTACATCGCCATCAGCATGCTGGGCGCGACCGTGATGCCGCACAACCTCTATCTCCACTCGTCGCTCGTGCAGACACGCGCCATCGAGCGGACTCCGCAAGGTCTGCGGACGGCTATGCGCTTCAATTTCTTGGATTCGACGGTGGCGCTCAACCTGGCCTTTCTGATCAACGCCGCCATCCTGATTATGGCGGCAGCCGCGTTTTACCGGCACGGCATGAGCCACGTTGCCGAGATTCAGGACGCCTACTACACGCTTTCGCCGCTGCTCGGCGTCCCCGTCGCGAGCGTTCTTTTCGCCATTGCCCTGCTCTGCTCGGGCCAGAACTCGACGCTTACCGGCACGCTGGCGGGCCAGATCGTGATGGAGGGATTTCTGAGCATCCGCCTGGCGCCCTGGCTGCGCCGCCTGATCACGCGGCTGATTGCCATCGTGCCGGCCATCATCACCGTGGCGCTGTACGGGCAGCGGGGCACGGCGAAGCTCCTGATCCTGAGCCAGGTGGTCCTCGGGATGCAGCTCCCGTTCGCCATCTTTCCTCTCGTGCTCTTCACGAGCAGCCGTGAGAGAATGGGCGAGTTTGCGAGCTCACTCTGGGTGAAGGTTCTGGCCTGGCTGGTGGGAGGAGCGATTACGCTTCTCGACGCGTATTATCTCGTGACCTTGATCGTGCCGGGCCTCGCGTAGTCCGTCCGGAACCTTGAACGCGCCGTCTCCGGAGATTGAATGTTCAAGAAAATCCTGGTCGCCCTCGATCACAGCAAGGCTGATGCAGCGCTGCTTCCCCGCGTCACAGAGCTGGCACGACTCATGCAGTCCGAACTGCTACTGCTGCACGTCTCGACCGGCTGGGCAGCGCAGTGGCAGCAGAACCTGAATCTGCGCGACTCCCAGGAAATGCAAGAGGACCGGGCATACCTGGAGAAAGTGTGTGCCGACCTCCAGGCGGAGGGATTCAAGGTTACGGCGCGACACGCTGCCGGCAAGCCCTCGGAGGAGATCCTCAAGGCCGCGCGCACCGAAAACTGCGACCTGATCGCCATGACCACTCACGGCCATCGTCTGCTTTCCGACTTGATCTATGGCGAGACCATTGAGAAGGTACGGCACGAATCGGAGATCCCCATCTTTCTCGTGCGCGCCGGGGGAGGCGGCGCCCATCAGAAGGCCGGGAACGGCGGAAACTAGACCCTCATCCTATGCCCTCTGACTCCAAAATCCCTGGATTCGCGACCCCCGAAGGTACGGCGCGGTTTCGCGGCCGGTTCGCCTCGCGCCTGCCGCAGCATTTCCGCGAGGCGCAAGCACTGTGGCTGTCGTCGATCGGCCTCGGGACGTACCTGGGCGAGCCAACCGCGGAGTATGACGCGCGCTATCGCGAGGCCGTCCGGCGCGCCGTGGAATTCGGGACCAACGTCTTCGATTCAGCCATTAATTACCGGCACCAGCGAAGCGAACGGGCCATCGGCGCGGCGCTCGCCGAACTTTTCGCCTCCGGCAGCGTGCGGCGCGACGAGGTCTTCGTCTCGACCAAAGGCGGCTTTCTCACTTTTGACGCCGACGAGCCCGATGACCCTTCCGCTTATTTCAACCAGAAGCTCATCGAGCCGGGGATTGTGCGGGCCGATGAGGTGGCCGCCGGATGCCACGTCATGTCGCCGGCGTATCTGGAGAATCAAATCGAGGCGAGCCGCGTGAATCTTGGGCTCGAGACCCTCGACCTCTATTACGTGCACAATCCCGAGACCCAGCTCAGCCAGGTGTCGCGCGCGGACTTCTACCGCCGGCTGAAGGCGGCGTTCGCCGAGCTCGAGAAGGCCGTGGCGCAGAGGAAGATCCGGATGTACGGCACCGCCACGTGGAACGGTTACCGCGCCGGCGTCGACTCGCGTGAGGCGTTCTCGCTTTCTGAAGCACTGCGCCTTGCACAGGAAGTCGGCGGCGCGAGCCACCATTTCCGCGCCCTTCAGCTTCCCTACAACCTGGCGATGCCCGAGGCGCTTACGCTCAGCACTCAGCAACTGGAGGGCAAGCCCGTGCCTGTGCTGCGCGTGGCACAAAGCCGCCGGTTGATGGTCTTCGCGAGTGCGACCCTGTTGCAAGGACAGTTGGCAAGCGGCATGCCGACCGAGCTGGGGGAGCGGCTTCCGGGCTTCCAGACGGATGCGCAGCGGGCGATTCAGTTTGTGCGCTCGACTCCAGGGATCACGTGCGCTCTGGTCGGGATGAGTCGCAGCGAGCACCTGAAGGAGGACCTCTCGACGGCGAGAGTAGCGCCGCTTTCGGTCGAGCAGTTTCGCAGCATCTTTGCGCACTCGTCCGGCTCAGTCTAGCTGCTTGGGCTCAAGCCGGAACGCTATCGAAGGGGCGCCGGTGAGCGTCTAAAAGGATCAGAGTGGTCAACCAGGACCTGAACGCCAAATTTGCCCGGGCCAAGGAAGCCCTGAACCGCGCTGATTTTCCGGGGGCGATCGCGCTGCTCAGCGAAGTGGTGGTGGAGGACTCCGCCAACGCTGACGCCTGGTGCCACCTCGGCGTCTGTTATCTGGAGACAGGACGTCCCGACCTGGCTCTCGAAGCGTTGACCCGCGCGGCCAAGGCGGACCCGCGTCACGCGACGGCGCACTATCTGCTCGGCAACGCTTACGGCACGAGCGGCGAACTCGAGAAGGCCGCAGCCTGTTATCGCCGCGCCCTCGAAATCGAGCCTCATCACGCCAAGGCGGAGGAATTCCTGATCCGAACCGAGTCGCTGCTCGAGAGTCGCGAGCACTACCGGAACGGTTTGAAGCTGCTCTATGCGGCCGAGCCCACGCCGCTCGATCTCAACCAGGCCTTGCGCGAGCTGGTGCAGTCCGCGGCCATCTTTGACGGATCCCCCGCGCGCGACAACCTGCTCGAATGCGCGCGCAAACTCTTCGCCCTGAAGACCGAACTCGCCATCCCGGTCGAAATCACGCCGGAGCTGCACAATTGGGGCCGCGCGTGCGAGCGCGGCTATCAATGCGTACTGTTCAACAACTGGGTGGGCGCGCGCGCGGCCTACGAGGAAACGCTCGAGTATCGCGTCCAGGACGCTTTCGTCCACCACGCGCTGGGATTCAGCTTTGTTGAATTGGGCGAGATCGGCGATGCGGTGCGCGCCTGGCTGCGGGTCTTCGAGCTTGATCCTTCCTACGACTTCGCGTGCTTCGGACGCGTTGGGTCCGCGAAGAAATGAAGTCTTTTATGATGCCTTCATGAGAGCACTGAGCCAGCGCTCGGCCTCGCGGTCGCCGTAGCGGAGCGCCGGACCAAGCGGCGATCCAAGATAGACCAAAGTTCCCTTCCCGAGAATTTGGCGCGCGGCCATGGGACGACCCTCTGCCCAGCCGATAGGCTCGCTACCAGGCGCCGTCCGCGCTGATTCTGAAGCGCACAGCGGCACCACGCGACTGAAGTCGCGCACCTTCGCCTGGATCGGCCAAGTGTAGTCCACATAGGGGACGCGTGTGCGTCCAGCCTGCCTTGGGTGCTTCGCGGCGTCGTCTGGGAGGGCAGAGCCCTCCCCAGCGCTGTCGGACCAAAGATCCACGGGCGCATCGACCTTGAGCCCGAAGTGTGAATCGAGTGCCATTCGGTGCGCCTCGAACTCTGCCGGTTCCGCATGCGCCGCGCCAGACTCGAGGAGCACGAGCGCACCGGCTTCAAGCGGCGATCGCAGGATCTCCGCGACGGACGGATCGAGCCGCTCACAGCCTGGGACAATCACAACAGTCGCTGGCGGCATCCGGTCTGGCGTCACGCGAACAAAACGCGAGCGGGCGCGAATGAGCGCCGCTTCATAGCCTGCCAGCGACTCCCGGAGCCCGCAACCATCTTCGAGGTCCACGAGGGCGCAATCAAGCCGCACTTGCGGCGGCATCGCGGCAGGCGAACCGGCTGCCCTAGCGCGGACGAGACTACGCGATGCTAAAGCCAAACCCGCTGCCGCTCCGCCGGCGGCAGTGCCGAGGAAGTGTCGTCGAGAAATGCGCGTCATAGTTTGCCCGAGATCAAGCGGTCCATGGACGCCGCCGTATCATAGAATTGTTGGTCGAGCGCGTAGCGATAGCGCAGCTCCATTTCCGCCACCAGCCAGCCGTCGTAGCCGATTTTGGTGAGCGCGGCGCGGATCGCCGGCCAGTTGTTATCGCCCAAAAACAGACTCGTGTAGACGCTCTGGTTGCCGCAGCGCCCCCGGTGCTTGTTGACATCCTTCAGGTGGATGCGCGTGATACGCGGTCCATGCATCTCAATCCACTGCTCGGCAAATCCGGTATCGTGAATGTTGCCGACGTCCAGGTGAATGCCCACGTGAGGGCTGTTGACGTCGTTCAGGAACACCCAGAATTCGCGCGGGCTCATCAGAAAGCGCTGCTCGGAGTTGCAGTTCTCGCAGCCAATCTTGACTCTGGCCTTCCCGGCCGTAGGCGCGAGCCGCTGCATGGCGTCGAGGCAGCGCTGGTAGACCTCGTTGTACGGCACCTGCTCGGTGACCAGGCCAGCCACCACCAGGATCGCATCCGTACCTAGAATCTGCGCCGCCTCGATTTGCCGCTCGACGATGCGGATCGCCTGCGCGCGCACCTTGGGGTCGCGCGCCGAGAGCGGTGATTCCCAGTGCAAGCCGGTCGAAACGTTGGAGACGACGAGGCCCGCGCTCTCCACCTTGCGGCGCAGCTCGCGGATTTCCGCGTCCGTCGTCGACATCTGGAACCACGGCACGTCGCCGAGCCACAGCTCGATGCCGTCATAGCCCGCCTTCTTGACCAGGTCGAGTCCCTGCTCGAAGCTCCAGCCCTTGGGAATCATGTTGTCGCCGATGGATTTTTTCATGCTGACCTCGAGTTGGGAAGATCACTGCGTCAACGGTCCCCGCCGCGGGGTACCCAGGCGTTCTTCACGAAACGTGCATCTTATCTCATCTGGCACGCCAGAGCGATAGCCCAAGAAACAAAGAAATGATAGAAAGGCTGCGAGCAGCTTCGGACGGCAGGTTACAATCACCTCTCGCAACGCGGAGGACGTCTTGCCGAACAGGCAGGTGATCACGTTGACCACGGACTTCGGCTTGGCCGACCACTTTGTCGGCGTCATGAAGGGGGTTATCCTCAGCATCCACTCCGACGTGGAGCTCGTCGACATCAGCCACGAGATCGGTTCGTACGACATCACCGAGGGCGCCCTGACGCTCGCTCAGAGCTATCGCTATTTCCCGCCCGGGACCATTCACCTGGTGGTGGTCGATCCCGGTGTCGGGAGCGCGCGCCGGCCTATTCTTGCGGCCACGCCGCGTTACCACTTCGTGGCGCCTGACAACGGCGTACTCTCCGCAATCTACGAGCGCGAAGACGCTCTCGAGGTACGCCACATCACTGCCGACCACTATTGGCTGAAGCCGGTGAGTGATACCTTCCATGGGCGTGACATCTTCGCGCCGGTAGCCGCCTGGCTCAGCAAAGGGGTCGAACCCTCGAACTTCGGCGAACTCATCACCGACTACATCAGGATTGCGCTGCCCAAACCCACGCGACGCCAGGAGAGCGGAAACTGGCGCGTCGAAGGAACAGTGCTCAGAATCGACAAGTTCGGCAACCTCATCACCAACCTGACACTCGAAGACGTACCCGAGCTGTCCGCTGCAACGCCTCCGCCTTTCCGCGTCGTCATTAACGGCCGCGAGGTTACGACCCTGCGCCGGTCGTTCGCCGAGGGCCAACCCTCGGAGGTGTTTGCCATTCTGGGCAGCTCGGGCTGCATCGAGATCGGCACGAATCGGGGTTCTGCCGCCCAGACGCTTCAGGCCGGACGCGGCGCGCCGGTCACCGCGATCTTTCCCTAGTGAACGCCACGGAGGGGGGGTCGAAGGGCCGGAGGCGGCGCTAGCACGTTCTAGGCCGAACCGGCCTTACTGTCCTCGTGCGTCATCGGAGCGACGGCGGGAAGCCGCTCGACCCGCACTTTAGCCACGCGGCGGCCATCCATCGCCGTGACGGTATAGCGCCGTCCTTCAAAGATGAACGTTTCGCCTCCCTGGGGGATGGCGCCCAGTTGGGACAAGACAAAGCCCGCCAGCGTTTCGTATCCCGGCCCGCGCGGCAGGACAATCCCGTAGTCGTCGGCCATCTCGCGCAAGCCGAGCGCCGCGTCCACCAGCAAGACATTGTCGCTGACCTTCTGGATCGCCTTCTCCTCCCGGTCGTACTCGTCCTGGATCTCACCCACAATCTGCTCGAGCACATCTTCGATAGTCACCAGCCCGGTGAACGTACCGAATTCGTCCACCACCAGCGCCATCTGGGTATGCCGGCGACGCGCTTCGTCCAGCATCTGGTTAAGCGGCATGCTCTCCGGCACAATCATCGGCTGGTGCAGAATCGAGCGTAGCGGGAACGGCGCATCGAGAGGGATCCCGCGCCGCTGCCGTTCGCCCAGTACGCCGAGCAGGTCCTTGGTGTAGAGGATGCCGACAATGTGGTCGGGCGCTCCTTCATAAATCGGAATGCGCGAGTGCTGGTCTTTCACCACCTGGTCGAGCACCGTGCCCAGGTCCTGGCTGAGCGGGAGGCAGGTAACCTTAGGCCACGGCACCATGATCTCCCGCACCAACAGGCGGTGAAGGTCGAAGACGCTGTGGATCATCTCCTCCTGCTCTTCACCCAGGAGCCCCCGCTGCCGAATCGCTGAAACGATGAGCTTCACTTCATCCGCTGTATGCGGGACGCCGCGACCCCTGCTGGTACGGTGGCCGAGCGGACCGAGCACCAGACCCGCCAGCCAGTCGAGCACGCGCACCGGCGCCCTGGCCAACTTGAGGAAAACGAACATAAAGGGAGAGACGAGCAGCGCTGCCTGCTCAGCCCGCTCGTAGGCCAGATTCTTGGGAACCAACTCGCCCAGTACCGCCAGCAGCGTCGTCACCAACAGGAACGCTAGCGCCACGGCGATAGAATGAGCGATGGCCAACGAGACCAAGTGATAGGTATATCCCTCGAGCACCTGCTCGATGAGTCCTGCAATGATGGACTCGCCTAGCCATCCCATCAGCACGCTGGCCACGGTGATGCCGAGTTGGATCCCCGAGAAGAGCATGCCCACGTCCGCCAGCAACGTCTTTACCAGGCGCGCGCGAGTGTCCCCTTCCCTGATCAATTGCTCCAGGCGCGACCGCCGCACGCTGAGCAACGCGTACTCCGCCGTCACGAACGCGGCGTTCAAGGCCACGAGTGCGGCGATCAGCAAAAGCTCGAGGATAAGAGCCATGCGAATGATTATGAACGACCCCAGGCCAATAATGAAGCGTGCAGCGCAAAGTGACGGCCAGATTAACCCTCCCAGCTCATCCTTATTCCTTTATACTTACCCGTTCGTGATTCGATCGAGGCCAACGATGCCGAACGGACGTGCCATTCTTAAGACAACATGCGCGCTCGACTGTCCTGACACCTGCGGGATGCTCGTGACCGTCGAGGACGGCCGCGTCACGCGCATCCAGGGCGATCCCGAGCACCCAGTGACGCGCGGCTTCCTGTGCCACAAGGTGGCGAACTACGACCGCCGCCTTTATTCGCCCCTGCGCGTCCTCCATCCCCAGCGGCGCGTGGGCGCCAAGGGCGAGGGCAAATTCGAGCGGATCACCTGGGACGACGCGCTGGATGAAATCGTCGCGCGCTTCCAAGCGATCGTGGCGGAGCACGGCGCGGAGGCCATCCTGCCCTACTCCTATGGCGGGTCACTCGGCATCGTGCAGCGGCTGGCAGGACATCGTTTCTTCTATCGCCTGGGGGCGAGCCGCCTGTTGCGCACCATCTGCGATCCGGCCGCTATGGCCGGCTGGGACATGACCATCGGCAAGGGTATTTCGACTGACCTCGCGCAGGCCGAGAACTCCGACTTCATCCTCATCTGGGGCATGAACGTCGCCGCCACCGCAGTTCACTTTGTGCCCATCGTCAAGGCGGCCAAGAAGCACGGCGCGCGCATCATCCAGATCGACCCCTACCGCAATCGCACGTCGCACCTGGCAGACGAGCAGTTGATGCCGAGGCCAGGGACTGACGGAGCGCTGGCGCTCGGGATGATGCACGTCCTCCTGCGCGAGGACTTGGTCGACCACGATTATGTCGAGAAGTTCACACTCGGCTACGACGCGCTGCGCCAGAGAGTGCTCGAAGAATACCCGGTCGAGCGCGTCAGCCGCATCACCGGCGTGCCTGAGGAGCAGATCGTCCGCGTGGCGCGCGGGTATGGACGGGCCCGTGCCCCCTTTCTGCGCGTCGGCTTCGCGCTCACCCGCCACGAGAACGGCGGTATGGCCATCCGCACCATCGCCTGCTTGCCGGGGTTGGTCGGCGCCTTCCGCAAGCGTGGTGGCGGCGCGCATCACGAGACCGCGGCGGCGTTCGAGTTCAATTACGACCGCGTCACCGGCAAGGACCTTTTCCGGCCCACGACGCGCGAAATCAACATGGTCGAGCTGGGCAAGGTCCTGCTCGAGGAGCAGCACCCGCCCGTCAAGGCGCTCTACGTCTACAACTGCAACCCGGCGGCTATCGCCCCCGACCAGGCGCGCGTCCACTCCGGACTTGGTCGCGATGACCTCTTCACCGTCGTCCACGAGCAGGTCCACACCGACACCGTCGACTTCGCTGACATCGCGTTGCCGGCGCCCACGTTCCTCGAGTACCTCGATCTTTACAAGGCCTACGGACACTACTACGTCGCGCTGGGCAAGCCCGTTGTCGAGCCATTGGGCGAGGCGAAGCCCAACCTCGAGGCCTTCCGGCTGCTGGCGCGCCGCATGGGGTTCACCGACGCCTGCTTTGACGATACTGAATACGACATCATGCGGCAGGGGTTTGACACGGACTCACACTTTCTCGCGCCGGTGGACTTCGAGAAGCTCAAGCGAGACGAGCCGCAGCGCCTCGACCTCCCCGCCGACGCTGATCCCTTCGCGAACGGCTTCTATACGCCCTCCGGGAAGCTCGAGTTCCACTCCGAGTCGATGGCGAAGCTGGGACTCGATCCCTTGCCCGCCTACAAGCCTTGTACCGAAGGCCCTGAGAACGACGCACTGCACCGCCAGTATCCGCTCCAACTGCTGGCGCCGCCCTCGGTGCATTTCTTGAACTCGACTTTCGGCGCGGTCGCGGAACAGCGTCGCAGGATGGGACGGCCCTCGGTCAAGATCCATCCCGCTGACGCGCAGGACCGCAACATCGCCGACCGAGACGCGGTCCGCATTTTCAATCAACGTGGCGAATGCTGCTACGAGGCTGAAGTCACCGAAGAGACGCGCCAGGGCGTGGTCGTCGCGGAAGGCCTCTGGTGGGCGAAGCACACGCCCGGCGGACACTCGATCAACACGCTGATTTCGAATCGCCTCACCGACCTCGGCGGCGGGTCAACGTTCCAATGCAACTTGGTCGAGGTGGCGAAACTCTAGCCTGGCTCGAAACGTACTTCGGCTTTTCTAACCATGAAGGACAACAGCGTCAATCTCTGGTCATCCACTCAACACGCACTCGACTATCTGAAGAAGGCGGATTCCATTCCGCACCGCACGGAAGGCGAGGCCGTGCTGCTTGACGTCGTACCCCTCGGCGTCAAGCGGATTCTCGATCTCGGCAGCGGCGACGGACGACTGTTGCGGCTGCTGAAGCTCGACCGTCCCGAAGCCGAGGCCGTGGCACTCGACTTCTCGCCGGTGATGATCGAAGCCCTGAGCAGGAATTTTTCGGGCGATCCCAAGGTTGCCGTGGTCGAGCACAACCTGGACCTGCCGCTTCCAGACCTGGGAAAGTTCGACGCCGTTGTTTCAAGCTGCGCCATCCACCACTTGGTCGACGAGCGCAAGCGGTCGCTCTACGCCGAGGTGTATCGTGCGCTCATGCCCGGCGGAACCTTTGCTAACCTCGAGCACGTGTCGTCACCCACCCCGGCGCTGCACCAGCGCTTTCTCGAAAGGCTGGGGATCCCGCTTCTGGGCGAGGATCCGTCGAACAAGCTGCTCGACGTCGAGACGCAGCTTGGCTGGCTGCGCGAGATCGGTTTCACTGACGTGGACTGCCACTGGAAGTGGCTGGAGCTGGCGCTGCTCGCGGGAAGGAAGCCCTACTGAGCTTTGCATAGTGGAGTGACAACCCCTCACCCCCCGGCCCCTCTCCCGCAAAGGGGCGAGGGGAGAAAGAGGTTGGCTTCCCTTGCGGGAGAGAAAGGGGTTGGATTATGCCCTCTCCCCTTGCGGGAGAGGGTGGCGCGCAGCGCCGGGTGAGGGTGCATGCGTCACTCTATTAGTTAACACTCAACAGGCTATCGAATATGGAAAGGTTCTTCACCGGCACAATCCGCCGCTACTACGAACTCGAGTTGCCGCGCGACGCGCGTGCCAATCCGCGCCAAAAGTGGCCACTGCTCATCGCCCTGCACGGCTACGAGGGCGACATGACCTCCATGATGCGCGTGGCGCGGCGGATCGCTCATGGCAACATGGTGGTGATCTCGCTCCAGGGACCGAACCAGTTCCTGATCGGCGAGGACCCGCTGAAGCACCATCGAATCGGATACGGCTGGGGAACGACCTGGAAGATGGAAGAGTCGATTGAACTGCACCACTGGGACCTGCAGGCCCTGATCGACCTCGCCGTACGCCGGTATCGCGCGGCGCGCGCCCAGGTGTTTCTCTTGGCTTTCTCGCAGGCCTGCGCCTACAACTACCGGTTCGTCTTCACGTATCCACGCGCCATTCGCGGCGCGATTGGCGTGTGCGGCGGCGTACCGGGCGACTGGGAATCAAATCCGGCCTATCGCACCGCCCAGACCCACGTCCTGCATATCGCCGCGACCGAGGACAAGTGGTACTCGCGCGAGCGGAACCTCGAGTTCCGCCGCAAGCTTGCTCAGCGCGCCGCATCGCTCGACTTCCGGTTCTACAATTCAACGCACAAGTTCCCGCGCACCTCGATCCCGCATATCCGGAAGTGGATCGAGCGGCATCTCTGAGGGCCGCCACCGACAAACCTCGCGACTCTACTGAGTGTTCTGCTATCATGCCACTGATGTACGACGACGTCGTGACCGTGGTCGAGAATCGGCCTCTTACCGGCGGTCACCTCCTTTTGAGCGTCCATTCCCCTCGCCAGGCGCAAGCCACTCGACCCGGGCAGTTCGCCATGCTGCGGCTGCTGGGGCGCTCGGACGTCCTGCTGCGCCGCCCCATGAGCATCTACGACGTGAAGCCGGGTGGCGAGCGCGGCGTGTCTGGGAGCGCGGGCGTCTCGCCCGCTCCAACGGGCCGCCCCGGGAGCCGTGGTGATCGAACGCCATCACAACCGGAAGTCGTGCAACTCCTCTATAAAGTGGTGGGGCGCGGCACGCGTCTGATGGCCGAACTCGAGCCCGGCGATCGGATCGGAATGCTTGCGCCGCTCGGCCACGGTTTTTTCGCGGAGGAGTACCTGGAGCGCGCCCGCGAGGTCGACGAAGTGTTACACGTCGCCGGGGGTATCGGCATCGCGGCGCTGCTTCTTCCGGCGCGAGAACTCGCTCGCCAGGGGATTCGCCAGCGGCTGTTCTTCGGCGGCCGAACGAAGTTGGACCTGGTCGGCGTTCAAGACTTCAAGCCTCACATCAAGGCCACGACGCTGGCCACCGAAGACGGATCGCGCGGCCATCACGGCTACGTCACTAGGCCGCTCGAAGAGCATCTGGCGCGATACCGTGACAAGAAGTTTCTGCTCATGGTCTGCGGTCCCTGGCCGATGCTCGAAGCCTCCGTGCTGCTGGCGGAGCGCTACGGCCATCCCTGCCTCGTGTCGATGGAGAACCGCATGGGCTGCGCGCTCGGTGTGTGCCTCGGATGCTCGATCCGCGTAGTGGGTGAAGGCCACGGAGCCTATCAACGCGTCTGCACCGAGGGGCCGGTGTTCTGGGCGGAGAAAGTGGTCTGGGGTAAGGACCGCCTTCCCAAGACCTGAGACGAATCCGCAGAGTACGCAGATTTCACAGATACAAGACCCAAAAAGCTGAAAGCAAATCATGGCACGCACACACGCTCCGAACCGACGAGTTGCTGGCGCAGACAGACCTGTTTCGGTCAAATCAGCGAAATCTGCGCCATCTGCGGATTCCGAGTTTGTTCCGCGCATCGACATCGAAGTCGCCGGGATTCACTTTCAGAATCCTGTACTAACCGCGAGCGGCACCTTCGGTTACGGGCAGGAATTCGCCCACCTTATGGACTTGAACCAACTGGGGGGAATCTGCGTGAAGGGTATTTCCGCCGAACCCATGCCGGGCAATCCGCCGCCGCGCATCTACGAGACCGAGTCCGGGATGCTCAACGCCATCGGCCTGCAAAACGTGGGCGCCAGGAAGTTCCTGGAAGAGAAGCTGCCCTTCCTGCGCACGCTCCAAGCGCGCTGTATCGTCAACGTCTTCGGATACTCGACCGAGGACTACGTCCGCTGCATCGATATTCTGAACGCCGGGGACGGGATCGACGCTTACGAGCTGAACATCTCCTGCCCCAACACGCGCTGCGGCGGCATGGTCTATGGCAGCGACCCCAAGCTGACGGAGGAAGTAGTCACTGCGTCAAAACGCGCCGCGCGCTATCCGCTGATCGTCAAGCTCTCGCCCAATGTCACGGACATCACAGTGTTCGCGCGAGCGGCCGAGTCGGCCGGCGCTGACGCCCTGTCGCTGGTGAACACTTTTGTCGGGATGGCCATCGACATCGAGACGCGAACGCCGCGCATCTCGAACGTTACGGCCGGCCTCTCGGGCCCTGCCATCAAGCCCGTTGCGGTGCGCATGGTCTATCAGTGTGCCCGCGCCGTCCGCATCCCCATCATCGGTATCGGTGGAATCGCCTCAGCCGAGGACGCCCTCGAGTTCATCATCGCCGGAGCTCGCGCTGTGCAGGTTGGGACAGCCAACTTCTACGCGCCCTCAACCGCGCTCGAGGTTGTCCAAGGGATCCGCCAATACTGCGCCCGCCGGCAACTGCATCTTGCCCAAGTTACGGGCAGCCTCAAGACCCCCGAAGGTCCGGTAACCCCCACCGAATACTAGAGCCGCCGATGCGTCATTCGGACAACCCCCCAATCCGCGAGCCGTTCAACGTCGCTGAATACTTCATCGACCGCAACCTCACGGAAGGCCGCGGCGATTCGAAGGCGGTGCTCTGGCAAGAACAACAACTCACCTATCGCCAGGTCTCGATGCTGGTGAATCGCGCGGCGAACGCGCTCGCGGATGGAGGAGTCGCGCGAGGAGATCGAGTTCTCCTGCTTCTGCTCGACTCCCCGGCATTCGTCGCCGCCTTCTGGGGCGCGATCAAGCTCGGCGCCGTACCCGTGCCCGTCAACACATTGCTGCGCGCCGAAGACTACGAGTTCATGCTGCGCGACAGCGGCGCGCGTGGCCTGGTGGTCGACGAGCGCCTCTGGGGACGCGTGCGTCCCGCTCTCGATCATCTCGCCGCCCACCGGGAAGGGGGCGACGGCCGATGGGGAGCGCTCCAAGTCGTCTGGGTGGCGACCGAATCCTTTGCCGGTGCGCCTACCGCCGACGGTTCGTTCCCCGAGGCTTCCCGCGAAGGTGGCTACCAAAGCTTCGACCAACCGTGTACCGACAGACCGCGCGACTCGGTCGCTGCTCCGACGCACCGAGGTGATCCTGCCTTCTGGCTCTATACTTCCGGAAGCACGGGGCGGCCCAAGGCTGCCATTCACTGTCATCACGACATGGTCGACTGCCTGGAATCGTACGCGCGCCAGGTGCTCGGCATCACTTCGAGCGACCGGACTTTCTCGACCTCCAAGCTTTACTTCGCCTACGGACTGGGCAACGCGCTCTACTTTCCCTTCGGCGTGGGCGCTTCGACCGTGCTCCTTGCCGACCGTCCGACGCCGGAGGCAATCTTTGAGATCATACGCCGCACCCGCCCAACCGTGTTCTTCGCCGTTCCCGCGCTCTATGCGGCTATGCTCCAGGCCGCCAAGTCCGGTTCCGTCGACTTGAGCTCGATCCGGCTGGCGGTGTCGGCCGGCGAGGGGTTACCGGCAGCCCTTTGGGAGCGCTTCCGCGCTCGCTTCGGAATCTCGATTCTGGACGGTATCGGCTCGACGGAGATGCTGCACATGTTCATCTCGAATGGTCCCGACGACATCCTTCCGGGATCAAGTGGACGCCTCGTTCCGGGCTACGAGGCGCGAATTGTCGACGAGCAGGGACAGGAGGTCGCGCCCGGCCAGTTGGGAGAACTGTGCATTCGCGGCCAGAGCGCCGCAAAGGGCTACTGGAATCGTCCGGAACTCAGTCGCGTCACCTTCCGCGGTGAGTGGACGGTGACGGGTGACAAGTTCGTTTGCGACGAGCGCGGTTACTTCTGGCATCACGGCCGCACCGACGACATGCTGAAGGTCAGCGGCTTGTGGGTCTCGCCCGTCGAGATCGAGACTGCCCTGCTCGCTCACCCCTCCGTCCTCGAATGCGCCGTGGTGGGCGCGACCGACTCGGATGGCCTCACCAAACCCAAAGCCTATGTAGTGCTCAAGGACACCGCGCACGGACCGCTCAGTAACGAAGAGGAGCTCGCGACGTTCCTTCGAACCCAACTCCCCGGGTATAAAGTACCTCGCTGGATCGTGCTCATGGAGGCCCTGCCGCGAACGGCTACGGGCAAGATTCAGCGCTTCAAACTTCGCCAAGCATCCCCTTGAATAACCCGCGAGGCCTCTGCCGCCGCCCGACGCTCGCCGCAGCCGACTGGCTGACTTCTGCTATACTCGGCGTAGCTGCAAGTTGGAATCCTGCGGCACTCTTGGGGGCGTTATGAGTGTTGTGGAAACGGAAAAGGAGCTGAGCGTCTATGAGTCGATGGCAGCGCGCTTCGACGTCGCGGCGCGCAAGCTGAACCTGGACGAGGGGCTCTACAAGTATCTGCGCAAGCCCAACCGCGAGATCATCGTCCACATTCCAGTCGGCTTGGACAGCGGACAGCTCGAGGTCTTCGACGGCTTCCGCGTCCAGCACAGCATTGCCCGGGGGCCTTGCAAGGGCGGCCTGCGCTACGGACCCAACGTGACGCTGGACGAAATCCGCGGCTTGGCAGCGGAGATGACGTGGAAGTGCGCCGTGGTGAATATCCCCTTCGGCGGCGCCAAGGGCGGCGTCATCTGCGATCCCAGCAAGCTCTCCCAGGGCGAACTCGAGCGCATCACCCGGCGCTATACCGCGGAAATCCTCGATTATATCGGTCCCGAGCGCGACGTCCCCGCCCCCGACATGAACACCAACGAGCAGACCATGGCCTGGATCATGGACACCTACTCGATGCACGTCCGCCATACGGTGACGGCCAGCGTGACCGGCAAGCCGGTTGATTTGGGCGGCTCGCGCGGCCGGCGCGAGGCCACGGGACGCGGCTGCATGATCGTCTGTGACGAGGCGCTCAAGCGCTTCGGGCGCGACCGGCAGTCGACCCGCGTCATCGTGCAGGGCTTCGGCAACGTCGGCTCGCAGGCGGCTCGGCTGATGCACGAAGCGGGCTACAAGATCGTGGGTGTCGCCGACATCGAGGGCGGCATCCTGAATTCGCGCGGCCTCGACATCCCGGCTCTGATTGAATACGTCGGCCAGCACAAGACGGTGCTCGGCTTCCCCGGCGGCGAAGCCATCGGCAATCTCGAAATCCTCGAGCAGGACTGCGACGTGCTGCTGCCGGCCGCCACCGAGAGCGTCATCACCAGTAAGAACGCCGACAAGATCAAGGCGCGCATCCTCGTGGAGGGCGCCAACAGCCCGACTACTCCGCCCGCTGACGACATTCTGTTCGAGCGCGGCGTCTTCGTCATCCCGGACATCCTTGCCAACGCCGGCGGCGTGACCGTTTCCTACTTCGAGTGGGTGCAGGACCGCCAGGGATACTTCTGGACGGAGGACGACGTCAACGATCGGCTGAAGCACATCCAGGTTTTGGCTTTCAACGACGTGGTGGCGTACGGCGAGAAGCACGGCGTCAACAACCGCATCGCTGCCTATATGCTGGCGATCGACCGCGTGGCGTTCAGCCTGAAACTGCGCGGGATTTACGCCTAGCCGGCTCGCTGTGGCGGTCGTGAATCGGTACGGCGGAGTATGGTTTCCATCGATACGCTGCAAGAGCTTTACGACTACAACTACTGGGCGCGTGACCGGCAGCTCCAGGCCTGCGCCAAACTAAGCAACGAGCAGTTCCAGCGGCCTATGGGATCGAGCTTTAACTCCCTGCGCGACACCCTGGCGCATCTGCTGGTGGTGGAGTGGGTGTGGCTGGAACGCTTCCAAGGCCGCAGCCCGCGCGCCATTCCCGGCTGGCTCGATGCGCTCCAGACGGTGGGTTCGGTGCGCGAGCGCTGGCACGATATCGAACGCGACATGCGCCGGTATCTCGCAGAACTACAACCCGAGGCGCTGCCTCATCCGCTCAGCTACGTCAATCTGAAGGGTGAGGCGTGGACTTACCCGCTCGGGCAGGCCTTGTTTCATCTCGTCAACCATCAGACGTACCATCGGGGTCAAGTCACGACGTTGCTGCGGCAGCTCGGAGCCGAGTCCGTGGCGATCGACTACCTGGTCTACCGCGACGAGCGTAACCAGCTTCACGCCGAGGCCGGAACTTGACCTCAGCAGCTTGACAAAATCCGGCGGCGTCCAGTACCGTGGGGTGCCAACGCAACGTAGGCCGCGCCCAATCATGATCAAGACCGAAGACGAGCTGCGCAAAGAGATTATCGAAATTGGCCGGTGGATCCACGACCTCGGCTTCGTCTCGGGCTACGACGGCAACATCTCGGCGCGCCTCGACGATCACCGTATTCTTTCCACTCCTACCACCATGTCGAAAGGCATGATGCAGCCCGACGACCTGGTGGTGGTGGACTACGAAGGTAAGAAGATTACGGGCCGGCGCAACGTGACGAGCGAGATCGCGATGCACCTGCTCATCTACAAGCGGCGTCCGGACGTGCACGGCGTCGTACACGCCCATCCGCCCACCGCCACGGGCTACGCGGCGGCTGGCCTTTCGCTCAACAAGGCGCTGGTTTCGGAGGTCGTGCTGTCGCTTGGGTGCATCCCGCTCGCCCGCTACGCGACGCCGGGCACACCGGAGCTGACGGAGGCGCTGCGGCCGCTAGTCGGCTCCTACGACGCCATCCTCATGGCCAACCACGGCGTCGTCACCTGCGGTCCGGATCTGGCGCGCGCCTACTACAGGATGGAAACGGTGGAGCACTTCGCCAAGATTTCGCTGGTGACGGAGCTGCTCGGACGCCAGGTCTTGCTATCGGAGACCGAGGTGGATAAACTGCTGGCGGTCCGTCAGCGTTACTTCGGCGCCGGCACTCCCGCCATCGAGCGCAGCGCCACCTGCCCGGTGACGGACGGCCCAAGTGAGACGCCGGAGCGGTTCGAGGTTTCGCGCGAGGACCTGGCAGCGATGGTGCGGGAAGCGGTCGAGGCTCAGCGGACCGCCAAGCGTTAACCGTCGACGGGGTTTGGGAGGATCAAAATGGGTGAAGCTTTGGGCATGATTGAGACCCGGGGCTTGGTCGCCATGATCGAGGCTTCAGACGCGATGGTCAAGGCAGCCAAGGTGACACTGGTGGGCTGGGAGAAGATCGGCTCCGGCTACGTCACGGCGCTGGTGCGCGGCGACGTGGCCGCGGTGAAGGCCGCGACGGACGCCGGTGCAGCCGCAGCGCGCCGCGTGGGCGAACTCATCGCCGTGCACGTGATTCCGCGCCCGCATTCGAGCCTCGAGGACGTGCTCCCTATCGGCAAAGGCGAACTGGCGGCCAAGTAGTTGTGCCCATGGCCCGCGCCGGTCCCTCGTCACTCATCACTCGTCACTGAATTCCTATGCTGCTCGCCAAAGTTGTCGGAACGGTGGTCGCCACGCGCAAGGATTCCCGCCTTGAAGGCAAGAAGCTTTTGATCGTAGCGCCACTCACCTCGGAAGAGGTGGAGGGCGGGCGGCCGGTTTCAGCTCCCGGCAAAGCCAATTACCTGGTCGCCGTCGACACCGTCGACGCCGGAAACCGCGAGACCGTGATCATCGTGGCGGGGAGTTCGGCGCGCATGGCGTCGACTTGCAAGGATACGCCCGTGGACGCGGCCATCGTGGGCATCGTGGACACGGTTCAGTTGGACAAGAAATAACCATGTTTCTGGCGCGCGTCGTCGGCAACGTTGTCGCGACGGTCAAGGACCCGTCGCTCGTCGGCAAGACGATCCTCATCGTCCAGCCCATCGACAAGCACGGCCGGGACCAGGGGGCCAAGCTGCTGGCGCTCGACAGCGTGGGCTCGGGCGCGGGCGAGACCGTCTACTGCTGCCGGGGGCGCGAGGCGAGCTTTCCCTGGCTGCCCGACGAGGTCCCGACGGAGACTTCGATTGTGGCCATCGTCGACCGGATTAACGTGGGGAAGTTCTGAATTATGAATTGTGAATTCTGAATTGTGAACTGCCGATTCGACTACCCTTTGGCTACGGGCACCTGTCCTTGCCGCGAATTCACAATTCACCATTCAGAATTCAGAATTCACCATATTCACCATTCAGAATTCCAAATGCTCATCGGAAGAGTGGTCGGTGATATCGTCGCTACGCAGAAAGCCCCCAGCCACGAGGGCCGGAAGATCCTCATGGTGCAACCGCTGAACCTCGACGGCACTGACCGCGGCGACGTCGTGCTGGCGCTCGACGCGGTGGACGCCGGCGTCGGCGACCGCGTCCTCGTGGTCACCGAGGGCTGGAGCGCCATGACGGCGGTCGGGCGTCCTCAGTCGCCCATCGACATGGCCGTGGTGGGCGTCATCGACACCGTGACCCTCGCCGAGTAGCCGGTGTCGAGCGGCGATTTTCGAGTTTCGCTTTTCCTTCTTTCCCGCTACAATCGCTCCCAATGGCGCGCGCGCTGAAGGGTGGCACCCGCATCATCGGCATCGATCCCGGGTTGAACGCGACCGGGTACGGGGTGATCGAATGCCTGGCTGAGGAAGTGCGGCTCGTCGAGGCGGGCGTCATCCGCTTGCCGCGCTGCCGAGGTGATAACCTGCCGGCGCGCCTCGGGATGCTCTTCGCCGGACTCCAGGAAGTGATAATCGAGTTTGAGCCGCAAGCGATGTGCCTGGAAGAGGTCTATGCGCACCGGCAATATCCGCAGACCTCCGTGCTGATGGGCCACGCGCGCGGCGTCATCTGCCTGGCGGCGCGCCTGGCGAGCATTCCGGTGGTGAGCTTTTCCGCCAAGCGCGTCAAGCAGTCGGTGACGGGCAACGGCAACGCCTCGAAGACTCAGGTGCAACGTGCCGTCCAGAACTTTTTTTCGCTGGATTGCGTCCCGCATCCGCCCGACGTCGCGGACGCCTTGGCCGTCGCGATGTGCTTTGTCGACACGCGGCGCGCCTCGGCCAACGGCTGGCCTTCGAGAGGCCGCGGTTCGAGCCGCCGAGCGCGACTCGCCCCGGCGGCATGGGGTCACACGAAAGGGTGGGCAGGCCTCTGATCTCAGAAGTCACAGGCGAAATCCTCTACGACCGCATCCGGCGCAACTCGCTGCTGGTGCGCTCGGGCCCGCTCTGCTACGAGGTCTTCGTGCCCTCGGGGATCGCCTCGCGCCTGCGCCACGCGCCCCAGGGCGAGCGCAGGAACCCGCTGACGCTCTACACGATCTACTATATTGACGGCGGGCTGGGCGGCGGGCATCTGACGCCAAAGCTGGTGGGGTTCCTCGATCCGCTCGACCGGGAGTTCTTCGAAACTTTCACCACGGTGCCGGGCGTCGGGTTTATGAAGGCACTCAAGTGCCTCATCCAGCCGCTCAACGAGATCGCCGGCGCCATCGAGCGCGGCGACACGATGTTTTTGACGGGACTCCCCGGCATCGGCACCAAGACGGCGGAGCGCATCATCACCGAACTGCGCGGCAAGATGGCCAAGTTCGCCCTGGCGCCGAGCGAGGAGCCGCTGTCAATCGCGAAGGAGCCGGCGTCGGAACTGCGAACCGAGGCGCAGCAGGTGCTTGAACAACTCGAGTATTCACACAGCGAGGCGCAGCGCATGGTCGCCGACATTTTCGCGCGGCACAAGAACCTGAAGTCCATCGACGAGTTTCTGCGTCGCGTGTTCGAGCAGCGCGTCGAGGGAAAGTCTGAATTGTGAGCATGGGAAGAGAACGCCTCGTTTCGCCTGGTCTAATCTCGAAGGAGGAGGAGAGCTTCAATCGAAGCCTTCGCCCCCCGACGCTTGACGAATACATCGGGCAGAAGAGCGTGGTGGAGAAGCTCAAGATCGCGCTCGAGGCGGCAAGCCGGCGCGGTGAGGCGCTCGAGCACGCCCTCTTCTATGGCCCCCCCGGACTGGGCAAGACGACGCTCGCCTACATCATCGCCAACGCCATGGGCGCCAAGATCACCACCACTTCCGGGCCCGCGCTCGAGCGCACCGGCGACCTGATGGGCATCCTCACCAACCTCGGGGAGAAGGACATCCTCTTCATCGACGAGATCCACCGCCTGCCCGCCAACATCGAGGAGTTCCTCTATCCTGCCATGGAGGACTTTCGCGTCGACTTCGTGGTGGACAAAGGCATGTTCGCCAAGACCATCAACGTGCCGCTCAAGAAGTTCACGCTCATCGGAGCGACGACGCGCGCCGGAAGCCTTTCGGCGCCGCTGCGCAACCGTTTCGGGCTCTTTTATCACCTCGACTTCTACACCCCCGAGGAACTGCGGACGATTGTGCTGCGCTCGGCGCGTATCCTGAACGCCCAGGTGGACGAGGGCGGCGCCGACGAGATCGCCCACCGCGCGCGAGGCACGCCGCGCATCGCCAATCGCCTGCTGCGGCGCGTGCGCGACTTCGCCGAGGTCAAGGCGAAGGGCCAAATCAATCGGACCGTAGCCCGGGAGGCGCTCGAACTCGAGGGTGTGGATGAGAAAGGCCTCGATGGCCTCGATCGCAGTTTCCTCAAGACGATCATCGAGCACTATCACGGCGGGCCGGTGGGCGTCGAAGCGCTCTCGGCCACACTCAACGAAGAAGTGGACACCTTGGTTGACATGGTCGAGCCGTACTTGCTGCAGCAGGGATTCATCAGCCGCACCAAGAGCGGTCGCCGGGTTAACGAGCCCGCCTATCAGCTCCTGGGGATTAAGGGGCCGCGGAGCGCCGCGAAGTCGCTCTTCGATTGACGGCAAGGCTCGGAGGCCTTGATTCGCTGCGGGCATTCCATCGGAAGTCTCCAGGACCAGCCGGAATCGCATGAAGCGCGTTTACCTCTCGCTCGGGTCGAACCTCGGAGAGCGGCAGGCTCACTTGGAAGCGGCGCTCGGGAAGCTGGCCGAGCGGAAGATCGCGGTCACTCGCGTCTCTTCCTTCTACAAGACCGAGCCCGTCGACTTCCGCCCGCAGCCTTGGTTTCTCAACTGCGTGGCCGAGGCGGAGACGGAGCTCATGCCGCTGCAGCTTTTGAAAGCGCTCAAGTGGATCGAGCGCGCGCTCGGCCGGAGGCCGGGCATGGCCAAGGGTCCGCGGCCAATTGACATCGACATCCTGCTCTACGAGAATCTCGTGGTCCGCTCGGAGACGCTGACGATTCCCCACGCGCGGCTAGCGGATCGCCGCTTCGTGCTGATCCCGCTCCGCGAGCTGGCCCCGAACCTGCGCCATCCGGTCACGCAGCGTACGGTACTCGACATGCTCAGTGACATCGCGGACTCGAGCCAAGTGGTCCGGCTGAAACCCGAGGAGTGAGCGAACCGAGGACGCGATATGCCCAACCCTCCACCTTGCGACCTGCCGCGCTTCATTGCCGTCGAGGGACCGATTCGCGTCGGCAAGACGAGCCTGGCCGAGATCCTCGCTGAACGGCTTCAGGCCATCTACCTGCGCGACATCGAGGACAACCCGTTTCTCGAGGCGTTCTACAAGGACAAGCCCGGGGCGGCTTTCCAGACGCAGCTCTACTTTCTGATCGAGCGCTACAAACAACTGCGCGACCTCGACCTGGCGGCCCCGGCGCGCCGCATGGTCGTGAGTGACTACGTCTTCGAGAAGGACAAGATCTTCGCCTGCCTCAATCTGTCGGACACCGAACTCGCGCTCTATGACCAGTATTACGAGTTGCTCGCGGAACAGGTTCCCATTCCCGATTTGGTGGTATACTTACAGGCGAAACCGGAGACGCTCAAGAAGAGGATCTCGAAGAAGAATGTGCCGATGGAAGACCACATCTCTGAGGAGTACGTGGAGGAGGTCGTCAAGGCCTACGAGCACTTCTTCTTTCACTATACTTCGACGAACCTGCTGGTGATCGAAACGTCCGAGATCGACTTCGTCGACCGGAACGAGGACCTCCAGCAACTGCTCAAGCGATTGAGCGAGCCGGTTAAAGGAACGCAGTACTTTCTGCCGCTTGGATCCGCGTCGGCGGACTGAGACGGTCCAAAATGAGTTACCGAGTTAGACCCTCTCCGTCTGGACGAGTGAAGGCCCCCTCGGGCCTCCAAGCCGCCGCATCGCGAGCGACGGCGCACCCCTCCCGCCACGGAGAGGGTCTTTTGTTTTTTGGCCAGTTGGCTGGAAGGCCGCGTTGCGCGTCATTCTGAGCGCAAGCGAAGAATCTGCTTTTGGAGGTATCGCCATGGACCCGAAATTCGAGGCCGTGAGCAAGATCACCGTCCCCCACATCCTCGAGCGCAAGCTGCGAGCGCAAAGAATCGCCTGCCTTACAGCCTACGATTACCCGACGGCGCGCCTGGTCGACGAGTCGGGGATCGACGTCATCCTGGTGGGCGACTCGCTGGCCGAGGTGGTGCTCGGCTACGACTCCACGTTGCCCGTCACCGTGGATGAGATGCTGCATCACCTGCGAGCCGTCAGACGCGGTGTGCGGCGTGCGCTGCTCGTCGCCGACCTGCCCTATGGCGCTTACCACGTGGGCGGGGAGGA
Organism: Terriglobia bacterium; assembly: GCA_035945295.1. GTDB lineage: Bacteria > Acidobacteriota > Terriglobia > UBA7540 > UBA7540 > QHZK01. Next base: position 4,595 of record DASZAI010000026.1, on the reverse strand, counting down.
CGCGTTGCGGGCGGCCGTCCGTTATCTCAAGGAAGGCGGCGCTGAAGCCGTCAAGCTCGAAGGCGGACGCAAGCGCGCCGAGGTGATCCGGCGCCTGGTGGACGCCGAGATTCCGGTCATGGGCCACATCGGCCTGACGCCGCAATCGATCCACGCTTTCGGCGGACATCGCGTGCAGGGCAAGACGCTCGACGCGGCGAGTGAGTTGATCGCCGACGCGCAAGCGGTCGAGGACGCGGGCGCATTCGCCATCGTGCTCGAGGGCATCCCGCGCGAACTCGCCGCCATGATCACGCGGCGGTTACGCATCCCGACCATCGGAATCGGCGCCGGGCCCGATTGCGACGGCCAAATCCTGGTGCTGCACGATCTCATCGGCCTGAGCTTCGCGCCGCCCGCCAAGTTCGTGCGACCTTATGCCAACCTCGCGGGCACGCTCGCTGACGCCCTGGCGCGCTACCGCGACGACGTCGTGCAGGGACGCTATCCCGACGATCGCGAGTCCTACCACTGGCCCGCCAGCCTGCGCGAGCAGTTCGACAAAGTGAGGACTTAGCTCCTTACTTCTGACTCCGGACTCTGAACTCCGAACTGCCTGCGCGATGCAACTCATCACCTCCATCGACGAGATGGGCCGGTACTCGCGCGAACTGCACGCCAAGGGACGACAGCTTGCGCTCGTTCCCACCATGGGCGCACTCCACGAAGGCCACCTGAGCCTGGTGCGCCGCGCCCAGTGCGAAGCGGACGCGGTCGTGGTCTCGATCTTCGTCAACCCCACGCAGTTCGGTCCGGATGAGGACTATACGCGTTACCCGCGCAACATCGAGCGCGACCTCGAGCTGCTCGAACCCTTCCAGGTCGCCGCAGTGTTTCAACCGGACGTCCAATCAATGTATCCGCCGGACTTCGACGGGTTCGTCGAGCCCGGCGCGCTCGCTCAGAAGTTCGAGGGCGCGGTGCGGCCCGGACACTTTCGTGGCGTGGCGACGGTGGTCGTCAAGCTGTTCAACATCGTTCAGCCGGACGTGGCCTGCTTCGGCCAGAAAGACTTCCAGCAGGCGGTCATCGTGCGCCGGCTGATCGCGGACCTGAACCTCGGCATACGGCTTGTATTGGGCCGTATCGTGCGCGAGCCGGACGGCGTAGCGATGAGCTCGCGCCACGCGTACTTGAGCGCCGAAGACCGCGTTGCCGCGCGGGTCCTCGGGCAGAGCCTCAGCCGCGCGCAACAACGCTTTGCAGCGGGCGAGACCCGCAGCGAGGCGATCGTGGAGGAGATGAAGACGGTGATGGGCTCGGAGGCGCGCGTTATGCTCGACTACGCGGCCGTGGTCGACCCCTACCGCCTCGAGCCGGTCGAGCGCGTCGCGGCCGGGGCGGTGGCTCTGGTCGCCGCGCGGGTCGGGCCGGCACGCTTGATTGACAATCTGATTCTCGCGCCGGCGGGCGCGAGCGACGAGGAGCGCCTGCGGCTGGTGTTCGGGAAGGCGATGCTGGATTAGCTATCCAGCTAGCCTATCCTCTGCTTGCAGCGCCGGTCTGCGACCGGCGTCCCTGCCCCACCCAATCGCCGCTCCCTTCCAAGGCAGGCTTCGAGCGGCGCTACAAAGACTTGAGCGCCGCTAGCACCTCCTGGATGTGCCCGTCAACCTTCACCTTGGGGAACACGCCTTTCACCTTGCCGTCACTGCCGATGATGTACGTGGTGCGCACGATCCCCATCGTCTTGCGGCCGTACATATTCTTTTCGTGCCAGACGCCGTAGGCCTCGAGCGTCCCGTGGCCGGTATCGCCGAGCAGGGGGAAATTCAGCGCGTACTTGTCGCGGAATGCCGCCAGTTCCTCGACCGAGTCGCCGCTCACGCCCACCGCGCGCGCCTTCAACCTTTCCAGTTCTTTTTTGGCGTCACGGAACTGGTTCGCCTCGCTGGTTCAACCCGGCGTGTCGGCCTTAGGGAAAAAGTACAGCACCAGGGTCTGATCGAGCAGGCCCGTGAGACTCGTCTCGACGCCGAAGTCGGACGGCAGGGTGAAGTCCGGGGCCTGGTCACCCACGTTGAGCATTTGCTACTCCTCTCCTGGAAGCTTCGCCACAAACGGGTTCACGAACTCGATGCTCTCGATGCGGCGGCCGGGCGAAAAGTCTTCACTCAGCACCCTGGAGATTTGATTTTGCTTCGCGGTAGCCCAGATTTGCGCGTCATAAAATGGAAACTGATATTCGACGACGCCCCGAGCAGATTCGAGGATGATCTCGGGAGTCAAACCCACGACTCTCCACGAGCGAGCATATTGCTGCAAACGCGCATATCCTTCGAGCGGCGTCATTCGCTCGGTCAGCTTTCGGGTAACGGCAGAGAAAAACTCGGCGAGCACCTGAGTGCTGAGCACCCCAGTCCCCCACTCCACGAGCCGGCTGAGGACTTGCCGGGCGCGGACCTGCTTCACGCTTTCGGAGCGGTCGTAAGCGTAAACCAAGATGTTCGTATCGACCAGGAAGCGGTCAGCGTGCATAAAGGTCCTCACGCTTCCAGGTGCGGCCGCCTTTAAGCGGACCTTTCCGGATGAGGGAGTCGATGTACTCCAGTTCCTTTTCCCACGCGGCGCGATCCAGAGGAGGATCAGTCAGGACCCGATTAATGCCCTCTCGGATCAATTCGCTTTCCGACTTGCCTTGGCGGCGCGACAGATCGCGCAATCGACGATCCTGATGGGGTTCAATGTAGATCTGCTTCCGTTTCATGCGCCGCACGACGCGCTCCCGCTTTCGATATACATCACATTATACATCATCCGCTCAATTCCCTCTTCAGAGTTTCCTGCACCAACTGCGGATTCGCCTGGCCGCGCGTCGCCTTCATCACCTGGCCCACGAACCAGCCCAGCGTCGCCGTCTTCCCGGCGCGATACTGCTCCACCTGCTTGGGGTTGGCGGCCATGATCTCGCGCACTACTTTGGCAATCGCCTCGGGATCGGCGATCTGCGCCAAGCCTTTCTCCGCAATGACCTCGGTCGCGCGCTTCCGCGTCCGAACCATCTCGGCGAGAATGTCCTTCCCCATCTTGCCCGAAATATCGCCTTTAGCGACGAGTGCAATCAGTTCGGCGAGGTTTTCGGGTGGAACCGGATACTCGGCGAACTCCTTGTGATTCTCCTGTAACAGGAAGATGAGGTCGTTCAGTATCCAGTTCGCCGCGAGCTTCGGCTCGACGGAGCGCTTGGCAACGTCCTCGAAATAGTCCGCCATGCTGCGCGATGCCGTCAGCAGTTGTGCATCCTGCTTGGGCAGCGCGTACTGGCGCTCGAGGCGCTCCTCGCGGGATCGGGGTAGCTCGGGCAGCGACCTCCGCACTTCCTCCGTCCACTCGTCCGAAATCACCAGCGGCAGCAGGTCGGGCTCGGGGAAATACCGGTAATCGTGCGCGAATTCTTTCGAGCGCATGCCGTAGGTGCGCTGCTCGCGGCTGTCCCACAGGCGCGTCTCCTGCTCGATCTTGCCGCCGCCTTCGATCACCTCCACTTGCCGCTCGATCTCATACGCCAGCGCCTTCTGGAGAAACTTGAAGGAGTTCAAGTTCTTCACTTCGGTCTTCACGCCAAACTCACTCGCGCCCGCCGGACGCACGCTGACGTTGGCGTCGCAGCGCAGGCTGCCCTCCTCCATGTTGCAGTCCGAAACCTCGAGGTAGAGCATCAGCGTCTTGAGGCGCGTCAGGTAGTCGTACGACTCCTCCGGGGTGCGCAGGTCAGGCTCGCTGACAATCTCGATGAGCGGCACGCCCGAGCGGTTGAGGTCGATGTAGGACTTCTCGGCCGAGTCGGGGAATCCCTCGTGCAGCGACTTCCCCGCGTCCTCTTCCAGATGCACACGCGTGATCCCGATGCGACGGCGCGCGCCGCCAACCTCGATTTCAAGGTAGCCATCCTCAGCCAGCGGCTCGTCGTACTGCGAAATCTGGTAGCCCTTGGGCAGGTCGGGATAGAAGTAGTTCTTGCGGGCAAAGCGCGACTGCCGGTTGATGGTGCAGTTGAGCGCCAACGCCGCCTTCATGGCCATCGTGACGGCTTCCCGATTGAGCACCGGCAGCGCCCCGGGCAGCCCCAGGCACACCGGGCAGGTGTTCGAGTTGGGCGGGTCGCCGAAGCGCGTCGAGCAGGAGCAAAAGATCTTCGACTTGGTCAGCAACTGGACGTGTACTTCGAGTCCAATCACCGCCTCGTACTTAGTCCGCACTTCCGTGACAACGCTCATATGCCCTTACTGATTCTAAAGAACTTCTTCGGTTCGTTCCTCGAGATCGTGAAATGAGGAGTCAGGAGTCAGACGAGCCGGCTCGAAGACCATCCGCAGATTTCGCAGATGGCACAGAACCAGAAATAGTGACCCAGGTTGCTTGCTTCCTAACTTCCAACTTGTGACTCCTGACTGCTGCTTTTACTGATTCTAAACCACTTCTTCGGTTCGTTCCTTCATTTGTGATTGTCAAGCTAGCTCCGGTCTGGCGACTAACTCCTTGTAAGTAATCGTGGTGGTTCTCAGACACGCATGCGCCAGCCGCTCAAATAAACTCCCTTCTTGCCACCGCCGGTT
>DASZAI010000025.1:0-27471 GCA_035945295.1 Terriglobia bacterium | reverse complement strand
GGCCCGGTACTTCACCTTGGGGTTCTCCTTCGCCAGCACCTTGGTGATCGCCGCCGTCAGCGTCGTCTTGCCGTGATCGATGTGCCCGATCGTCCCCACGTTCATGTGCGGTTTCGAGCGGTCAAATTTCTCTTTGGCCATTGCTGCAATCGCTCCTCAGATTCTGGTCAGGCCGTAAATTACTGATGTCACAGACGCTCACTGCCCCACTGTCCGGCCCTGGACGCGGGCAATCACTTCTTCGGCGATGTTGGCCGGCGTCTGCTCGTACCTCAAGAAGTGCATGGTGTACGACGCCCGGCCCTGCGTGCGCGAGCGCAAGTCAGTGGCGTAGCCGAACATCTCCGCCAGCGGCACCTTGGCGCGGATGATCTGCGTCGAGCCGCGCTTCTCCATCCCCTCCACGTGGCCGCGCCGCCCGCTCAAATCGCCCAGCACGTCGCCCATGTTGTCCTCCGGAACCACCACCTCCACCTTCATCACCGGCTCGAGCAGAACTGGCTGCGCCCTGCGCGCCGCTTCCTTGAAAGCCATCGACCCGGCAATCTTGAAGGCAATCTCCGAGGAATCCACCTCGTGGTAAGAGCCGTCCTGCAAGGCGACGCGAACGCCGGTCATCTCGTATCCCGCGAGCACACCCGTCTCCATCGCTTCGCGCACTCCCTGGTAGACGGGAGGAATGAACTCGCGCGGCACCGCGCCGCCGACGATTTCGTCGACGAACAGCAGGTTTAGCTCAGCGTCGAATTTGTTGGTGGATTTCTTGTGGGTCAGCTCGGCGATCTGGTTGGGGTCGGGATGAGGCAGCGGCTCGATTTGCAGGTTGACGTGGCCGTACTGGCCTCGGCCGCCCGTCTGGCGGATGTACTTGCCTTCCGCCTCCGCTGCCGCCCGGATGGTCTCGCGGTAGGCCACCTGCGGCCGGCCCACGTTCGCACCCACGTTGAACTCACGCAACATGCGGTCGACCAGGATCTCGAGGTGCAGCTCGCCCATGCCGGAAATCAGCGTCTGCCCGGTGTCGGGGTCGGTATGGACCTTGAACGTCGGATCTTCCTGGGTCAGCTTGCCGAGCGCCGTGCCCATCTTCTCCTGGTCCGCTTTGGTCTTCGGCTCGATGGCCACCGAGATGACGGGCGCCGGAAAGTCCATCGCTTCAAGAACGACGGGATCGCTCTCGACGCACACCGTGTCGCCGGTCGAGGCGCTCTTCAGTCCGACCGCTGCCACGATATCGCCCGCAAACACTTCGCTGATCTCTTCCCGCTTGTTGGCGTGCATCTTGAGCAGCCGGCCGATGCGCTCGCGCCGGTCGCGCCGCGGGTTATAGACCGTATCGCCGTTCTTGAGCGTCCCGGAATAGACGCGCATGAAGGCGAGCTGGCCGACGAACGGGTCGGTCATGATCTTGAACACCAGCGCCGCAAACGGCGCACTGTCATCCGGCGGGCGGGTGATCTTCTCTTCCGTTCCGGGAATCATGCCTTCCACCGGAGGAACGTCCACGGGCGAGGGCAGGAAGTCCACCACCGCGTCGAGCAGGAGCTGAATCCCCTTGTTCTTGAATGCCGAGCCACAGAGCACCGGGAAGACCTTCATGGCGATCGTGTTACGGCGCAGGCTGGCTTTGAGATCCTCGCCCGAGACGAGCTCGCCGTGCACGTATTTCTCGAGGATCTGGTCGTCCACCTCGCCCAGCGACTCGATCATCTGGTCGCGATGCACCTTCGAGATCTCGCGATACTCGGCGGGGATCTCCCTGACGTCGTAGTCGGCGCCCAGCGTCTCATCCTTCCAGACGATGGCCCGCTGCTCGATCAGATCGATGGCACCCTGGAACTGGTCCTCGGTCCCGAGCGGCAACTGGACGACCACGGGATTGGCATGGAGCTTCGAGCGCAACTGGCTCACGCACTGGTCGAAGTCGGCGCCCACCCGGTCCATCTTGTTGACAAAGACGATGCGCGGCACACGATACTTGTCGGCCTGGCGCCACACCGCTTCGGTCTGCGGCTCGACGCCTTCGACCGCCCCTAAAATGGCAATCGCTCCGTCCAGCACCCGGAGCGACCGTTCAACTTCCGCCGTAAAGTCCACGTGACCCGGCGTATCAATAATATTGATGCGCAGGTCATTCCAGAAGCAGGTGGTGGCGGCCGACGTGATGGTGATACCGCGCTCCTGCTCCTGCTCCATCCAGTCCATGACCGCGGTGCCTTCGTGCACCTCGCCCATCTTGTGCGTGATCCCGGTGTAATAGAGGATCCGCTCCGTGGTGGTGGTCTTCCCGGCATCGATGTGCGCCATGATGCCGATGTTCCGGTATTTTTCTAAAGGCACCTGTCTTGGCATAAATCCTGACGTACTGACAACTCGCGCCGCCTCCTGATCCGGTTGCCCTCAGGATGCGCCGCGCATTCCAAGCCTTGCGAGCTCTGGAGGTATGGTCCCCGTCGACGCGGGGTTTAGGGCGGATCGTGGTCCTGGGTGGAACCACATCCCGCCTTCTCAGGCTGGTCCCGAAACTCGGAGTTACCAGCGGTAATGGGCGAAGGCCTTGTTGGCTTCGGCCATACGGTGAGTGTCGTCCCTCTTCTTGATCGCTCCACCCTTGTTGCCGGCAGCGTCGAGCAGTTCCGACGTCAGCTTCTCGACCATCGACTTCTCACTGCGCGCCCGCGCGTAATCGATGATCCAGCGGAGGCTCAAGGAGTTCTGACGGTTGCGATTAACCTCAACGGGCACCTGATAATTGGCGCCGCCCACCCGGCGCGTCTTCACCTCGAGCGCCGGCTTCACATTATCCAAAGCCTTCTTGAAAACCTTCAGCGGATCGTCCTTGGACCGCTCCCGGATCAACTCGAGCGACTCATAGACGATCTTCTGCGCGACCGATCTCTCGCCCTCGTGCATCAGGCAATTGATGAATTTCTGTACCAGCGGATTGCCGTAAACTGGATCCGCGGCGACCTCACGACGTTCAACTGTACCTTTACGCGGCATAATTCAATCTTCTGTCCGACATTCGTCGCAGCGGCGCTCGAAGCTTTGCCCTGAAGGGAGCGCCGAAGACGGCGGTCGCAGACCGCCGCTAAAGAAGAGGGATTTTTGCAATCCTCATTAAGACGCCTTGGGCCTCTTGGCTCCGTACTTCGAGCGGCCCTGGCGGCGATCACCCACGCCCGCCGAATCGAGCGTCCCACGAATCACGTGATAGCGGACGCCCGGCAAATCCTTCACGCGCCCGCCGCGGATCAAAACAATCGAGTGTTCCTGCAGGTTGTGGCCGACGCCGGGGATGTAGGTGGTCACTTCCATGCTGTTGGTGAGCCGCACGCGCGCCACTTTGCGCAGCGCCGAGTTCGGCTTCTTGGGCGTCTGGGTGTAAACCCGGATACAGACCCCGCGCTTCTGCGGCGAGCCTTCGAGCGCCGGGCTCGACGTCTTGTAGCGCGGTTGTTTGCGCCCCAGGCGCACCATTTGACTAAAAGTCGGCATCCAGACTCCTGCAAGCTTAACCCTGGAATTTCGATACCGGAGGACGTCCCACTGGATGGACTTACCTCACACCGAAACCCTTCGAATTTAACAGAACGCGCGGCGCGCTGTCAAGCGCCGCTTCCCTGAAAATTCGTTTTCGTTCGACCGCGGCGCATGAATTCCGCGCGCCATCTACCGCGATCAACGCATTTCAAGAATCTCCTTCTCCTTGCTCTTCTCCTGTGAATCCAGCTTTGCCATAAACTCGTCGGTCAGCTTTTGGATCTCTTCCAAGCCTCGCTTCTCGTCGTCTTCCGAGACCGCCTTCTCCTTGAGAAGCTTCTTCAATGATTCGTTGGCGTCCCGGCGGACATTGCGGACTGCCGTACGATGATCTTCCATGACCTTGTGCAGGTGTTTCACCAACTCTTTGCGCCGCTCCTCGGTGAGCGGCGGGATGGGCACGCGGAGGATCTTGCCGTCACTCATGGGATTCAAGCCCAGATCCGACGCGCGAATGGCCTTCTCAATGGCCGAGAACAGCGTGGGATCCCAGGGCTGAACGGTCAACAGGCTCGGCTCGGGGACACCCAGCGTCGCCACCTGATTGAGGGGCGTCGGCGTGCCATAGTACTCGACCTTGATATGATCGAGCAGCGAGGCTGAGGCCCGGCCGGTGCGAACCGTCGCCAGATCGCGACGAAAATCCTCGAGCGCCTTGCCCATGCGAGTCCGCGCTTGCGCCACCGCGTCCTTGATAGGATCAACCGCCATACAGAATCTCCGCTATTCGAGCTGGGTGCTGTAGCGGCGCTCTATGAGCGCCGTCCGGGGTGGGCGCATACATCGGTTTCTGATGTATGCGAACCCGCCAAGTAGAAACGCAACCGTGGGCAATTGCGCCATGTATGCGCCACCCTAATGGATCAGGGGGCCGCGTCCCGACTCACTAGCGCGCCACCAGCGACCCGACTTTCTCGCCCATCACGATCCGCTTCAGATTCCCGGCCACATTCAAGTTGAAAACGATGATGGGCAGGCTGTTGTCCATGCACATCGAGATCGCCGTGGTATCCATGACCGCCAAGCCGCGCGACAGGACGTCGATGTAGCTGATCTGCGCGAACATCTTGGCGCCCGCCACCTTCTTGGGGTCGGCGTCGTACACGCCATCCACCTTGGTCGCCTTGAGGATGACGTCCGCCTTGAGCTCCATGCCACGCAACGCGGCAGCCGTGTCAGTCGAGAAGTACGGATTCCCCGTTCCCGCCGCCAGCACCACAACCCGCCCCTTCTCGAGGTGCCGGATTACGCGCCGGCGAATAAAAGGCTCGGCAATTTCGCGAATCTCGATCGCCGTGACCACTCGCGCGAACAGCCCGGCCTTCTCGAGCGCGTCCTGAAGCGCCAGAGCGTTGATGACGGTCGCGAGCATCCCCATCTGGTCAGCGACCACGCGATCGACGCCACGCGCCGAGGCCGCCACCCCGCGAATGAAGTTGCCGCCGCCCACCACGATGGCCGTCTGCACCCCGAGGTCGTGCACCTCGCGCAATTCCTGCGCGATACGCGTCGCAACCTCAGGGTCCACGCCAAAGCCCTGCTGGCCGAGCAGCGCTTCCCCGCTCAGCTTCAGCAGTATCCGCCTGAACACCGGGTCAGCCATTCCACTCCACTCACCCGGGCGCGTCGGCGCCGGGACTTTTTAATGACGGCTGCAAAATAGTGTGCCGATCACTCGTTGTAGCGGCGCTATAGCGCCCAAGACGGCGGTCGCAGACCGCCGGTACAGAAGACGGCGTCACACTATTCTGCAATGCTTGTTTAGCTTCCGGTCTTCGCTTCCTCGAGTGTACCGCCGCCGGACGAGCCTGACGGCTTGGTTTCTTCCGCTGAACTGTCGCCGCCCGAGCCCGTCTTCGTCACACCCTCACCCACCTTGAAACGCGCGAACCGGCGGACGGTGATGTTCTCGCCGAACTTGGCGATTTTCGCGTTAATGAGGTCTTTGACGATCTGAGTGCCCGCCGGGTCCTTGATGAAGTGCTGCTCGTAAAGGCAGTTCTCCTCGAAGAACTTGGCCAGCCGCCCCTCGACAATGCGGTCGACCACCGCCGCCGGCTTCCCCGACGTTCCCGCCTGCTCGCGCAGGATCTCTTTTTCCCGGTCCAGCACGTCGGCCGTCACGTCTTCCTTGCGGATGAACCGCGGGTCGGTGGCGCAGACCTGCATCGCCAGATCATGGGCCAGTTCCTGAAACTCCTCCGTGCGCGCTACGAAGTCGGTCTCGCAATTCACTTCCACGATGACGCCAATCTTCGAGCCAGGGTGGATGTAGGAGCCGATTAGTCCCTCGGCCGCCACCCGGCCCGCCTTCTTGGCCGCTGACGCCTGCCCGCGCTTGCGCAGGATGGTCACGGCCTGATCGTGGTCGCCGCCCGCTTCCTCGAGCGCTTTCTTGCACTCCATCATGGGCGCGCCGGTCATCTCGCGCAACTTCCTGACCGCTTCCGCTGACACTGCCATTCGACTTCCAGTCCTCCTGACACTCAAAAGGTAGGCGCGATGTCGCCGCTGCGCCTACCTCGAATGCCCTTTCGAGATTTCCCGCCACTGTAGCCCCGGTCTATGACCGGGGTCTTGCGCCGCACCAAGGGCGAGCAGCCTAGGCGTCGCGGGCGCCCGCGTCCTCCGCTTCGCCTTCCTTCTTGCCCTTTCCCACGATCCGCCGCTTCGGCTTGGGAACGCGGACGCGCCCGTCAGCCAGTTCCTCCGCGTCTTCCACGGCGGGCGAAGGCGCCGCCGCCTCATCGAAAGCAAACTCTTCGCCGGCAGCCGCGGCCGCCGCTCTGGCTTCTTCGCTCGACATTGCCGCCGCCTCGCGCTCGCGCTCGAGTTGTTCGGCGGCCTCCTCGGCCGCGATCTTTTCCGCTTCGAGCCGGCGCTGCTCCTCCGCCTGACGGCCCTCGAACACCGCGTCGGCAATCCGCGAGGTAAACAGGCGGATGGAACGCAGCGCGTCATCATTGCCGGGAATCACGTAGTCTACCAAGTCAGGATCGCAGTTGGTATCGACGATGGCCACCACCGGGATGCCCAGCTTGCGCGCCTCCTTGACCGCAATGTCCTCCTTGTTCGAATCGACCACAAACAGCGCGTCGGGCAGCGTCGGCATGTCCTTGATGCCCGCCAGGTTCTGTTCCAGATGCTTGCGTTCGCGCTCGAGCTTCAGCACTTCCTTCTTGGTCAACAGCTCATAGCGGCCGTCGCGGCTCATCTCCTCCAGCTCTTTCAGCCGCGAAATCGACTTCTGAATCGTCGCGTTGTTGGTCAGCAGGCCGCCCAGCCACCGGTGATTCACGTAATACATGGCGCAGCGCACGGCCTCCTCGGCAATCGCTTCCTGCGCCTGGCGCTTGGTTCCCACGAAGAGCAGGATTTTGCCTTCTTCGGCGAGTTCACTGACGAATTTCGCGGCTTCTTTGAAAAGCTTGAGGGTCTTCTGGAGATCGATGATATAGATTCCGTTGCGCTCCCCGTAAATGTATTCCTTCATCTTGGGGTTCCACCGGCGCGTCTGGTGGCCGAAGTGGACTCCCGCCTCCAGGAATTCCTTCATACTGATATTCGACAATCCTTACCTCCTAGTGAGCTTTCAGCGTTGAGCGTCGAGCCCTCAGCTTTCAGCCCTCAGCTTGCAGCATTTAGCCCTCAGCAGAAGCAAGCTGATCGTTGAACGCTGAAAGCTATCTCTTGGAAAACTGGAAGCGCTTGCGAGCGCCCTTCTGCCCGTACTTCTTGCGTTCCTTGCCGCGCGGATCGCGGGTCATGAATCCACCCTGGCGCAGCTTGGGGCGCAGCTCGGGGTTGAACGCCACGAGCGCCCGCGCAATCCCCAGCTTCACCGCTCCCGCCTGGCCGTGGATGCCGCCGCCGTGCGCCAGCACCAGCACGTCGAACTTGCCCAGGTTCTCGGTCTCGACCAGCGGCTGCTGAGCCTCGTTGCGCAGCGCCGCGGACGGGAAGTAGTGGTCGAACGGCCGGCGGTTCACCACCACCTTGCCTTCACCCGGCCGCAAGATGACCCGCGCGACCGACGTCTTCCGCCGCCCGGTGCCGCGAAATTCTACTTGATCCGTCACATTCACTCCTCTTCATTCTTCAAGACGCCACGCTGCGAGTACCGCGCCGTCCCGCGTAGCGACGCTCTTCCCCGGCTCGGTCAAGCGGGCGTCGTTATCCCCCTCGCCGCTCCGGCGCTGATAGGCTTCAAGCCTGGGATTCTGACTACCTTACCAAGGAGAGGGGCTCGGGGCTCTGCGCCGCGTGCGGGTGCGCGGACCCGGTGTACACCTTGAGCCGCTTCCGCATCCGGTCCCCCAAGCGGCTCTTGGGCAGCATGCCCTCGATAGCTTCGCGCACCAGGCTTTCAGGCTTGGTCTCGAGCAACTTGCGCGCCGAGATTTCTTTCAGCCCGCCCGGATAGCCGCTGAAGTGCCGGTAAAGCTTGTTGTCGAGCTTCTTACCCGTCAAGCGGACTTTCTCCGCGTTGATGACGATCAGCCCGTCGCGATGCTCCACGTGCGGCGTGAAATCGGGGAAAGCTTTGCCGGTCAGCACCAGGGAGGCGCGCGCCGCGAGCCGTCCCAGTACCCAACCGTCCGCGTCGAGGAGCTTCCAGCGAATGCTCCCCCGGCGCGTCTTGGCAAAATGCGTCCCCACTCTACTCTCCGTCAGAACCTTGGAATAGCAAACTTTAATTTTGCGGGACGGATGGCAGTTTGTCAACTGCTTTCGCGGACAGACCCTTCGATCAGCCTCGTTCCAGTTCATCCATTCCAGTCGATCAGCGCCGCCTCAAATTCGTTGAGAAAGGCAATGTGTTCGTCAGTGGGAAGCGGGGCCGAAGAGAAGTACTTATTCTCTTCGAATATCGCGCTCTCTAACCTCTCGATTCTCATGGGTAAAGAAAGGGACTTGTGTTTCTGTTGATCAAACTGAAAGGATATGGCGGTAGTCTCAAATTCTAGACGTTGCTTCGCGTGTTTCGACACGATTTCCGTAAGCCATGAAGCCAACTTGTTCAATTTCGGATTGAGACAGTCTAGATTCGATTCCGAACGGAAAGACAACTGGCTGAGGTAGAACCGTCTCGAAATTCTGTCGTCAGCGTGCTGAACTCCCGAAAGAGTTTCAACCCAGTTTGCTATATCCGTCAGCACAAGATCAGAATCGGTTGTGGAAGACCTAGTATCAACGACCACTCCTTGCGCGTATAGAGTGACGTTTTCGATGACGATGTCTCCCATTTTGCCTGCGGTAAACACTGCGCCATTTGGGGACCTGTAATCTTCAAGGGTCTTGGGAAATACAAGAAAGCCATATCTTTCGACTAACGCTTTGATGAAGTCCGTCACGAACAATTTGCTCCGGGGGTCCCATTCATGGATGAGTGTGAGGGCTGTTACCCGGGCAAGAACGACGGCTAAGAGTTGCATGCGAAGAAAAACCTCCGATATTTGGATTTGCGACTAGAACGATCAAGGGGGCCAGTCTAGTACTCGCTCGCTCCGTGACAGGAATAGATGGTTCGGGTCCACACTGTGTCTTGTCCTTTCCCGATATCTTTTCTGCTAAGGACTTCTCAAGGAGTTCCGCCGGTGCGAGGGCGGGATCGAAGGCTCCTTGCTTAAGTTCGGTTTCAAAACTAGGAACGTCAAGCGTATTCGGATTGAGGCCAGGATCAAGATATGGTGTCCCACTGACCCAATCCACCAACTGACTGAAAGGTACGAAGCGGACAACGAGACCCACATCGAAAACAGCCGCGATCTTCTTTAGAGTGGTGATCGTCGGCCGCCCATAATTCGGGTTTTCAAGCCTGGAGACAGCGTTCTGGTTCGACCCAAGTTTGTCCGCCAGAGTCTGCTGGTTCCACCCCTCTCGATCTCTCAATCCTCTGATTTGGAAAGTTAGTCCCTTGTTCAGATGCGATTCTACAAACCTAGCCCTCACCTCCGGGCTCTTCTTCAATCTCCTGACCATGCCCTCTTTCGAAATCAAAGGAGTGGACTGTCGCTTGTTCTCGTCGTTCGAGCTCTCCGAGACGACGTTTTGCGATCCGTTTACCTTCGATGTCATTTTTCACCACCTTGTCCGTTCCATGTAATAATATGTATGATCGTTCTAACTCCCTCGCACCACGGACACCGTAGATCCTGTAAAACACGGACCCGTCGGCGGTTCTTATCTCTGGTACTCTGATTTCAGATATTCCTCCCTCGCCGTCGAGGGGATCAAATTCAGGCAACGTCCAGAGGCTCCTGGTTTTCGCTCGAAGCCAGATAAAGAGATCGATAATCTCGAATCTGTCTCCTTCCGGCAGAAGGTCGAACCATACCTGGACTGGGCGTCCCTCTTTGACTGACTCGAAGCCGAGGAATTCCCATTCCCAATTCTGATTATCAACCACAGGATACCACAAAAATGATGTATATCAAAAAATATCTGGACCGCGATGTTGACAGCACATCAATGTTGATATGTTCTATACGCATGTCAAAGAAAGCAAAAGGTAAGCAAATAAAAACAGTGAGGGTTGAACCGCTGACATTTTTATCTTTGCGACTGAGGGACGCTCCACGCCGGGGGCCGTCTGGCGGCTCAGGGCACCCAAAGGTCAACACCGTGAACAGCCCCTCGAGTTGCACTAACCACTCTTGGGGGCACATCCTCAAGCCGAGGCCAAGAGGATGGGTTTCTACGGGCGCCGCCATTCTGGCTCACCGGCCCAGAGAAGGCAAGTGTCAAAATGACATGCCACAACTGCAAGACCGAAATGCAGGAAATTTGGAAAGACCCGCGCCCCCAAAAGAGTTTCCAAGAAACCGGGCTTATAATGCCTTCACCGTGGCGAGTCCCCTCAGAAGTCGGACGGACCGTCGTGCTGGCCCCGTGATCCGATGAAACGGATCCTCACCATCGCCAACGCCGAGGCGTCCCGCAGATAATAGAACCCCAGCTCGACCAAGGCCAGTCTCCCGGCTGCGCCACCAGCCCGCGCGTCACGGGATTGTTGTGCATATCGTTGAGTTTCCCCTTGGGTCGCAGACTTGAGAAGGTCTGATGCGCCAGCCCGGCAGGACACTCCATTTTCAGCTGGGGCGGGACAGTGCAGGGAGCACGCGCACAGTTCCGGGCATTCCGAGCCCAGCGAGCGACCCTCCTGACGTGCTGTGGAGGAGAAGGCGAAGGGAGTCCGCTGAAGGGGCGTTGGTCATGAAGTCGTCACGCTGGCTACCTTCCGCTCCTTTGGATCGATGACCCCGAGGCTTTTGACAATCGTGAAAATACCTTTGTTCGCCTGAGCAATGTACATGTTCATTCGAACGTGATGCTCACCGGACACCATTTCAGCCGGACCACCCGGACCTGAAGCGATCTTCGCGTGGTCGAGCGCCTTGATGACATCTCCTTGGTTTAGCGAGCCTGCCTCTTTCACAGCCGCCTCCCAGAACTTCAGGCCGCGGTACATGCCTGTGGACGCACTGCCGGCGGTGAACATCGAACTGCCGGGAAAGAGTTTGTTGTACCGGCTGAGCAGTTCAACACTAAATGGATCGCCGACGGTCTGGTAGTAGTCGAGGCAACCGTACACACCCTCGACGTGCGCCGGTGGCAACAGTCTCAGAAGGTTCTCCTCAAAGTACGTGCAGACCAGTTTCCCACCCCGCTTGGTGAAACCGGAGTTGTAAAGCTGCTCGAGGAATGGCATAAGCCCTGGAGGAACGATCGTATTGAACACCACCTCGGTTCCGCTGGACATGATCTTCTCAACCGTCTTGTGGTAGTCCGCGTGATCGAGCGGAAAATACTCCTCTCCTTCGATCGTGCCGCCGTTCGCCATCACAATTTCACGCACCTTCTTGTTCATTACGTGCGGCCAGATATAGTCCGCGGACGGCAAATAGAATTTCTTCGCGCCCGTCTGCTGCATCAGCCAGGGTATGAGCGGATCAACCTGCTGCGCCGGCACCGGGCCGGTGCAGAAGATGAGCGGGTCGCATTCCTGCCCTTCGTACTGCTCCGGGTAGATGTAAAGCTTCTTGCCTTTCACCACTGCGGGTCCCTTGATCGCCTGTCGCGTAGAGCTGTAAATCCCGCCGAAGATCACATCGACTTTATCCTGCTCGACAAGCTTCGCCGCTTTGGCTTCCGCCACGCTATCCGTGGTGGCGCTGTCTTCCAGAAACAGTTCAACGTGCCGCGCCAACAAGCCGCCCTTGGCATTGATGTCATCAATCACCATTTTCGCGACATTGGCAGTGGCGACGCCCAGGAACGAGAGCGGGCCCGTCAGGTCCATAACCACTCCCACCTTGATGGGTTCTTCTTTCATGGCAATCTCTCCTCTCAAAACTGGTTATACTACTACTGGTCGAGGTAGAAAATCCAGCAGCGAAGCCATTGATAGCTTAGCTACATAGCCTAGCCACCTCATCTGAGCAACAGTGGCAAGCGACGAGTGACAAGTGCCGAGCCCCGAGAGCCCCGACACCACCCCCTCACCCCCTCCTGAATCAGGAGGGGAATCCCAACTGCCACCCCCTGGCCCCTCCTGCGGACGGTGACAGGTCACGAGCGACAAAGTGCCGAGCACCCGAGCTGACAAACAAGCGTCCAAGCGGGCTTCCTGGCCAGCCTTGGTGGACTAACTTATTTAATTACTACAAGTTGGCGAATCCGCGAGGTTGACAAATTTTGTCAACCGAGCTTTTGGCACGCTCAACTGGCCCGATCCCGTCCTTTCATAGACTTACAAGAGGTCTCCGAGGCGTTTCAGGGCGAAATGAGACAAATGAGACGCATGAGACATTGGTCTTGGGGCAGCGACGGGTTAGGTACCAAATAGGGGCAAATTTCGCCTCGGCTGGGCGAGTTCGCGCCGCCGCGAGACCGAAATTTGGTCTTTTCTCTCCCTGACCGCGAGGAGCCGACGGCGAGCACACGAGACCAGGTTCGACTCCATGGCAGATCATCCACAGGCTCGCTCCCCGCTCCCCCCTCGATCTCTGCTTGCTTCCTCCCGTCTTTCTGGACTACCGTCTCGACTCACAAGGGGGATACGGTCTACCTGGATATCCCTTCAGCTTTCCATGACTGGCGATGTCACAAAAAGCTGCCGGGTCCAAAATGAAAGTTCCGTCTGAGAGGTAAAACTTGAGTATAATCTCGCGAGTCCGAGGCCGGAACGTCTATTCGGGCTACGGAGCAGGGGGGACCCATGGCGGAAATTGAACTCGAACCCGGCATCTTCATTCGGTATGAGCCGACTCAGAATCCCTACTTCGCCGTAATTGTTATCGAGGCGCTGAAAAATATCAAGACCACGGCGACAGGAACTAAGCTATTGAAAAAGATCTCCGCGGCTGCTCCAAGTTCTGTTCCCGCGGATTTTCCCGGTGGCTGCAAAGTGTTGATCTTGCCGACCACGGAGCGCATCTTCATCCCCCAGGGCTTCAGGCGCGCGTTTGGCGAACTCGTAGCCAACCCAGGGGACAAGAGCAAACGACCGTTCAACCCCACCAAACTGAGCGGATCTTGCGCCTACGCCAGCGATGTCAAATCGGCCCAGGTCGCGGCGGGGAAGGGAGGGGGTTCCGGATCGACACTCGAGTTCAATAACACGGTGACGATGACCTCACGCGGTGAGACGGCCCATCCCTTCATCGTGCTGGCGCACGAATTGATCCATGCCTATCACGCGCTCTATGGTACCAGGAAAGACGGACCCGCTGAAGAACTGTGGACCACCGGGATCCAGGGCTACGAAGACGAGGAAATAACGGAGAACAAAATCCGCAAGGAAGCAGGCATCCCCGAGCGCGCCGAATACTACTCCTGAGGACCACGCCTTCCGTTACGCCTAGTCCGTAACGCCTAGCCCGTAGGTTGCACCTACGGCTACTCAAGGGCGGCCTCTGGTGGGGCCTTAGGCTAGACCGCCTCGCCAGGCTCAACCCTCGCCCCCAAACGGCGCTTCCAAGAAAACCGGGCTTATAATGCCTTCACCGTGGACGAGTCCCCTCGGAACCCGGGCGGATCGTCGTACTGACCTCTATCTTATGATACTACCGCTCCAGGTGCTACTACTTCTCGGAGCGCTCGGAGCGCTCGACACGCTGTATTATCACGAGTGGAAGCTGCGCCTGCCCACGACTCCGGGCGCGGGACCGGAGTTGCGCCTCCACGCTATCCGTGACTTCGCCTACGCGATTCTCTTTGGCTCGCTCGCCTGGACCACATGGAATGGCTTCTGGGTGTGGTTGCTCGCCGCCATTCTGCTCTTCGAGGTCGTCCTCACACTCTCGGACTTCCTTGAAGAAGACCGCACACGCCGATTACCTGCCGGCGAACGCGTGATGCACGCTGTGATGGGTATCACCTACGGCGTCTTCCTTACACTGCTCTATCCGCATGCGGCGCGCTGGGCGAATCTAAGCGCCGGATTCGGGTCGGCGAACTATGGCGTGCTTTCATGGGTCCTGACCGCGTTCGCTTTTGGCGTGCTCGCCTCCGGTCTGCGTGACCTCACCGCCAGCCGGGGGAAGTACAAGGAGATCTGACGCGGCAGTGTAGCGCAAGTCCCGTCTGCGAAGTTTACCCTTGAGCGAAGCGAAGGGGACTTGCGGCGTTTCAAGGGGTCAGAACTCTGGAAGAGCCGCAAGATTTGAAAGACGAATCTTGCGCTACAGCCCTCGGATGCGGCGTCGCAGCCTGGACATGAACGACCCGCACCCGCAAATTTTGTGTCTCACGCGTCTCATTCGTCTCACCGGCCCCGCGCGAGGGGTGTAGACTGGAACTAGGGAGTGGGAAGCAGGGAGTGGGGAGCGCAAAGCAAAACCGGGATGTCCTTTAGCATCAACGCGTACTGCTCTCAGCTATGCCTCCTATTGCGGATTGGGAAAGAGGTCAGGTCGGCCCCCCTAGGCGGGAGATTAGCTGGCCACGGGGAACCGAGGCGCGACCATAAGGGTGATACACTACCAGCGGGAATCGCCCGCTGGGAAGGGCGTTAGAGTCTGTGTGAAAAGCCCGTATCGAGTAGAGATCGTAGAGGCGTCCTTCAGGGCGGCATTTGTAATGAGTAGTTTGCCCGCCTAAAGGCGGCCTCTACGCCGTCGACTCGGTTTTTCACCCAGGCTCGTTAGCCGCCAAGGAGAGAGTCGCGATGAGATCCGGCATTCGAGTGGTTTTGCTGACAGCAGTAGCGATCGGTCTCTCGAGCTTCAGTGTTTTGGGATCACAGCAAGAGAAAGCTGAACAACCTTCTGCCAAGGCTTCCAAGCAGGAGACCCAACCCGTTCCGGCTTATCACAAGTCCGCCAAAGACGCGAAGCCGCTGCCGCGACTGTTGCCGCCGAGTACTTTCAAGGACAGGCCGCTGGTTGCCAGGGCTTATCAGATCGCGAGTGAAATCCCTTTGGTGCTCGCCCAACAACCCTGCTACTGCCGCTGCGATAAGGCTTTCGGACATAGCAGTTTGCTCGATTGCTATGCTTCCTCCCACACCGCAGGGTGTGGCATATGCATGGCCGAAACCCTTTTCGCCTACCAGATGACCAAGCAGGGGAAAACGCCGGCGGAAATCCGCGAGGCGATCATTCGTGGAGATTGGAAAAGCGCATACATCAAGCAAAGCAAGTGAAGAGCAAGGCTAACGTTTTAGGTAGAGGACGCCTTATGTCGCCACAAAATGGCGGTTAAACGCGCAGCTACGCCGCATGACCCATAACCCACCAGTTCGATCCGCGTTCGGTCCGCGTGGCCGAATAACCACGCGTGTGGTAGCATGAAGTGATACGCGCGACCCAGGAACCGCATCGCAGAGGAAGGGGTCGCGCCAGTTGGAGGATCGATGAAGAAAGTGTACTTATTCCGTAAGAGTCAGGCGCTGCTGGCCCTGTTCACCCTGGCCGCAGCCGTCGTCATGATGG
Organism: Terriglobia bacterium; assembly: GCA_035945295.1. Lineage (GTDB taxonomy): Bacteria > Acidobacteriota > Terriglobia > UBA7540 > UBA7540 > QHZK01. Next base: position 11,992 of record DASZAI010000025.1, on the reverse strand, counting down.
CCGGTCCAGGATACCCCCAGCAGGCGTCGCCGCAGAAGACCCAGACCCCGCCCGCTGCGCCCGACCCCGCTGCGCCTTCCACCGCCACGCCCGAAGACAAGGTAGTGATCAAGGTTGGCGACCAGCAGGTTACGGCGGGTGACATCGACTTTGTCGTCGGGACGCTGAATCCTCAGGACCAAAAGAGTCTGGCGACCGAGGGGAAGGGGTCGCTGGCCAGCCGCTACATCGACATTCTGGTGCTGGAAGAGCAGGCCTTGCGCGATCATCTGGATGGGACGCCGGAGTTCCGCCGCGCCCAGAACATGGAGCGCGCGCAGTTGCTGGCGCAAGCCGAATACCAGAAGCTGGCGGGCGAGACCAAAGTGAGCCCGGACGAGATTAACCAGTACTATACCGCGCACGCGAGCGAGTTCGAGCGCGTGGAAGTGCGGCAGGTGGCGGTCCGCGTCAAACCGGCCGGAGCCAAGGCGGATACCCCAGGCTTGAGCCTCGCCGACGCCAAGGCGCGCGCTGAAGAGATTCGCAAGGCGCTGGCCGCGCCTGGAGCCGACGCGCAGAAGATCGAAAAGCAATACGCCGTGGCCAACGAGGTGTTCATCACCCCCAGCCGCACCTTCGAGCGCGCGCAGTTGCCGGGCGCGCTGGCTGACCAGATTTTCAAGCTGAAGGATGGCGAGATCTCGGACACGAAAGAAACCCCTCAGTCGGTTTACTTCGTACAGGCGCTCAAACACGTCCACGCCGACATGAAAGAAGTGTCGCCCAACATCGAAGGGACGCTGCGCCAGGAAAAGCTGACAACCGCCATGAATGCGCTGAAGAACAAGACTACGGTCTGGTCGGACGAGGAGTACTTTAAGGCGCCGGCGTCTGCCACGAAGACCGCACCGAGCCCAGCGCCCGCATCGCCGTCGCCAGAGAAGCAGCCTCCCAAGTAAAACTTGGAGGCGGGCAGGCGGAGTTTTCCTCAGCTCTGTTAATAACTTTGTGGGAATCGACTCGCAGGTGTCAGGTAAACACTCGGCGCCGAAGAGCTTTGTGCGCTTTGCACCATTGTGTTGCATCCGGCAGATTCGCGAGTTCAACAATCTGTTCGGCGGACTCGCTTTGGACATCAGGTTGCCTAGGTTCGATTCCTAGCGCACTCAACACCTTAGGTCATTCTCCGATGGGATTACTGATTCGCGAATAATCGCAGGGGGCCGGGAACGCAGAAGCCGCGCGAGTCAGCGAATGAGCGGCTACAGCAGCGGTTGAGGCTTCTTCAACTTAACTTCGAGGACTTGGTTATTCTGATCGACCTCGAATTCCTTGCTGAACGTCTGGTGCTGCTCTGAGGTCACGATGAGGCGGACCGTACCCTTGGGAATCAACGTGAAGCGGTAGCGGCCTTGGGCGTTCGTCTTGGCGGAGTAGGCGATGAGCTTGTGCCGGATCTTCCCCGGCTCGTGGAACTGCAAGGTGAGGCGAGCCTGATTGATAGGCTGGTCGCTTTCCGCATCCTTGACGAGCACTGAGACGTTGAGGTTCTCGGCCGCTCGGGCACGCGTCCCGAGGCCGAAGCCGACGGCAGCGACAAGAAGAATCCCCACGATGGCCACCCAGCGGCGCGGGCGGCTCAGCCGGCCCAAAGGTTTCCCGCTCGCCGCTGGCGGGATGCTGAAGCGGTTGAACGACTTGGCCATCGAAGTCTTCTCCTGACCCAGGACTTCAGACTTGATTCGCGGATGCTCCTCGGGAATCCTCATCATATCAGAAGTCGCGACGCCAGCGGCTCTCACGCCGTGATTGACTTTTCGGCTCGCTTTCTCGGAGAATCAACCTTGCTTCTGGTTTTCTGACTCGTCACTCATCTCTCGTCACTCGTCACGGCTCTCAAGAGAGGCATCATGGGATTTGCGACCGACGCTATTCACGTGGGGCAGGAACCTGACCCCGCGACCGGGGCGATCATCGTCCCCATCTATCAGACGTCAACCTTCGTCCAGCAGGAACTCGGCAAACACAAGGGTTACGAGTACGCGCGCACGTCCAATCCGACGCGGGCGGCGCTCGAGCGCAACCTCGCCGCGCTCGAAGGCGGCAAGTTCGCCTTCGCGTTTGCCTCAGGCATGGCCGCGATCAACGCTGTGATGAGCCTGCTCAAGGCGGGCGACCACGTCGTCGCCGGACACAACCTCTACGGCGGCAGCTTTCGCCTGTTCGAGCGCGTCCTCAAGGACTTTGGACTGGACTTCAGCTACGTCAACACCTCCAAAGCGAAAGAACTAAAGCCGGCGCTCCGCCCCAACACCCGGTTGGTGTTCATCGAGACGCCTACCAATCCAGTCATGGAGATTACCGACATCGCGGCCGTCTCCGCCCTCACCCGCGAACGCGGCATCCCGCTGGCTGTCGACAACACGTTCATGAGCCCCTACTTCCAGCGGCCCCTCAAGCTGGGCGCCGACCTGGTCATCCACAGCACCACCAAATACCTGAACGGTCATTCGGATGGCGTCGGCGGCGCCGTGATCTTGAACGATCCGGCGCTGGCCGACCGACTCAAGTTCCTTCAGAACGCCGCCGGCGCCGTACTTGGACCCTTCGACTGTTGGCTCGTGCTGCGCGGCGTGAAGACGCTGGCCGTCCGCATGACTCAGCACAACGAAAATGGACGCACGGTCGCGCGACACCTCGAGCATCATCCCAAGGTGAAGCGGGTTCACTACCCCGGACTTCCCAGCCATCCGCAGTACGCCCTGGCGCGCAAGCAGATGACGGGCTTCGGCGGCATGCTCTCGTTTGAGACCGGGTCGCTCGCAAACGCCAAGGCGGTGCTCAAGTCCGTGCGGCTGTGTTCGCTGGCCGAGAGCCTGGGCGGGGTCGAGACGCTGATTTCGCACCCCGCCACCATGACCCACGCGAGCGTCCCCGCCGAGGACCGCCAGCGCATCGGAATCACCGACGGGTTGGTGCGCATTTCCGTGGGAATCGAGGACGTGGAAGACATCGTCGCGGACCTGGATCAAGCGCTGGCGGCGGTTAGAGCGTGATCTGGGCCGGATCTTGCTCAGCAACCGACTAACTTGGCAACAGGTGAAAGCTCCTGCCGTCACGCTTTCGGTAGACCGAAAAGTCGTGTCGATCGAGCGTGAAGATCGTTTCGATTCCCTCGCGCTCCGCGAGATGTACGAGTGCTGCGTCCACCAGTTGAACGCCGATGTTTCGGTAACGTCGAAGAAACTCTTCGATGTGTGGAAGGTCTGCTTCATCAAGGACGAGGAGCCGCAAGAGTCCCGAGAGAAATCCGTGAAACAACGCGTCAATTGCCACCGCTTGCCGGCGCAGCGGCCAGGCCGTCTCGGTGACCACGGGCCAGTAAGTCAGCAGAGGAGGTGCCAGCTCTCGAAGTTGCGCCACACAAGTGGAGTGCTGCTTATCACGGCGAGAAAGAAGAGCGACGAGGGGACCGGTATCGACCAGCACACCCGCGTTCATCGACGCCCAAAACCCTTGAAGTGTCTGGGGTTCGTGCTGAGGTCGGCCGGCGCATTCTTCGCCACGCCAATGAAACCCGTTCGGAGCGCGAGGTCGTAGCAGGTTTCGGGCTGGATGCGCTGGTCAAGATAGCTCTTCAGCGCGTCACGCACCACGTCGGACGGGCGCTTTAGTTTGGCGGCCGCCTCACGCTCGAGTCTTCGGCGAAGCTTCGGGCTCACGCGGACGGAGATACGGTTGGATCCCACGAGGTTCACCTTGCATACCACTTGTCTGACATTCTACACAATTCGTCAGACATCTGTCAAAGGCGTTTCGTTCGTTTCGCGCTTCACCGAATCAGCAATCCAAGCCAGGTAATCCGCCGAGCCGTCGACAATCGGCAGACAGATGATTTCGGGCGTCGTGTAACTGTGGAGATGGCGGACGGCGGCTTGGATTTCCCCAAACAGCTCGCGCGAGCTCTTGATCACCATCAGGAACTCCCGGTCCTCGGTGACCTTCCCCTTCCAGCGATAGAGCGACTGAACCGGCGCGGTGATATTCACGCAAGCGGCCAGCCGCTCCTCGACCAGGTGTCGAGCAATCTTCTTCGCCTCGCCCAAGCTTCCGGCGGTCACCAGGATGACGATTTTATCCGTCACTCTTCCTCCTTGTTCCTCCGCGGACCAAGTTGCGAGTAACTTGACCACAAGATACAATAGCCTCGCCATGCCGGACAACCCGATTCAATTCGGCACCTCAGGCTGGCGCGGCATCATTGCGGACACTTTCACCTTTCCCAACGTCAAGCTTGCCGCGGCGGGCATCGCCTATCACCTGCTGTCAAAGTCTGCAAGCCCCCACGTCGTGGTCGGCTACGACACCCGCTTTCTCTCTGAAAAATTCGCAGCCACGGCCGCCCATGTGCTCAACTCCCACGGCATCGAGACGGGTGTCGCGACGCGACCTCACCCCACACCCGCGCTCGCGTACGAGATCATCGTGACCCATCTCGACGGAGGCATCAACATCACCGCCAGCCACAATCCGGCGGAATACAACGGCCTGAAGTTCTCGAGCGCCGACGGCGCGCCCGCCTTGCCCGAAGCGACTCACGAGATCGAACGGCTCACGGGCGAAGTGCTGGCGGGCACGCGTCCGCTCGAGGGTGACCGCGCTTCCGCGAAGCTGCGTCACGTCGCGGACCCGCGGCCCGCCTACCTCTACGATATCAAGTGTAAAGTCGACCTCGCCGCCATTGGCAAGGCGAAACTCAAGATTGCCTACGACCCGCTTTACGGCACGGCGTGCGGCTATCTCGACGATCTGCTGCGCGAGACGGGCGCAAGCGTCCACACCATCCACGGTAACCGTGACCCGCTCTTCGGCGGCACTGGCCCTGACCCGAGCGAGCGGAATCTCGCGGAGCTGGCGAAACTGGTCAAGGACGAAGGCGCGGCCGTGGGACTCGCGACTGACGGCGATGCCGACCGCTTCGGCATCGTGGACGCGGACGGCTCGTGGATCCATCCGAACTACATCCTGGCCCTGCTCGCCGACTATCTGATCGAAGTACGCAAGATCCCCGGGGGACTCGGGCGCAGTGTCGCCACCACACACCTGATGGACGCGGTCGCTAAGTACCATCACGTTCCGCTCTACCAGACGCCGGTGGGATTTAAGTATATCGGCGAACTCATCAAACAGGATAAGATTGCCCTGGGCGGCGAAGAGAGCGCCGGGCTGACTATCCGCGGACACGTGCCGGAAAAGGACGGCATCCTGGCCTGCCTGCTGGTGGCGGAAGCGGTGGCGAGGCGCGGTCTCTCGGTGCGGCAGCAGATCGAGGCGCTGTTCAAGAAGGTCGGACCGGTCTATACGGTGCGCATCAACCTGACGCTCGATCCTGAGGTGAAACAACGCCTGCTCTCGAAGCTCCAGCGCGACTGGGATCAGTTCGATTCCCAGCGCGTGGCCAAGCTCGACCGCACGGACGGGCTCAAGATGATCCTGGCCGGCGGCGCCTGGGTGCTGATGCGGCCCTCGGGCACTGAGCCGGTGGTCCGCGTCTATTGCGAGGCGCCGGCGCAGGCGGAGCTCGACAGATTGGTGGAATCCGCCAAGAGTTTTGTGTTAGGACCATAGCGTTGCGTGAGGACGTGGCGGGGACACGCGAAGCCTGGGAGCGCGGGTAGCCTGCCCACACGGATGGGGCCCGCCCGGGTGGGAATGCTCAGAGGACACCGAAGCTAAACTATGAACGGCAGCGGCTCTCGTTCGGATAATCGGACCCTGCGACGCTTGGGCATCACCGCACTGGTCGTCGTCTGCGCGGTGCTGGTGATGAACGAAATCTTCGGCGGCCACGGATTACTCGCGTTGCGCCGCCAGCGCCGCGAATATGAGTCGCTTCAGCAGCAGGTTCGGGAGCTCGAGCTGAAGAATTTACAGTTGGAGAAAGATATCAAGGAGCTGAAATCCAATCCCCAGGCGATCGAAAAGCAGGCGCGCGAAGAGCTGCACCTCGCGCGTCCTGGCGAGATCATCTACACGCTGCCCGAGAAGAATCCCAAGTCCTCGCCACCACCCGCCGCCCAGAACACCTCACCCAAGCAATAGCGCGCCGTCGCGCGGGTCTGTGGGGATTCACAAGAAGAGTGCCGCCAGGAATGTCGGCTGACCAGCAGAGCCTATTTCACCACGCCCGCGAGCGGGCTGGACGCGGTGGCGTAGAGCCTCTTGGGCATGCGGCCGGCAAGATACGCCTGGCGGCCCGCGAGTACGGCGTGCTTCATCGCCTCGGCCATCAGCACGGCGTCTTCGGCGCCCGCGATGCCGGTGTTCATGAGGACGGCGTCCGCGCCCAGCTCCATGGCGATGGCGGCATCGGAGGCTGTCCCCACGCCGGCGTCGAGGATCAGCGGAACGCTGGTAATCATCTCGCGCAGGATGCGGATATTGGCGGGATTCTGGATGCCCAACCCCGAGCCGATGGGCGCGCCGAGCGGCATCACGGCGGCGGCGCCCGCGTCGATCAGACGGCGCGCGGCGATCAGATCGTCGTTGGTGTAAGGCAGGACGACGAATCCCTCACGCACCAGGGTCTCGGTCGCCTTCAGCAGCTCGAAGTTGTCCGGGAAAAGCGTCTTCTGGTCGCCGATCACCTCGAGCTTCACCCAGTTCGAGAGCCCCACTTCGCGCGCCAGGCGCGCCGCCCGCACTGCCTCGTCCGCCGTGTAACAGCCAGCGGTGTTGGGCAGGATGAAGTACTTCGTGCGGTCGATGTAGTCGAGCAGCGACTCCTTCGAGCGGTCCGTCAAGTTGACGCGGCGCACCGCCACCGTCACGATCTCGGCGCCTGACGCTTCATGGGCGCGCGCCATCTCGGGGAAACTCTTGTACTTTCCTGTGCCCACAATCAGCCGCGAGCGAAATTCCCTTCCCGCAATCCGCAACACATCGTTTTCCATGATTGATTGTCTCCGTCAGTTTCATTCTAGTACTTCGAGGACGAATTGTCAGGGGTCAGCTTTCAGCGCTCAGTCTTCGGCCTTCGGAGTGTCCTCTGCCTTCTGCCTTCTGCCTTCTGCCTTCTGCCTTCTGCCTTCTGCCTTCTGCCTTCTGCCTTCTGCCTTCTGCAGTTCACTCAGGGCGGCGGAGGCAGGTCGTTGCCGGGCATGGCGATCACGGTGAATTTCCCGTCGGGCTCGCGTTCGAGCGCCGGCGCGTAGAGCTCGCGGAACTCGCGGCGCCACCAGAGTCCGGTCGAACGCTTGGCCTCACGGTCGGTGAACCAGTACTCCCACTCGACGGCGCGTACTTGCTTGGGCGGCGCGCTGGGAAACGGATTCCCGGCGAAAAGCGAGAGGACACTCGCGTCATGGGTGAGCAGCAGTTCTTCCGTGCGCACCACCCAGGGATACTCGCGCCATCCGCCGAGCGACGCGAACCACAAGTTCCAGTCGAAGCGCGGCTGATAGGGGGCGTAGAACCGGGGTGCCTGGGCGGGGTCTTGCGGCTTGTAGCGAAAGGGATACGGCGTCCACGTCTGGCCGTCCGACGAACCCTGGAACTCGATTTCGTAACGCGCGCGCGTCATGACGGCAAACAGACCGTACTGATTGGCGATTCGAGAAGGCTCGAGCGCCAGAATCGGCGCCGTGGGCAGGGGCAGCCACGGGACAAGCATCAGCACCAGGAGCGCCGCCGTGACGTAGAAGACCCAGCTCAGGCAAATACCGCTAAGGTACAGTGACCAGTGACGAGTGACAAGTGACCAGCGGCTTGAGAACAGTGACGGGTCTGATGCGGAGTCTGGAGCGGGACCATGAGCCTCGACTTCTGTGTTTCGAATTTCAAGTGGTGGCTTCGTAGATGGAGCTCGCCAACGCCGAACCGCGCCCACGAGAAAGCGATCATCAAGCAGCAGGATTCCCAGCGCCAGGACGAGGTGATTCAGAAACGCCAGGTTGGCCGTCAGGATAATCCCCAACTGGAAGGGCGTGACGATGAAGAAGCAGACAATGCGCCAGCGGCGCGGCAGGAACAGCATCCACACGAGGGCCACCTCGGTGACCAGCGTAAGTAGCGCAATCGCCGCGTGGAAGGGATGCGGAAGCTGCTGCGCGTACCAGCCGATCCAGTTGGGCAGGGGGCCGTTCGAGTAGTACTGATCCATGGCCGTCAGGTTGCGCCACTGCGGCTCGCCGCTCAGCATCTTCACCAACCCCGACTCGAAGTAGATCGTGAACCACAGCCACTGGACGAGAAAGAGGCTGGCCCGCGACGGCGGGTGGTCGTGGCCCAGGCGCGGACGCAATCCCGGAGGCGCAAAGAACAAACAGATGAAAGCCGCCGAGAGCAGCATGCCGTCCGACTGATATGAAGAGAAGTCCTGCGCGGCGCTCACGAAGGAGAGAAAGTCCACGAGACACACCGCGATCATCAAGCGCGGCCAGACATTCAACACCAGAAGAATGGACGCGACGAGTCCTGTCCAGCAGATGAGCTTCAGCGCCAGCGGCCCCGACCCGAGCCAGAAGAGCGTGGGCGCGTACCATACGCCCTTCACGATGCCGAAATGCTCTCTCACCTGATGGAGGTAATCGCCGGCAGGCAGGATACCGTCGGGACCGACGAGTCCCTGAATCTGAAACAGCAGCGAATAGAAGGCAGACCAGAAGATGAGTCCGAGGGCGCGCAAGAAAAGCCAGCGCGGCCAGAGATGGCCGGGCCCGTCGCGCGGCCCGGGTCGAAAGAGCCACTGGACGACGGTGAGGGCAGTCGAAGGCACGGGTCTATTGTATTCCCGGGGAGTGCTTCTCGGGTCGAGCGGACCGAGCTACACACTCTGCGCCTGGGGCGCGTGCCGCTGGTAGATTTCTTCGATCAGGTCGCGATAGCGCTGCTCGACCACTGGACGCTTGATCTTCAGCGTCGCGGAGAGTTCACCCGCCACGATCGTGAACTCCCGCGGCAGCAGGGCGAACTGGCGAATCTTTTCGTGGGGTGGAAGCCAGCGGCTAGCTTCTTCGACCTGCTGTTCGATGAAGGAGTGGATCTCGGGCTTCGAGACCAGATCCTCGCGGCTGCTGAATGTGAGACCCTGGCTGCGCGCATAGGATTCGAGCCGCGCGAAGTTGGGGACGATCAGCGCGCCCACGAATTTCCGTCCCTCGCCCAGCACCACAATCTGCGAAACATAAGGATGCTCCTGGAAGAGGTTCTCGATCTTTTCCGGCGAAACGAACTTCCCGCCCGTCGTCTTGAAGAGATTCCTCTTGCGACCGGTAATGCTCAGATAGCCGTCGGCATCGAGGAAGCCGAGATCACCGGTATAGAACCACCCGTCGACGAAGGCCTGCCGGTTCTCCTCGTCCAGGTGATAGTAGCCGGGAGTCACGTTAGGCCCGCGCACCAGGATTTCGCGGCCGGCGCGGCCCTCCGCGTCGACGATCTCCTCGCCCAGCTTCACCTCAATACCGGAAATCACGCGGCCCACCGTCCCCAGCTTGACCGCCCCCGGACAATTCACCGCAATGACCGGCGACGTTTCCGTCAGGCCGTAACCTTCGTAGACGGGAAGTCCCACCGCCCAGAAAAACTCCGCCAGTTCGCGCGACAGCGGCGCGGCGCCGGAGATCATGGTCGTGATCCGCCCGCCCAGGCGTTCACGCACCTTGGCGAAAACCAGTTTGTCAGCCAGCGATAGTTTCGCGCGCATGCCAAGCGGCGGCGCCTGCTTCCGGAGCGAGTAAGGGATGCGGTCGCGGCCCACCTGTAGAGCCCAGCCGAAAAGGCCCTGCTTGGCGCCCGAGCTTTGCCGGACAACTTCGGTAACCTTCTCGTTCACCTTCTGGAGGATGCGCGGCACGACGGCCATCACCGTCGGCCGCACTTCGAGCAGGTTCTGCGCCAGCGTGTCATAACTTTCGGCATACCCAATCGAGACGCCGCGCCAGAAGTAAGCGTAGTCAAGCGTGCGCTCGAAAATGTGGCTCAGAGGCAGGAATGACATGGCAACGTCCCGCTCGCCCAGCGCGAACAACTGCTCGCAGGCTGCCACGTTGGAAGCGATGTTCGAGTGCGTCAACACCACTCCCTTGAGCGCGCCCGTGGTGCCGGACGTGTAAAGGATACTCGCCGTATCCTCGGGCCGTACGGCGAGGGCTCGGGTACGAAACGCGGTGGCGGGGTCGCCGGCGCGGCCCGGGGTGTCGCTGCTACTGGCCAGCCGTTGCCAGTCTTGGACGCTGCCGTCCGTTGAACTCACTGCGTCCATCACCACGATCAGCCGCAGGTCCGGCAGCCGGGAATGGATATTCAGAATTTTGGCCAGTTCGGCGGCGGTCGAAACCACGATGCCTTTGGCCGCCGAATCGCGGAGGATGTAGTCCACCTCGGGCTCGAGCAGCGTGGGATAAATGGGCACAGAGATCGCGCCAAGACCCAGCAGCGCGTAGTCGGTCAGCGCCCACTCCAGGCGATTCTCCGAGAGGATTCCCACACGATCGCCCCGCGCGATTCCGCAGCGCTCGAACGCCGCGGCGAGTGTCGCAGCTTGGGTCAACGCTTCGGCGGACGAGATTCCGTGATACCTGCCGCCTGACTTCACCAGGAAGGCGTCAGGCTTGTGATGCCGGTCAATGGCGCTCAGAAACAGTTGGGTGAGGGTTCGGAACTCGCTGGGCTGAGCAGGCTCGGATGTCGGCATGCGAAGAACCAAGGCTCGGAGTCTCGGGATCGTTTGAGCTCGGCCCTCAAATCCACATCCTAAATCCTATCCTCATCATTTTCCAGTGCGAAAGTTCCGGGCAAGCGCGTGACGGGCCTCGGCCTGATAGTCGTCGACCTCCGGCCCGTACTGGGGATCGGGACACAGGGTCAGAATCTTCTCGAGCAGGGTGCGCGCCTCGGGGCGACGGCCAACCGCGAGGTAGCTGTCCGCGAGATACAGCATGGTCTGAGGGTTGTCGGGATGTTTCTTCAAGCACTCTTCGAGCAACTGGATGGAACGCTGCTTGTCGCCGCCCTTAAAAAAAGGCGCGCTATAGTCCACGCGGCCGAGAATCTGGAGCGCGGAGCCCTCGGCGTAGTCTTGATCGATCCGGACGACGGTTTCCATCTCATACCGGACCGGGTCGATGAGGCGCAGACCCTCGAGCAGGTTGCTCTCTTCCGCCAGCAGGCCGTAGCTGGCACCCAGCCAGAAGTGCCCTTCCACTCGATTGGGCTGGAGCGCCACGGCCTTCTTTCCGCACTCGACAGCCTGTTTCAGCAGCCTGATCTTTTCGGAGTCAGGGGCGCGACGACCCCAGAAATTATAAAACCTCGCGAGGCGCCACCACGACTCGTAGTCCTGGGAATCGCGGGCGATGGCGTCGCGCAGCAGGTCGATGCCGTGCCGCACGTTGACGAGGTTTTGCCGGCCAAGGAAGTAGTCGTCTGCGGCGCGCGCCTGAGCCGGGATCGAATAACGCGTGGTCGTCGCACCCGAGGCCCCTCGGAGCGGCAGGCTGGCCAGGGCCGCTAGCAAGAGAAAGAGAAGGATGAGGACACGAACCTCAGAAGGCGCCAGTCCGGCCGCCATCGGTCCTAGCCTCGGATTCCCGCGTCGGTGCCTGATTCTGACCTCCCGGCCTTGGGCTCCGGCGGCTACTAGCCTCGACAGCCGGAGTCGCATAGTTTTAGCCGTAAATACCCAAAAGTGCAAGGGCCTCTCCCCAGGCTCGGGGAGCATCTTGCCCAGCATGGACCAGAACCGTACACACGACATCATGCTTATTATCAACGACATAGCTTTATGACAGAGGTTTCAAGCTGCTTGTTTTCAATAACATAGAGATATAGTAACGATCGAAAAATGGCTTTCGTTGATTCTAAATAACTTCTTCGGTTCGTTCCTCGAGTTGTGATTGTCAAGCTAGCTCCGGTCTGGCGACTAACTCCTTGTAAGTAATCGTGGTGGTTCTCAGACACGCATGCGCCAGCCGCTCAAATAAACTCCCTTCTTGCCACCGCCGGTTCA
>DASZAI010000024.1:0-84418 GCA_035945295.1 Terriglobia bacterium | reverse complement strand
CTCGAAGGCCATTGCTGCCGAACGACCTTCGATTGTCCACCGAAGCAATCGAAGCAGCACTTTTCTGCTGACGGACGGAGGTGCTGGAAACTGCTCACCCATGCTGGTATCCTACCACAGTTAGGTGAGTCAAGTAATTTGGTGCCCAAATTTTGTCAACTCGCGCCGCGCCGGTTGCGAGAATGCGATCCCGTGTTTTCAACGGGTTAGAAGCCTCGTTGCGCAAGAATGAGACAAATGAGACGCATGAGACAGTGGGCCAGGAGAATCCGGAGGCGGGCGCAGATGTTCAAAGAAGTCGACGATACCGATGAGGTCTGCCAGACCATCCAGGCCGCGGAGAAACCATCAGAGTGCTGCGGCGAACCGATGATTCCTGGATTACGCCCGCCAACGTGAGAATAGATTAAATCGTTGGAAGCTTCGCCAGAAGTTGTACTATGAATCCTGGCGCGCCCTTCCTGGGCTGACACGCAAGCGCCAACACCCGCACCACTACCCGGAGGCGATTCATGGAAACTCATGACTGCAATCCTAAGACCAGAAATCCTAAGAGAAGCTCCGAGCCGATGAGGATGACGCGGCGCAATTTCCTCGGCGGGCTCGGGGGAACGGCGTCGGCGGCGGCCGCGCTGACCATCGTTCCGCGACACGTCCTCGGCGGACCAGGATTCGTCGCGCCCAGCGATAAGCTGACGCTCGGGTGTATCGGCGTGGGCGCCCAGGGAACGCGCGTGATGACCGACTTCCTCAAGGAGCCGGACGTGCAGATCGTGGCGGTCTGCGACGTCAACCGGCAAAGCAGCGACTACTCCGAGTGGGGGAAGAACGAGTTGCGCGACCGGGTCCGCCAGTTGCTCGGCGACTCGAGCTGGGGCAGCCAATTCACCGGTCCGACGGCAGGACGCGAGCCCGCGAAGCAAATCGTCGAGAGCTACTACGCCAAGGGGACGACGGCGGGCCAGTATCACGGCTGCGCGGCTTACGACGATTTTCGCGAGCTGCTGCACACGGAAAAGGACTTGGACGCCGTGATGGTCTGCACCCCCGACCACTGGCACGCGCCTATCTCCATCAGCGCCATGAAGATGGGGAAACACACTTACTGCCAGAAGCCGATGACGCACTCGGTGTACGAGGCGCGTCGCATGGCCGAAGTGGCGCGTGAAACCAAGGTCGCGACGCAGGTGGCGATTGGTAATTCGGCGTCAGAAGGCACGCGCGCGCTCTGCGAGCTCGTGTGGTCAGGCGTCATCGGCCCGGTGCGCCAAGTGAAGAACTGGTCCAGCCGGCCGTTCTGGCCGCAAGGACTTGACCGTCCCAAGGATACCGAGCCGGTTCCTGATGGGCTCGACTGGGACCTGTGGCTCGGTCCCGCGCCCGAGCGGCCGTACAATCACATCTATCTTCCCTTCGTCTGGCGCGGCTGGTACGACTTCGGGCAAGGCGCGCTGGGCGACATGGGAAACTACAGCTTCGACACGATCTTTCGAGTGTTGAAGCTCACTACACCAGTGACTGTCGAAGCGAGTTCGACCGAGGTGTTCAAGGAGACGTTTCCCTCGGCGTCGCTCATTCATTGGGAATTCCCGGCGCGCACCGACATGCCGGCGGTCAAGATTCATTGGTACGACGGCGGGCTGCGACCCCCGCGTCCCGACGAGCTCGAGCCCGAGGACTGGGGTCAGATGGGTGCGGGCGAGAACCACGAGGGGATGCTGCTGATCGGCGACCACGGCAAACTGCTGTGCGGGTTCGAGGGTCAGCGCGCGCGCCTGCTGCCGGAGTCCAGGATGAAGAACTTCACGCCGCCGCCCAAGACGTTGCCGCGCTCGATTGGCCACTATCGCGAGTGGATCGAGGCGGCGAAAGGCGGCAAGGTGCAGCCGGAGGCCAACTTCGAGTTCGAGAGCAGCGTTGTGGAGGCGTTGCTGCTCGGGAACGTGGCGCTGCGCACCGGAGAGAAGTTGCGCTGGGACAGTGCCAACCTGAAGGTGCCGAACGTGGCGGCGGCTGATGCCCTTGTCAGTCCCGGCTATCGCGGGGATTGGGGAGCGGTCATCAAGGGCTAGTGATTCGGAGCGCGGTACATTGGATAACATCCGCGTGCGGGAGAGCGAAGCATCGCGGGTTTGACGCTAGCAGCAGCGGTTGATGCGCGAATACTTGTGCTGCTGGCGGGCGACGTAGAACTCGGCGGGCGTCATAGGGGGACGCCCCTCGGCCAGGGCGCGGGCGTGGTAGCGCGCGTAGTCGTTCTCCCCGCTTACCTCGCGCAGGTATTGCCAGAAGGCTTTCAGAGCAATAGCGCACGATTGTGTGCACCCCCAAGCATGCGAATACCCTCGCCCCTCCAGGGGGAGAGGGTAGCGCGCGAGCGCCGGGTGAGGGGGTAGGTCCCACGTCATTTTTCGAAGAACAGCTTTCAGGTATTCCACCAACAACCTCCTAAGCCGTCATCCTTGACAACTGCGCCGGCGACTCGTTCAATATCGGCTCCCGTCGGCCCATGGCATAGAGGAACCAGTGCCGTCCGGACTCGACCAGTATCACCACCACGAACAGTGCGAAGACGGCTGTCACGGCGGCGTCCAGACGGTCATTGAAAATCAGGCGTTGGATCTGAACCACGCTCGCAGCAGGAATCGCGCCCGCCGCAAGCTGGTCTTGCAACATGCGGGCGTGCGACAGGAACCCGATGCGCGGGCTCGCGTCCCAGATCTTCTGGTAGCTCGCAGTCATGGTGACGGAGATGAGCCAGGCGAGCGGCGCCAGCGTCACCCAGGCATAGCGCGCCTTCCCCATCTTGATGAGGATCGTCGTACAAACGCAGAGCGCGATCGACGCCAGAAGCTGGTTCGAGATTCCAAACAGCGGCCAGAGGCTGTTGATGCCGCCCAGCGGGTCGCGTACGCCTTGCAGCAGGAAGTATCCCCACGCCGCGCAGATGATGGCGCTGGTCAGGAAGATGGACGGGAACCCGCCTTGCTTGCCGAGCGGCTTCCAGAAGTGGCCGAGCAGGTCCTGAAGCATGAATCGTCCCACGCGCGTTCCGGCGTCGAGCACGGTCAGAATGAAGAGCGCCTCGAACATGATGGCGAAGTGATACCAGATGGCTTCGAGTCCGCCCATGCCCAGCGTGCCCGAGAAAATGTGCGCCATGCCGACGGCGAGTGACGGCGCGCCGCCGGTGCGATTGAAGAGCGTGATCTCGCCCACCCGCGACGCGAGGTCAGACATGGTGGCGGCGGTCACAGGAAAGCCCCAGCCCGAAATGGTCTGGACTGCCTTGTCGGCGGTCGCGCCCACCACACCCGCCGGACTGTTGATGGCGAAGTAGACGCCGGGCCGCAGCACGGTGGCGGCCACCATCGCCATCACGCCCACGAAGGACTCCATCATCATGGCGCCGTAGCCGATCGCGCGCGCCTGGATCTCTTTGCGAATCAGCTTGGGCGTGGTGCCGGAAGCGATGAGCGAGTGGAATCCGGAGATGGCGCCGCAGGCGATGGTGATGAAGCAGAAGGGAAAGACCTTGCCGGAGAATATTGGGCCGGTGCCATCAGTGAAGCGGGTCAGCGGCGGGAGGAGCATCGCCGGGTGAGCCAAGAGGATGCCGAGCGCCAACGCCAGGATCGTCCCCAGCTTGATGAACGTGGCCAGGTAGTCGCGCGGCGCGAGCAGCAGCCAAACCGGCAGTACCGAGGTCGCAAAGCCGTAGAGGATGATCATCCAGGCCAGCGCCACGCCGCCGTAGGTGAAGTAGTGCGCCAATTGCGACTCCGCCACATAGCGGCCGCCCCCGACCGCGCCCACCACCATGAGGAATCCCAGCACCGACGCTTCGAGCACGCGGCCGGGTCGCAGGTACCGGAGGTAGATCCCCAGCAACATGGCGATCGGAATGATCATCATGATGGTCGAGAGTCCCCAAGGACTCGCCTTCAATGCATTGACCACCACTAATCCGATCACGGCAATGAGAATGATCATGATGAAGAGCACGGCGAAGAGCGCTGTCCAGCCGCCCACCGGGCTGATTTCTTCTTTGGCCATCTGTCCAAGCGATTTGCCGTCGCGGCGAATGGAGCAGAACAACGTCACGAAGTCCTGCACGCAGCCGCCCAGGATACCGCCGAAGATGATCCACAGCGTGCCGGGCAGGTAGCCGAACTGCGCGGCGAGGATGGGACCGACCAGCGGCCCGGGTCCTGCGATGGCCGCGAAGTGGTGTCCGAAGAGCACCCACTTGTTGGTGGGGACGAAGTCGCGGCCGTCCTCGAGCCGCTCGGCGGGCGTGGCGCGCTCGCTGTCCAACTCGAGAACGCGATAGGCGATCCAGCGGCTGTAGAAATGAAATCCCAGGGCGTAGAGGCACGCCGCTGCCGCCACCAGCCAGACGGCGTTGATGGACTCGCCGCGCGCCGTGGCAATCCTGCCCAGCGCCAGCGCCGCGAGGAGTGCAATGACAGCCCAGAGAAGCCGCTTCAGCGGGCGCATTCGTGGTTCCTCTGTGGTCGGGGGCGGATGACGGTTGCGGCGGCAATAGCCCAGAGCCAGTCAGAAAATGGAATCATGGCGGGGAAGCTAGCACGCGCGGTGGTGCTTGTCAATTAACCTGAGCCGTCGAAGGAGGGATCCAGGGGGTCGGAGCTTCAGCTCCGACATAATCGGGCCGCATGCGGTCAGGGGCTTTCATGCCCCTGAAGTTTTCAGGGCCTAAAGGCCCCGTTTGGAAGTTGTGGCGATTGTCGGACCTGAAGGTCCGACCCCCCTTTCTGCCGGCAAAGCTGCGGCTGCGGCGTTGCTCCGATCTCTGCGCGGCAGGCGTGGAAACCGCCAGCGGGACTCCTGTATCATGTTATGGTCAACGCGAAAACGTGGGCAGAAACTCGACCGTCCAATCGTATAAACCAGGGGTGATAGGAATGCAGCGCAAACGATATTGGTTTCAAGTCCAGCTCAGGCGAGACGAATCCCACTGGAGCCGCACGCGCGGCCTGATAAGCATCGCTGCGACAGCGTCGATACTCCTCTTCGGGATCTCGGCCCTCCGCGCCCAGGCGCCCACCGAGCAGACTCCTCCCCAGGAACCGTCCCTTCAGCTCGTGCGGCCGCAGTCGCCCAACGGCACGCCGCCGCCCGCCGTGCTCACTCTGAAGGATGCCCTCGAGCGGGCGCGAAAGTTCGACGCCACGTATCTCTCGGCGGCGACGGACGCGAAACTCGCTCACGAGGACCGCGTCCAGGCGCGCGCCGCGATGCTGCCCAACGTCAGCTTCACCACTCAGGAACTGCTCACCGCGGGCAACGGAGTCCTGCCGGGTGGGCGATACGTCACCAACGACGGCGTGCACGTCTATCGCTCGTGGGGTGTTTTTCATCAGGACCTCTCGCCCAACACCTACCTGCTGCACGGATATCGGCGCGCGTCGGCGGTCCAAGCCTTGGCCGAGGACCGCGCAGAAATCGCGCGTCGCGGACTGACCGTGACGGTGACAAAAAACTACTACGGCTTGGTCGTCGCCCAGCGCAAGTATGCGACCGCGCAGGAAGCGCGCGACCAGGCCGAGCATTACCTCACCATCAGCCGCGACCTCGAGCACGGCGGCGAGGTGGCGCACAGCGACGTCATCAAGGCGGAATTGCAATTCGAGCAGCAGAAACAAGTCTTCGAGGAAGCGCAACTGGCAATGGAGAACGCGCGGCTGGCGCTGGCCGTGATGCTTTCCGGCAATCTGGACGAGAATTTCAGCGTGGTCGATGACTTGAGCGCCGCCCAGCCGCTTCCGCCTTTTGAGGAAGCGCGCAGCATGGCGCAGCAGTCGAATCCCGAACTGCGGGCGGCAGTCGAGGCGATGCGCGCGGCGAGCCTCGACGTTTCGGCGGCGCGCTCGAGTTTCCTGCCATCAATCACTGTCGATACGGACTACGGAATCGAAGCCAACTCCTACGCGCTCCGAAGTCACGTTAGCAGCGATGCTGTTCCCGGCCGTGTGCTGCCGAACCTGGGTCACTTCATCACCGCCGGGCTCACCCTGCCCATCTGGGACTGGGGAACGCTGCGCAGCAAGTTGCATCAAGCCCAGGATCGACGGGCCCTGGCGCGCGTCCAACTGAGCCAGGCGCAGCGCGTGGCGATCAGTGATCTGTACTCTTTCTACAACGAAGCTTTGGCCGCCCGCTCCGAAAGCGCGACCTTGCACCATGCGGCCGAGCTCGCGGCTGAGAGCCTGCGTCTGGTGGGGCTCCGTTATCGCGCCGGTGAATCGACGGCGCTGGAGCTGGTCGATGCGCAGAACGCGTTGACGCTGGCGCGTAACGCCGATGACGACGGCCAGGCGCGCTACCGGGTCGCGTTGGCGAATCTCCAGACATTGACGGGCAGCTTCTGAGGTATGCTTAACGGCCAGCCTATGGCGAAGCAGCGGACAAAAGATCCTGGCTGGACCCGCGGTTGGCCTAGCCAGCCCGCCCGGCAGCGAATCTCATCAGGCCCCCTTGGCATCATCCTCGCGGCTATGCTCGCTTGGCCGGCTTGCTCGAGCAAGCGGGCGGCCGAGAACGCGCCGACCGTGACGGTCCAGGTCGCCGCGGCCGAGCGAACCAGCATCCAGCGCAGGGTCACGGCCGACGCGGTGCTTTATCCGCTGCGCCAAGCCGTGATCGTGCCCAAGATCAGCGCCCCGGTCAGCAAGTTCTACGTCAATCGCGGCAGCCACGTCCACGCGGGGGAATTGCTGGCGCAGCTCGAAAATCGCGACCTTGCGGCCTCAGTGACCGAGAACAAGGGCGCGTACGATCAGGCACAGGCGCAATACGATACCGCCACGAAGGCCGCCGTGCCCGAGGAGGTTCACAAGGCGGAACTCGACCTGAAGGCGGCGCAAGAGGTCTTTGATGCGCAGCAGAAGATCTACAACAACCGCCAGACGCTCTACAAGCAAGGAGCCATCGCGCGCAAGGACCTCGATGATTCTTATGTGACCTATACGCAGGCCCAAAACCAGTTAGCGCTAGCGAGGCAACACCTCGAGGGCCTGCAAAGCTTCGCCAAGGCGGATTCGCTCAAGGTGGCGGAGGGCCAATTGGCGGCGGCGAAAGGGAAGTACCTCGGCGCGCAGGCTCAGCTTGGTTACTCCGAGATTCGCAGTCCCATCGACGGCGCGGTCACGGACCGTCCGCTCAATCCCGGAGAAATGGCGTCCAGCAGTTCGCCGCTCATCACGGTGATAAACCTCTCTGAGGTAGTGGCGCGCGCGCACATTTCGCAGGCCGAGGCTGCCGCTTTGCGGGTGGGGAACCAAGCCGTGATCTCGGCGCCGGGTCTGAGCGACGTTCCCGGCAAAGTTACGGTGGTGAGTCCGGCGCTCGATCCTACCAGCACGACGGTCGAGGTATGGGTGCAGGCCACGAATCCGGGCGAACGATTGAAGCCGGGGACGAGCGTGCGCGTCTCGATCGTCGCCGAGACGGTATCCGACGCGGTCGTGATACCGGCGGCCGCGCTGTTGACAGCGCCCGATGGCGGCACGTCGGTCATCGTGGCGGGAGCCGACAACAAGCCTGAGCAGAAGTCCGTGAAGACGGGAATCCGCGAAGGCGACGACGTGCAGATTACGGACGGGCTCAAGGCGGGCGAGCGGGTAGTGACGGTGGGAGCGTTCGAACTCGCGAGTGAAGACCCCGACGTCCTGGCGAGGACTAAGCTCGAAATTCAGGCACCCGCGAAATCCGAGGAAGGTTCCGGCAAGGAATCGGGCAAGGACTCCGACGCGCCCTCGGGCAAGGATTCAGACAAAGACTGAGATTCACGAGGACCGCTTGACCGTGCAGGCACACGACCAGGAAGCGAAACCGGAATCGTCCTATTGGTTCTCGCGCCACTCGAAGTCGATCATCTTCCTGATCCTCACGCTGGCGGCGGTCGGCGCCTACGTGGCGTTTACCGTCCCGGTTGCCGTTTTTCCCTCCACGAATTTCCCGCGCGTCATCATCGGTGTTGACAACGGAGTCATGCCCATCGATCAGATGATGGTGACGATAACCCGCCCCATCGAGCAGGCGGTCAACAGCGTTCAGGGTCTCGAAAGTGTGAACTCGATCACCAGCCGCGGCTCCGCCGAGGTCGACCTGTTCTTCAACTGGAACGTCGATATGACGCTGACCCTCCAGCTTGTCGACGCCGCCTTGTCGCACATTCAGTCGTCGTTCCCTCCCACGGCTCAGATTGAGACGCATCGTCTGAACTTCGCCAGTTTCCCCATCATCGGGTACAGCCTGACCTCCGACAAGGTACCGCAGACCCAGCTTTGGGAAATGGCCACCTACGATATCAAGCCGCGACTCAACCGCCTGACCGGAGTGGCGACGGTCATCGTGCAGGGCGGCCAGCAGCCGGAGTTCCAGGTAGTTCCCGATCCCGCCCGGCTGCTGCGCGCGCGCGTGACCGTGACGGACATCCTGGACTCGGTGCGCCGCACCAACCTGATCGACTCGCCCGGCCTGCTCGAGCACAACCATCAGCTTTTTCTCGGCCTCGTGACCGCCCAGGCGCATTCGCTCGACGACATTGGCAGCATCGTGGTGAAGAGCTCTAATGACGTGCCGGTGCGGCTGCGGGACCTCGGCGCCGTGACTCCGTCGGTCACGCCGGTCTACACTATTGTGACCGCCAATACCAAGCCCGCCGTCCTGCTCAGCATCAACCGGCAGCCCGACAGCAATACGGTCAGCGTCGCCGACGAAGTCCACGCTGAGGTCGACCAGATCCAGCAGACGCTGCCCTCCGGCGTCGTGCTGCGCCCCTATTACGACCAATCGATGATTGTCGAGCAGTCGATCAAGAGCGTGCGCGACGCGATCCTGATCGGACTGCTTCTCGCCTCGATTATTCTGGTGGTTTTCCTGCGCGATTGGGGGACGTCAGTCGTGGCGGGGATGGTGATTCCGGTCACCGTGCTCGTCACCTTCATCGCTCTGAAGGTGCTGGGGCAGAGTTTCAACCTGATGACGTTGGGTGGACTGGCGGCCGCCGTAGGCCTGGTCATCGACGACGCGATTGTGGTGGTCGAGAACATCGTCCTGCATCGCGACGCCGGCGAGGGCCGGATCGAGGCGATCCAGAGCGCACTGAAGGAGATCACCGTCCCGCTGATCGGCTCGACGGTGACTCCGGTCGTGGTGTTCCTGCCCTTGATCTCCATCACCGGCGTCACGGGTACTTTCTTCCGCGCCCTGGCCGTTACCATGGCGGTATCGCTCTTCACTTCGCTCGGCCTCGCGCTCGTCTGGACGCCCAACCTCAGCCTGCACTTCCTGCGCAAGAAGCAGGGAGAGAATCCCGGTTCGAATCCGGGTCCGAATCCCGGAGGAGGCGCGGGGAGCCTCGACCCGGATCCTCCCGAGACCGCGGTAGTCGAGGAGGAGATGAAGCGCCTGATGGCGGCGGAAGAGGCGTCGATGACCGGCTTTTTCGGACACGTCATCCGGTTCTACGAGCGCTGGATGCGCCGCGCCCTCGAGCATCCTGTCTGGCTGGCCGCTTGGTGCGCGCTGCTGGTTGTGGTTTCGTACATCTGCTACAAGTCGCTCGGCTCGGACCTGCTTCCGGCGATGGACGAGGGAGGATTCATCATCGATTACGTCATGCCTCCAGGCAGCTCGCTGCAGGAAACCAACCGCGTGGTCTCGCACATGGAGCAGATCGCTCGCGCGGTGCCGGAAGTCGAGAGCACTTCGCGCCGGACCGGTCTGCAACTGGGGCTCGCGGCGGTGACCGAGGCGAACACCGGCGACATTTCGGTCAAGCTGAAGGAGAAGCGCAGCCGCAACATCGACGAAATCATCAGCGAGATCCGCGCCAAGATCAAGCGCACTGAGCCGGCCGTCGGTATCGACTTCACGCAGCAGCTTCAGGACATGATCGGCGACCTGACGAGCGCTCCGCAGCCCATCCAGATCAAGTTGTTCTCGCCGGACGCCACGCTGCTCGCGCAGTGGGCGCCGCAGGTGGCGCACGCCATCGGCAAAATCCAAATCGCTAGCAAGCACCCGGTGGTGGACATCGAGAATGGCATCGACAATACCACCAGCGGTCCCGCCGTGGTGTTTCAGGTCAACGGTGAGACGGCCATGCGCGCGGGCTTCACGCCGGAGGAGGTCACGACGGACGCGGCGGCCATTCTCGAGGGCGAGCCCGCTCCCACGCCGGTCATCATCAACGACCGCCCGTACACCCTGCGCGTCCGCTTCCCCGAAGCCAACCGGGCTTCGCTCGACGCCATGAGCAATACGATGCTCGTCAGCTCGACGGGCTCGACCGCTACCCTGGGATCGCTCGCCACCCTCACCGAGCTTCCCGGCCAGACGGAGATCATCCGCGAGAACCTGCAGCGTGACGTCGCGGTCACCGGGCGCCTGGAAGGCGTCGACCTCGGCACGGGGATCGCCGCCGTCCAACAGGCGGTGAGGAAGCTCAAAATCCCTTCCTCGATTCGTGTCGAGTACGGCGGAACGTACAAAGAACAGCAGCGCTCCTTCCACGATCTCGTGACCGTCCTGGTGCTGGCGCTGGTCTTCGTCTTCCTCGTCCTGCTTTTCGAATTCGGCCAGTTCTCGGCGCCGGTCGCCATTCTTTCATCGGCGGTGCTTTCCACCTCCGGCGTCTTCTTCGCTCTCTTGATCACCGGGGTGACGTTCAATATCTCCTCCTTCATGGGCCTCATCATGGTCGTAGGGATTGTGGCGAAGAACGGCATCCTGCTGCTCGACGCCGACCAGAAGTTCCGGCGGGCAGGATTCCCGGCCGAGGAAGCGATGGTCCAGGCGGGACGCCGGCGGCTGCGTCCTATTACGATGACGGCGCTCGCGGCCGTGGCCGGCATGTCGCCGCTGGCGCTGGGCATCGGCGCCGGCTCCCAGATGCTTCAGCCCCTGGCCATCGCGGTAATCGGCGGCATCCTGATTTCGATGGTCCTCTCGCTCATCATCACCCCGGCAATCCACTTCTATCTGACCCGTCAGGCCGAGTAGGGTTTGAGAAGGGTGTCATTCCGAACATAGCGAGGAATCTCGCTATGCGTCAGGGTCGAGGCCGAAGATCAGTGCGAGATCCCTCGTCGCCTGCGGCTCCTTGGGATGATACCTGAAACCCTCGGACGCTTACGCGACAGTCGCGCTCGTAGGCTGCTTGCCGCTGATTAGAACGTAGAACTTCCCCCGATGCTGTGACTGAGGTCACGCGCCCGGACCGTAAGTGTTTCGCCGCGGACCTTGCCGCCTGATGCCGAGTTGACAGCCCCGTCCGGCGCCGATGCCGGTTCAACTTCCCGTGGGGCTTCGGCCTTGACTTAGAGAAAAGCCTCATTCCCGACGAACGAGCCGCCGATACTCACCTGTGGTGATTAACAATTTCGTGCAGGCGGGAACCTGCCTTTCCATGAGGGAACCACCCATGCGGATCTTCGATCGTATCGAGATTGAAAAGCTCGACCGTCGCGACTGGCAGCTCTGGTTGCTGGCCATTTCCATGATCGTGATTCTGGGCGCCGGCGTCGCCGTCTTGATGTACCCTTCCGTCTTCGGCGCCACCCCCGGGGCCAACACACCAACGTTCCAGCGAATCTTCATGGGGTTTTGCGTGCTCAATTTTCTCTTCGTCGTTTATGTGCTTGACCGGCAGTTCGCCATTCGACAATTGCGGCGAAGTCTTAGCGCGGAGCAAAAGCGCAACGCCGAACTGCGCGTCAAGGCAAGCTCCGAGCTGCTCCACTCGCTGCCGAACTTTGCTCATTTTCAGGACCGCCTCGCCATGCAGTTCCGCCGCGCGGTGAATGGCCGCGAGCCGCTCTCCATGCTGGTGGTGGGCCTGAAACCCTCGGCGGCGCTGAGTGACCCGATCGAATGTGAAACGGCATACGGAGACGCCGTGCAAGCCATCCTGCGCAAGCTGCGCGCTGAGGATTCCATTTATCGCATTCGTAGCGGAGTCTTCGGGATTCTGCTTCCGGGCCTGCCACGCTCGGCTGCCAGTCTGGTGGCTTCACGGCTGTCGGAGAGTCTGATGGACGTGGCGGGGGCGGGCGGACGGTTCAGTTGCGCCATGGAAACCGTGAGCTATCCCGAGCACGTGGCCGCCGCGCATGAGATGGAGGAGGCGGCTCGCTCGCGGTTCACGGGAGGTGATGCCGAACTGGCGCTCGCGTCGAGGAGCACTTAGCGGCTGACGGGCAGCCCGGCCTTCTCCCAACCGAGCAGCCCTTCCTGGTAAACCTTGACGTGCTCGAAGCCGAAACCGTGCTCGAGAAGAATGCGTCCTGCGGAGCGGCTGGCGGCGCAGACGTCGCCACTCCCGGCTCGCCCCCCTTCGTAGAAGACGATGGTCTTGTTCTGAGGGAGGCTCGACCAGTGTTGCGGCATTTCCGCGAGAGGAATGTTGATCGCCCCGGGAATCCGCGCGGTTTGGAAGTCTATAGGTTCCCGCACGTCAACGAAGACCGCCCTCGCAGGATCGGCTTGGAGCCGCCGCGCCTCCTCGGAGTGAATCGTAGCGGGCTGCTTCTGCCGGGCCTCCGCCTCGCTGCAACCTATCCCCTGAGCCGCGATTTGACTGAAGGCGCTGGTGGCGCCCCCCAGCAGCGGCGAGTCGCCCGAAGGGGTTGACGATGACCCGGGGTGCGCAACGGGCTTCGCGCCGGCAGTTGTCGACTGCGCCACCGCTTCATGCGCTTTGAGCGCTCCATCAATAAGCTGGGCGAACTGCTCGAGGGGAATCTCTCCCGCAGCCATTTGACCGTTGACGAAAAAGGTGGGTGTGCGGTCGACGTGGAGCGCATGGCCGTCCTCGAGGTCGCGGCGGACGCGCTCCGCTTCGGCGCCGCTCTTGAGGCACTGGCCGAAGCGCGCCTGGTCAAGCCCCAGGTCTGCGGCGTCGCGCATCAGCGCCGGCTCGCTCAGGTCGCTTTGTTCGGCGTAGAGCTTCTCGACCGCCTCCCAGAATTTCCCCTGCTCCGCGGCGCACTCGCTCGCCTCGGCCGCCTTCTCCGCCTGAGGATGCAGGCTCATAATCGGAAACTGCCGGAAGACGAAGCGAATCCGATTGGCGTACCTCTGGCGGAGTTCACGCACCGTCGGCTCCTCGGCGCCGCACACTGGACACTCGAAATCGCCGAACTCAACCACGGTCACGGGCGCGTCAGGGTTACCGATGGTGTGACTATCGGCGCGCACCAGACGCGCGTTGATGGCCTCGCGGGACGCCTGTTGGAGAGGCGGAAGCTCCCCGTGGTGGGACAGCCAGTAGAACGCCGGAGCGCCCAGCGCCACGGCGATCACCAGCAGAGCAACGTTGAGGCGCAAAGGGGCAGGTGGCGCGACTCCAGGCTCAGCCGGCGGGGCGGGCCGCGCCGCCTCCAGGATGCTGAGTAGCAGGATCAGCGTCACGGCGATGGCCGACACGACGCACCACGCGCACCAGGCGTGCAGGACGAAGGCCTCGATGCTGGTCAGATAGAGCGAAGTCAGGAAGCCCGCGCCCGAAATCACCGCCACGGCCAGCCGCAGGGAATGCTCCCGCGCGGCGGAAACCAGGGGCTGCGCGAACAGCAGCACCACCAACGCCGCGTACATGACCGCCCCGAAGGCCGGCAACGGGACTCCCCAGGCGTGCGCGAAAGGGCTGGCGCGCACCACGTCGCAACCGCCGCCGATGCACACCAGCGTCCGCGACGCCGAGGTGTAAACCCACCACAGGTAGACCGAATCGAACAACCCCACCAGACTGAGTGCCAGCAGCACTGCCTTTCTCATGGCTCCCATTGTACAACGCCGAAGGTAATTCGGGCGCGTTGTCCCCAGTCTTAGAAGCAAGCGGAGGGATTAAGGATGGATTTCGTTTGACTCGTCAACGCCCGAATCTTATCCTCAGCAGTCAAGGGCCGACCGAGTGTTTCCTCGATCGACTGCGAGATGCCGGAGGTGAAGAAAATGAAGCGCCACTGGCCCGGTCCAGCTTGCTGCGCCGCCGTCTTGCTCGGCTTTGGCGCGGCAGCACCACGTAACGCCGCCGCAGTCCAAGGGCCCAGTGCGGTCAAATCCTCCCCGCCCGAGACCCCCTCGAACCTGTCCAAAGCGTCGCCTCAAGAGTTGATGCGCGCTTACCAGGAACTGCGCACCCTCCACGCCGGAGAGCAGTGGGCGGTTGCTAAGAATGTCGTGTTCAAACGCGATGCCGCCACCGTCTCGCTCACAGACGGAACGATCACCTTCGCCGCTCCCGTGGCAGGACACGTTGTCGCCGCCGTATTCACCGGCCAGGGCGCTTTCGAGCTCGACCCGCCGACCGTCATGGACCAGCATCAGATCGCGCGCTTCACCAAACAGCCCAAGCTCGTCGACGATTTTCGGGAAGCGGTGTTTTTCTTCACGGACCATTCCTGGGAGGATGTCGGGAAGCTCGTTCACCTCCAGTCAGGCGGAGGGGACACGCAGGCCGCAGGCAAATTGCTCGAGGCCGCGGAGCGGAAATACCAGGAGAGTTTCAACCAATGGTGGTCGAACGAGGTCAAGGACTATCCAGTCCTGAGGAACGTCGCCGCACGCATGCTCGCTGACCTCTCTGACCCGTCGAGCCAGGGCTTCTTTCTCGCCGATCTCAAGAGTGAACATTACGGCGGCCTGCTTTACCAGATCAGTTGGAACCGCGATCCCCTGCTGCTGCCATTTTTCGCCAACGGCGAGGAAGTGATGCTGATGCAGTACAAGCGCGATGCGCCCTCGGAATGGTTGTCGGGCTTCCATCTTACGGCCGAGTACGCCCGCACCCCTCACCCCGAACACCTCACGCTGCTCGCGCACTGTCGCGAGGAGCGCATCGACGCCGAGGTCAGCAGGGACAACCATATTTCGGCCACGGCACAGATGGAGTTCGAAGTCCCGGGTGGGACACCACGCGTCCTCCCGCTCAACCTGCAAGGCGTGTTGCGGATCTCCTCGGTAACCGATGAGGCTGGCGGCAAAGTCGCTTTCATCCAGGAAGATCGCAAACTCGACAGCGACCCGTGGGTCATCCTGCCGGAGCCGGCGGCACCCGGTAAAGTCTACCAGCTGAAAATCGCCTACGAGGAGGACTCGACCCGCGACAGCCGCATCATCCACCAGCAAGGCACGGGACTTTATTACGTGACGGCGCGCGAGTCCTGGTATCCGAGCTTCGGCGCTTTCGACGATCGCACGCACTTCAAGCTGCACTTCATCTCTCCCAAGAAGTTCCAATTCGTGGCCACGGGCCATCCAGTCAGTTCGGAAAAGACCAAGGATTCGCTCGAGACGGAGTGGGAATCCGAGATTCCCTACAGCGTCGCGGGATTCAACTACGGCGACTTTGTCGAGGCGCACAAGTCCGATGCCAACCTGACGGTGACGGCCTACAGCGGCCGAGAACCGCCCGACGTGCTCAAAGGGATCGCCGCCGCGCTTGACACGGGCGGATTGGGTCAGGGCAGCCAATCCGGCCAAGGGAGCCTCGAGGCGCAGACGGGTATCCTGACCGGCGGATTCAACACCGCGCATATGGCAGGCTATGCGGCGGCGGAGAGCTACCAGGCATTCAAGCTTTTCGAGGCCTATTTCGGCGAACTGCCTTTCAAGTCGGTTTCCGTCACCGAACAACCGGTGATGGGCTACGCGCAGAGCTGGCCCACCTTGATCTTCCTCCCCTTCGATTCGCTGCTCGATTCGACTACGCGCAACAGTCTCAGGCTTTCCGAGTCAGCCGAGGCGCGTGAGTTTTACAACATCGTCGCGGTGCACGAGATGTCCCATCAGTGGTGGGGACACATGGTGGGCTGGAAGACCTATCACGACCAGTGGCTTTCGGAGGGCTTCGCCGATTTCTCGGCCGGGCTCTACCTCAAGACTTTCGAGCCGAAAAAGTTCAAGAGCTTCTGGGATCTGAAGCGCAAGTGGTTGCTCTCGAACTATGGGGTCGGGCACCGCCCGGTCGACGTCGGCCCGGTGTGGCTCAGCTACCAGACCAACTCCTACCTCGAGCCGCGCAATTCCTATTTCCTCATCTATTACAAGGGGGCTTATATCCTCGAGATGCTGCGCGTCCTCATGGAGGACCCGCGGTCACAGAATCCGGATGCGGGCTTCATCGAGATGATGCACGACTTCGTCAAGACTTACATGGCCAGCAATCCCTCCACCGAGGACTTCCGCCAGATCGTCGAAAAGCACCTGCGACAACCGATGGGCTGGTTCTTCGACGAATGGGTCTACGGCACCGAAACACCTCGCTACGATTTCAGTTATGAGCTGAAGGACGCGCCCGAGGGCAAGGCCACGCTCCACGTCTCGCTGACGCAGTCCGACGTTTCCGACAAGTTCTTCATGAAGGTGCCGGTCTACATTCACGTCGACGGCACTCCCAGGCGCTTGGGATTTCTCGCTATCAAAGGGTCAACCACAACCTCCGCCGACGTGCCACTTCCGCTCCGTCCCGAGAAGGTGATGCTGGACGAGTATCACAGCATCCTGGCGATTGAAAAATAGTGAGCCGAGGAGAGTCAATGAGCCGAATCCGTCGAAGAACGCCTTGGACGCGGCGTGAGTTCATGCGGGGAGTTGGAGTCGCAGGCTTGGGTCTGCTGGGCGCGCAGCCAGGACGCGGTTGGACCGCCGCCGTGTCGCACGCCGCTCAGGCGCAGGCCGCCGGGCAACCGGTCGAGGCGCCCCTCCGCGCCCGCCTGGAAATCGACGTCGAGCGGCAACTCGGCGCGATCGACCCCAACATCTATGGCAATTTCACCGAGCACCTCGGCCGCTGCATCTACGGCGGCATTTACGACGAAGGCTCACCGCTCTCGGACTCCGACGGCAACCGCAAGGAGGTGATGGAGGCGGCGCGCAAGCTTCGCGTCACTCAGTTGCGCTGGCCGGGCGGCAACTTCGCCTCCGGCTATCACTGGCAGGACGGCATCGGTCCCAAGGAGGCGCGTCCGGCGCGCTACGATCTGGCTTGGTTCGAGCGCGAGTCAAACCGCTTCGGCACCGACGAGTTCATCGCCACCTGCCGCAAGATCGACTGCGCGCCCTACCTCTGCGTCAACATGGGCTCGGGCACGATGGACGAGGCGGCGAGCTGGGTCGAGTATTGCAACCATCAGAGCGGCACGTACTACTCGGACCTGCGCAAGCGCAACGGGCACGCTGAGCCCTATGGCGTCAAGCTATGGGGCCTGGGCAACGAAGTCTGGGGTTCCTGGCAGATCGGACACCAGAACGCCGCTGACTACGCCAAGGCGGCGCGCGAATTCGCCAAGGTGATGAAGTGGCAGGACCCGTCGATCAAGCTCGTTGCCTGCGGCAACGGCGATCCGGACTGGGACGGTCCGGTGCTCGAAGCTGTCGTCGATCACGTGGACTACATCTCCGCTCATCATTACACCGTGACGGGCGACTTGAAGGAAGACTATTACGAGATTGTGGGGGCGCCTGCCCAGATGGAGGGGATCATCCGCGCCTCCGCGCTGACGGCCGAGCGATACTCGGCTCGCGCGCACAAACGTGTTCCGATCGCCATCGCGTTCGACGAGTGGAACATCATCGATAACTGGTCGAGCGGCCAGAAGCGCGACGACACCCACAAGTTCGAGAGCAACTACAACCTGCGCGACGCGCTCTGGGTGGCGGCGGCATTCAACGCCATCCACCGCCATTGCAAGACGGTGCGCCTGGCGAATCTGGCGCAACTCGTGAACGTGATCGCGCCGATTGCTACCTCGCCCACGGGCCTTCTGCTCAAGACCATTTATTATCCGCTCGCGCTTTACGCGAATCGCTCGGGTCCTGTGGCGCTCGACGTCGCCGTCACGTCGCCGAAGTTCAAGACCAAGAACTTTGGCGAACAGGATTATCTCGACGTGATGGGGACGTACGACGAAGCCAAGCGCCGCGTCACCGTCGCCGTCGTGAACCGCCGCCAGGAAGGCGACGTGGTCGCGAGCGTGATGCTCGGCGGGACGCGCGCCAAACCCGGCGGTCGCGCCTACTTGATTAGCGGCGCGAGTCCCGCGGCCGAAAACACCTTCGAGAATCCTCACGCGGTGGTCACTCAAGACGTGAGCTTCACTGCGTCGGGCGACCGCTGGGACTATCAATTCCCTCCGCATTCGATCTCGTGGCTCGAGTTTGAGGTCGAAAGCTGACCTTGGTCCGACTCGGCAATTCCTGCCTCTGACGAGCAAATATTGGACGGCCTGCGGGACGTCCATTCTCCCGACGTTCGCGCGCATCTTGCTGGCAAGTCAATACTTACACTCAGAAACTGTCTTGGCACGACTTGTGCCAGATCGAATAGCAGGAAGACGCGACTTGCGGACTGACAATTCATCCGGCAATTGAAAGGAAGACGGGTCCGCGAGGCGAAAGAATTTCAGAGCGGAGGTAGCAGGCATGACACGTATGAGTCGAGAACTCAAGCTCGCAGTGGCCGGAATCATCGTCGTAGGTCTGCTGGTGCTCGCGGCGCACTATAGCTCTTCTCGGCCGTCTAACAACAGCAATGCGAGCAACGCGGCCACCGCGGCTAATGAGCCGGCAGGCGGCCCCAACGCAGCCGGCGATAACGGTGTGGCCGGCAACGCTGACACGAATTCCCCCGGGTTACTGGCCAAATTGACGCATTCCGAGCCGACCTTCACGCTTCCCGAAGGAACACCGATTGACGTGCGCCTCGGGAATACCATCGGGTCGGCGCGCAACCGCAGCGGCGACACCTTCGAGGCCACTCTCGATGAACCGATCGAAGAACACGGCGTGGTGGTCGTTCCTCGCGGGGCCAACGTCACGGGCCGGGTGATCTCGGCGCGGCCTTCAGGACACCTGGAAACGCCACCGGAGCTTGCGATCACGCTCACGTCGGTTGAGGTCGGCGGGCGCCGGTACGACATCACGACATCCACCCATGGCTGGCGGGGCAAGTCGCACAAGGCGCACGACGCCAAGTGGATCGGCGGACTCGCGGGAGCGGGCGCGCTAATCGGAGCCCTGGCAGGTCACGGCAAGGGAGCGGCGATCGGCGCGGGCGTTGGCGCGGGTGGCGGTACGGCAGGCGCGTACGCCACCGGCAGAAGGGACATCACCCTGAGCTCGGAAAATCGACTGCGCTTTGTGTTACGCCAGCCGGTGAACATTACCAAGACAGGATAACGAACCTTCCCCTTACCCTCTGAACCATGCCCAAACACTGGGGCCAGGGATACAACCGGTCTCGGGCCCCAGTGCCATCTTTCTTAGTTCGCGAACCAGCTCGTGCTAACGCGTGGAGAGCCGCTTCGCGAGATTCAGAAGTACCTCGCGATCGGACTCGGCGATCCGCGACGCGAAGTTCTTGAGCTTGAGAAGAAAGCGCGCGTCGGTTCCTGTGCTGCCGTTCTCTTCCGCCAGTTCCTCGAGCGTACGACGCTGAGTCAGACGAGGAGTGTGCGGTGGATCTTCGCCGGTGTAAAAAAACTGGTAAAGCGGAATATCCAGGGCGGCCGCAAAGCGCTCCAAAGTCTCCAGTGAAGGCACGGTGTGCCCGTTCTCGACGCGCGAGACGTAGCACCTCAAGAGGCCGGTCGTCTCTTCGATGTCTCCCTGCGAGAGCTTTTTTTGCTCCCGAAGCTGACGAATACGTTGGCCGATCATCGGCATGGCTATTATTCCTCCTCCGTCGAGCCGACGGCTGATTTATACCCAGCCATCATCGACATTGCCATTAT
This sequence comes from Terriglobia bacterium, assembly GCA_035945295.1. GTDB lineage: Bacteria > Acidobacteriota > Terriglobia > UBA7540 > UBA7540 > QHZK01. Next base: position 64,652 of record DASZAI010000024.1, on the reverse strand, counting down.
CCGCTTATAGCGTAGGGCCACAATGAGGCGTACGGCTTAGTACCAAGGTACTTGCGACCGTCCTGGCGTCGCTCGACCTTCCGCGGGCTCGCCGGCTAGTCCAGCACCATGGTGAGCAGCGCCATGCGCACGTAGAGTCCATTCTGCGCCTGGCGAAAATAAGCGGCGCGCGGATCCTGGTCCACTTCCATGCTGATCTCGTCCAGACGAGGCAGGGGGTGCATGATGATGGCGTGCGGTTTCATCAGGCGAAGAGTCGCCTGATTGATGACGTAGACGCCGCGGCACCGTTCGTAATCGGCCAGTCGGTCGCCAAAGCGCTCCTTCTGCACGCGTGTCTGGTAGACCACGTCGACCTCGGGCAGGACTTTGCCGAGTTCGCTCTCCTCCGCAAACCACACGTTGCGCTCGCGGAGGTGCGAGAGGATATCCTCCTTCATTTTGAGCAGCGCCGGCGCCACGAAATAAATCTTCACGTCGCGGTACTTGCTGAGCAGATAAGCGAGTGAGCGGACGGTGCGTCCTTGCGCCAAATCCCCGACCATGGCGATTTTGAGCCCGTCGATCCGCCCAATCTCTTTGAGGATGGTGTAGAGGTCGAGCAGCGCCTGCGTGGGATGCTGCCCAACCCCGTCGCCCGCGTTAATGATGGGAACGCGCGAGACGGCCGCCGCGCGCTTGGCCGCGCCCACCTCGTAGTGCCGCAGCACGATGACGTCGGAATATCCGTTGAGGATGCGGATGGTGTCTTCCAGCGTCTCGCCCTTGGCCACCGACGAGAACTCGGCCGCATTCTCGGTTGACACTACGCGTCCACCCAGGCGGTGCATCGCCGTCTCGAAGGAGAAGCGCGTACGCGTGGACGGCTCATAGAACAGCGTGGCCATGACGCGCTTCTGGTAGTCGAGGATCCCGCCGCCGCGCACGACGTCCTCCATCCGGCGCGTCACCTCGAAAAGTTCAACGAGGGTCGCCAGGTCGAATTGCTGCGCTTCCAGGACGTGATGGAGTTTCATGGGGTGTGGCCAAGATATCCTGACGCCCGCCGCGGCGTCAACTCTGGATGGGCTGCGTCCATGACTCAAGTTTGCCTTGCTCACTGCCGATGCCTTGGGTCAGGAGATTCCAGATGAAAGTGCTCGGGACGTTGGGAAGGGCGCTGCTCGCGACGTTCGAAGTGGCCGGACAATTCGCGGGCCTGAGACTGTTGCTGGCAGCAACCGTCGGTCTCGCAGCGGCGTGGATCATCAAGGCGTTGGCGGGAGCTGGTCGGAGAGCGAAGCCAAGCCCGCGGGATGACCGGAGTCGAGCCCGTCCACCCGTCGCCTCGAACTCCCACCGGCGAGCGTCGGCGGAACATCTCGATTCGACAGCGTCCAGTCTGACTCCGGCCTCGCCCCGGCCGCCAAACCGTTAGCGAGCAAGGACAATTCGCGGGCTTGTGCTCGCATCCAGCAAGCCCGGATCGCGCAGCGGCACGAGCCGCCGGCCGGAGGATTCGAGCCGCCGGTGCAAGCTGGAACAAAGGATACGGCCGCTGGTTACAACCGTATTGAACGGGATTAGCGTCATGGAAGGCGGTTAGCGTCTCCGCCGGGCGCGGTCAGCCTTGTGCTAGAATGGGGCGTGCGATCGCCTCGCGTTCGCTTCACTGCCAAGCGTCCGGTGTTGCCTACCACCCTGCCGATTTCAGGACAGGTATTGGCGGCGCGCCGGCAGTCCCATCTGATCCTCACCGAAACACTCTATCCGCCTGGGCTCTCACTCGCGCGACATTCGCACGACAGCGCCTATCTCACCTTGGTGGTCGACGGAATCTACCGCGAAGGTCTGGCGCGCACGACCGACGTCTGCCGGCCGCGCTCGATGCGTTGGTTGCCGGCCGGCGAAGCGCACACCGATCAATATCCGCGGGGCGCGCACTGCCTGCATGTCAACCTGGCGCCGGGCCTCGCGCACCATGTCCAGAGCCAGGTCGGACCGGGCGAGCTCGACGGGGCGCGAGTACGCTGGATCGGCACTCGGCTCTACCGCGAATTCCGGCAAGCCGACGACGTCGCAACTCTGGCGATCGAGGGGCTCGTCCTCGAGCTTCTGGCGGAGTGCGTTCGAGCCGGAAGAATGGACCGGGGCAGGGCCCTGCCCGCCTGGCTGAGGACAGCGCACGAGATGCTCGGGGACGGCTTCGCGCGCCAGTGGTCCCTCGGCGAACTCGCCGCCGCCGTTGGCGTACATCCCGTCCACCTCTGCCGCGAGTTCCACACCCACTACGGAACCACGATTGGCGACTTCGTGAGGCGGCGGCGGGTCGAGCGCGCCTGCGTGCTGCTCAGGGATCCGAACCGGCCGCTGGCCGAGGTGGCTCTCGAATGCGGCTTCGCCGACCAAAGCCACTTCTCAGCAGTCTTCAAACGCTTCATCGGCGCGACCCCCGCCGAATTCCGCTCCACCATGAACTAGAACCGGCTCCCCTCGGCCAGCCCGCCGTCATTGCTCTCGATAGCCTAAAATCTCGGCTACTACGTCGCGGAGCACGCGGCCCTTGTGCAGCGCGCCATGGTCCACCTTGGTGGCGTGGGCGATGCGCTGGACGATGATGGTGTACTTCTGGAATTCGCACTCGTCGGGCAGCAGCAGTTCGTCGCTGTTTGAAAGCTCGGCGAAGCGGATTTCACCCGCGTCGAGGTTGACGACGGCGCCGGTCACGCGCCCGACCACCTGGCCGTCCTGATAGATGGCGTCAGGCTCGCGCCCGGCTGATGGTGTCCTGGATGGGACGTCCGGCTGAGCGCTCTCCCGCTCCCTTGCCTCTCCTCTGTCCATTTCCATTGCAGCACCCTCTTAGCGCCGGAAGCGGCCCATAAGCTCGCTCTGGGCGAGGATGTGCCCTTTCAGCGTCGACTCGACCTGCGGCTTGCGGACGCCTGCTGCAAGGCCGAGCGGCTTGTCGACAGCATAAAGCTTGAAGAAATAACGATGCGGCTTGCCGGGCGGCGGACACGGTCCTCCGTAACCGGCATCGCCGAAATCGTTCACCCCCTGCTGCCCGCCGCTCTTGAGCGCATCACCCTTCTTGACGCCCTCGGGGAGGCGGCGCGTGGATGCCGGCAGGTCGTACACCACCCAGTGTACCCAGGTGCCGGACGGCGCGTCGGGGTCGTCCATGATCAACGTAAAGCTCTGCGTGCCTGACGGCGGCTCGCCCCAGTCGAGCGCGGGCGAGATATTCGGGCCTGCGCAAGTGAACTTTGCGGGGATGTCGCCGCCCGGCTTGAATGCCGACGTGCGCAAAGCGAGCGCCGCCGGACTCGAATCCGACACCCCACTCGCGTTCGTCGTGGGTGTCGAACCGCAAACGTAGAGTACAACACTCCCGGTGCCGGCTAGAATCAGCGAGAGTGCGGCTCGATTCTGTGAACGCTTCGGCATCGCCGCCTCTTTTCTTCGCAACCGTTGCCCGTCTCTTGACGTATCTTAAGTTAGCACGAAGCGACCGTGAGGTGAACTATGTGGACAAAAGCCCTAGCGATGGTGTTTGTGGCCGCCCTCGCCCCTGCGACCGTGAGCCGAGCCGCAGAGTGGTCGAAAACGTTTACCATCGCGGGCCGGCCGGAACTACGCGTCGAGACCAATGACGCCAGCGTCCACCTCGACGCCTGGGATCGCCAGGAGATCGAGGCCCGGGTCGTCACGCGTGGCTACGGCCTGGCGCTGGTGGGTGGCAAGGAAGAAGGCGGGGTGCGAGTACGCGAACAGCAGTCCGGCGATCGTGTTGAGCTCGACGTCCATGTGCCGAGCTACCACTGGTCGGTCGGCTTCGACACTCGTTCGGTGCGCATCGAGCTGCACGTTCCGCGCCAGGGCAGCTTCGACGTCCGCACCCGCGACGGAAGCATCAAGGCCACGGGTGTGAAGGGCGATATCCGCCTGTCGAGCGGCGATGGACATATCGATGCCGCGGTCGACCCCGGGTCGACGATCTCGACCTCGTGGACGTTGCACACCGGCGACGGCAGCGTCGAGCTGCACCTCCCGCAGGACTTTGCCGCTGATCTCGAGGCCCATGCGGACGACGGCCACGTCGCGGTGAATTTTCCCATCACCGTTTCCGGAACCATCTCGAGGTCCGACGTGCGCGGCAAGATGAACGGCGGCGGCCGGCTGCTGCGCATCCACACCGGCGACGGCTCGATTCACGTCGAAAGGCTATGAAGTCCAGGCCGCATTATATCGCGGCGTGATGTCCGTCGTGATCTCAGCCGCCGTCAAGGGTCAAAGGGCTAAGCATATCTGCAGCGCGGGCTCTGCTGAGCTTGCGTGGCAGCGGTGGGCTAAAATAGGAGCTTCCCCGGAGCCTCGCAGTTAGTTAAGTAACCCTATCCTTATCCTTCCACGAGGTACTCAGACGGTCGTGATCAAAGGCCACGGCTTTGGAATGTATACCCGTTTGAAGAAACTCGACACGCCCTACGTGGCCATCTGAGACAACAGTGCACATCGGGCTGCAGGAAGAAATCATTCCCGAGAACGCTGACGACGTGACGTTGAGCGTGGGAAGTTGGAGCGACTCCGAGATCATCGTGACGGGCTTTCGGGCCGTACAGGCATGGACTTGCCGGTCACTCAGACGGCCGGCGTGACCTTCACGGCGGGCGCGCCCACGGCCGGGAATTCGAACATCACCGGGACGAGCCCGGTAACGGCGGACGGCGTGGCGACCTCGGCCATCACCATCACCCTGGAGGACGCAAACAGTAATCCTGTGTCGGGGGTGACGCCCACCTTCTCGGCCACGGGCTCGAACAATACCCTGGGAATTTGCTCGGCGACTACTGCTCTCGGCGTCTCGACCTGCACTCTGGCCTCGACAAAGGCCGAGGTCAAGACGCTATCTATCCTGACGCCAGTAGCTGTCACAGGCGGGACGGTGACCTTCCAGGCGGGCGCGCTGGACCACATCACGATTAGCCCCCCGACCGCGACGATCGCGGCGGGCGGCAGCCAGGCTTATACCGCCACGGCTTTCGACCAGTACAACAACACGATCGGCGACGTGACCGGTTCCGCCACCTTCGGCATCGCTCCGGACGGCTCGTGCACGGGGGCGAGTTGCACGGCGACGGTGGCGGGTGGGCACACAGTGACCGGGACCGAGTCGGGCAAGACGGGGGCGGCGAGCCTGATGGTGACTCCCGGGGCGACCGTTAGTATTGACCCCCAACCCGGCGACGATCACGGCGGGCGATAGCCAGAGTTATACGGCGCAGGGCGTCGATAGCTTCGGCAACCCCACCGGCGACGTGACCAGCTCGACCACCTTCTCGATCGCTCCGGACGGCTCCTGCACGGGCGCCAGTTGCACGGCGAGTGTGGCAGGCGCGCACACGGTGACCGGGACGGACGGCGTCGCCACCGGGATGGCGAGTTTGACGGTCACTGTCGGCAGCTTCGCCAAGCTCCAGTTGCTTGTGCCGGGTGAGACGGCGGCGCCAGGAACAGGCAGCGGCAAGACGGGACCACCGAGCATCGAGTATGTAAACGGGCCGTTCAACGTCATGGTGAATGCGGTTGACCAATACTGGAACGTCGTTACGACTTCAGGAGGGAACCCAATCAACGATACTGTGCACTTTACTTCAACTGACGGAAGCGCGGTGCTCCCCGACCCGGATCCCGCATTAAGCAGCGGCACCGGAACGTTCAGCGTAACGCTTGAAACAGTGAGCAACCCCGCCTCGACCACGATCACGACTTCGGATGCGACCGACGGCAGCAAGACTTCTAACACGAGTCCGGCGATCGAAGTGATTATCGTTTACACGGCAAGCATTAGTCCGGCTGACGCTGGCACCGGCCAAGCGACGAACTACACCCTGACGGTCAATAATGCCGCCGCGCCGAATGCGAACACGCTGAGGAGCGTCAAGATGGCGATCCCGGCTGGCGCTGGCTTCGGGCAACAACACGTTTGCGAGCGGGGTTGCATTCCTGGTGCCCGTTGACCTGCCCACAGGCATCCAGAATGTGAGCTGGTCGGCAGCCTTCTCTTCCGACGCGCCTGTTAACCCCGGCATCAGCTTCCAATGGCATTGGGGAGCTGCGGTCTACAACCAGTTCGGCGCCTACAGCAGCCTGGGTGTCAATCCGGAGGATGGCTCCTATAACGCGCATTCCCCGGATCCCGCCGGGACGCCGGAAAACGACAAGCAGCACATCACCTTCGGCGGAACAGGTGGCGGACTGTCGAGCTATACCGGATACCCGAGCACCAACTCCGGAATCGTTCCAACGCTCGCTCCCATGAGCGTGTCACCGAGCAGTGGTGATGCCGGAGGGGTGGTGGGAGCGGAAGAACGCGGCGAACCACCAGAAGAAACGCAAGGGAAGCCGAAGCATGGGGGAAGTCTACACCCCTACTGGCGAACGTCGGCCGGAAGGTCCAGTGGCTAAGTTGCTGAGTTTTCGGCAAGACTTGATTTGGCGACGCACAGGTGGAATTCCATCCGAATCTGTGCGCACGTCTGCGCGGTACTCCCGCTCGACTTGAAGACGGGCTGCGTGGCCGTCCTCACAAAATCCTGATCAGGAAAGCGCAAGAAAAGTGGTCGGCTCAGGAACACGCAGGCTAGCCGATCTCGATAGTCACCCGGGTCTTGCTGGCGAATGTCGTTGCCGGCAGAATAATGCGATCGGGATGGAGGTTACCAAGCGACGTCGACTTGAGCGGCTGACGGTCCGGAGGATGAATGTGCACGACCAAGTCCGCCTCGAACAGGCCCGCGAATTCGATTGTAACCCGCCAAGCAAGGCGAGCCCCTGCTCCGTTCGCTTCGGTGGTCCAAGTGAGCGGACCGAACCGAGTAGGGCAGCCTTTCACCCGAATGCGTTCGCCGCCGCGAAACCAGTGCTGGGAAGCACCCTTCTGTAGATGCACGACGTTCGAGTCGTGCTCTTCGTAGCACAACAGCCAGCGCAAGGCGAGCGCCGGCTGTAATTCACTGTTAACCACCGCCGACCAGGCGTAAGGACTACCCTCGCCGGGATAGTTGCCCGGCAACAGCGCGTCCTCCGGAGCATACCGATTTCCCGAGTCCATCGCGTAGCAGAGGTTGCCGTACAACGCCAGCAGGAACGGCCGGTAGTCCTCCTGACGAATACGTCCGGCGAGCGTTCCGTGCTCCATGAAGTTCGAGGTGCGCGGGTAATCGCCGTCGGTGTTCATGCCGAGGATCTGCTGACCGGCAATCGAGCGATGCCGGAAGTGGCCGCGATCGAGCTCCGGATCGCCCCAGTCGCTGGTCCACCAATCCATCATATAGCGGTGATTCTCGTAGCTCGAGAGTTTCGATGGCTTCCGCTCGGTATCAAACGCGGTGAAGGGCGTGATTCCGGCCTGCTTCATCGCTGCGTTACGCGCTCCGAGCGTCGTCGCGAGCGATCGCTCGATATCGGTGCGCATTTCTGCCGCCAGCCGGGCGAGCTCTGCGGACTCGCGCCGCAGGCTGTCGTCTTGGTGCTCGCTGCCGGCCCGATCGAGGACGCGAGCGTGCTCCTTGAGCCCCCGCCATGTCCACGATGCGTTCTGGTAATAGTAGGGATGCGACTCCGGGTAGTCGTTCGCAGGGTCGCCGTTGTCGGCTTCGGGCGATCCCCAGATCAGGCCATGGCGTGGATCGCTCGCGGGAAAGGTTTGCTTCGAATACTGATAGCGCCGCACGACAAAATCGATCATGCGCCTGATAATCGGCAGGCGTCGACGGAGCGCCTCGAGGTCGCCCGTGTAATCGTAGGCGCGGGCGGAGTTCTCGAGGAAGACGCCTGCGTTGAGCGGGGCTTCGACCTGGTCCTGAGTGTTGTAGAGAAAGTTGCCGTCCGGCAGAATGTAGTGTTCAAGGTAGTGCTGGAAATATGGTTCGACTTCCTGGCTCAGGTTCCAGAGTTGATGCGCCCAGACAAATTCGTAGTGGGCGACGGGAAACAGCGCGTGGCTGCGCACCGGAATCTTCGTGTAGGCTCCCTCACCGATCTGGTAGGTCGGTTCGAGTCCCTGGTAGCTCGTCCGCGATAGAACGATCCCGGCTCGCGCTGCATCGAGCAGCCATTCGTCCGGTATCTCGACCTCCATCCGACTCTGAAAGAAATCGCGCCACTTGTTCCAGATTCCCACCAAACCGGCGAAGAAGTCTTCCGCGGACCCGTTCCAGTAGCGCTCCACGAACCCGCTTGACGGCGTGACACTGCCGGCCCCAGTGTCCCCGGCGGGGATCAGCGCTCCTTTGGATCCCGGCGGGATCATGGCGCGCACGCGCCCGAGCGGCTTGGACTCAGCGCCCGGCGGCAGAATGACCATCACTTCGTAGCCCACATGGAACCGGGGATTCCACACGCCGATATCCGCCGCAGGAAGATATCCTCCGAGAAGCGTCCGCTTGCTGTATCCAGGCACGAGCTCATAGAGATACTCGGAAGGCAGGAAGCGGCTCAGGTCGAACAAGGCGCCGGTCAAGTCCGGAGCCCACAGCGCCTGCGGGTCGTTCGGGAGTTGGCGCGACTTGCCCGCGGCGTCAAGCCACAGCGACCTCTCGGGTCCTGACTCCTCGTTCGCGACCAGGGTCCAGCCGATCAGCTCCGCGCCGAGCGCCGCGACGTTTTCATAGCAGGGATCTTCATCGGAATTCAACACGTAGTCACCCGCCACATCCGGCCCCGGGATGTATTGGGCCGGGCGCTCCAACTTGATTCCGTGGGGGGTGTTGGTCGGGCGGGGCTGTATCTTCGCCAAGTCGCCAACCCGCTTGGGAATTTGCGCGATCTCTCCCATCTCCGTGACATAGGCGATCGCGCCCTGATGGGTGACATGTTTCTCAAAGACCGCCGTCGGCGTGCCGCTGAGCCAGGGGAGAATCGCGACTAATTGCCAGCCGGCGATAGACTCTCCCACGCGGACTGAACGCTCTTCCTCGCCCCATCGCGCTGTGACCGCGCGCCCCTCGATCCGGCTAACACGCGGCGTGTTTTTCAGAGCATCGCGTTCGCCCGGCAGCAGGAGGCTATATTCGTTCGGTACGCTCCCGGGCTGATATCGTCCGCGGGGTAATTCGTGGGTCGACACCGCAGCGGGGGTCGAGGCTTCCGTCGCCTGACTACGGCCCATCCGCGCCGTAGCGGACAGGGCGGGTATCGCAACGGTCTGCCTGAGAAATGAGCGTCTCTTCATGGTGTAAGAGTATAAACTCACGGCGGCCGATTCTCGCCGGGCCGTCTCGGGCTGACTCTAACTCTCTTGCATCAGGCCACGGATTCCACGCTGCAGAGAGCGAAGTTGTCGATCACAAAGGCCCAGCGGGACCCTGAAGTGTGCACGGGAATCTGCCGCCCAGATTCGTTGCTTACGGAAAGCTTGCGCGGTTTGCCGGAACTCGAAAAGGTGAGATCCACCTCGATCTGTCGGCCTTCTCGGCAGCGATAATGGATGTCGAAGGTTTGCCGCCGGTAATGGACGTTGCGCAGGCCGAACGACTTAGCATCGCCGAAAAGGGCTTGGGGAATTCCTGGAGTGAGGGTAAACCGCCATCGGCCGGGACCGTTCCCTTCCCTAAACCCAAGCACGTTCCTGATGATATGGGCTGGCAACGTGGCGCCCCAGCCGTAGCACTCTCCGCCGCGTGCGCCTTCCAGGCTCCACAGTTCGCAACTCACCCCCGGCCATCCGAGTTTCTTGTCGGGCTGCACCTGACGGCGGTCCATCGACGAATAAACGCGCTCAACGATCTCGTACAATACTCCGGACAGGCACTCACGCTCGCCGGCCTTCCACAACGACTCTGCATACGCCAACACATGAGGCGGCCACTCGAGCCAAAACTTCTGGTCCTCCCGGTACGCTCGCATCGCGGGAAGCATGGCTCGGACCTGTTCGGGGGTCGCGACACCACACATGACGGGGCCGACTTGCGTCACCTCGCGATGGCCGGGGATGACGATGGGTTTCCCGGAGCGAGCGTCTACGTCGTAAAACCAATCCTGGTACCACAGTTGGCGGGTCTTCTCAGCGTAGGTCGAAGCGAGGTGAGCCCAGCGTTCCGAATCGTCGGGCTTGCCCACGAGGCGCGCATAATGCTCGAGGGTTCGCGCGGCATGCGACATCGCCGCCTGAAGCTCGGCAACCCGGACGAAGTCGATCAATTCTCCGCCCGTAGGCTGTTTCAGCAGGAAACGGCTTGAGGCGTCCATCCCAGTTTCCCAACTGCATTTCGCCACGATCCAGCCTTCGCGGTCGGTGCGATGCTCGAGTGTCCAATTGAGGTGCGCCGTCAGAAACGGGTAAAGCTCCGCGAGCCAAGCGCGGTCCGCGGTTCTCAGGAATACCGATTCGATGCAGTAGAAGGGGTAGCACCACTGGAGCGAAGTGCCGCATTCGCTGCCGTCGGCGGCCACCATATTCATCGTGCCGTCTTCGCGCATGCAGGGAACGTTGGGCGCGCGCGCGTCCTGAAACTGGCCGAGCAGGACCGCTTTTGCGGTCTCCGGATCGGCGTAGCTGAGCGTCCACATATCGATCGAAGTTTCGGCGAACACATTGCGCGGCGCCTGGATCTGCATCGCATCCCAGCGATGCTTGTAAACGCCGAGTGGGCGGCGGACCATGGTGCGCAGCGTCTCGAAGTCATAGACCCAGGAATTCTTCCAATACTCCGGAAAGTCGCCTTCGAGCCGGGGCGCTTGGCTCCAAAACCGGTCATCCTCGCTTCTTTTCCCGGCATAAATCGCGGGGGCTCTTGACGGCGCGGCGCGCGCTGCCGTTGCCGCTGACGTTTCATTCACAGCGCGCCCGAGGAAGATCTGGCGCAATGTCGCTTGCGACCCGGGAACGTGAACACGCCAGGCCATCCCGGCCTGAAGCGGATCGGGATAATAAGTCGTCGCAGCCATCTCGCTGACTGCCGACCCCGACATCCAATTCTGAATTGCTGTCTCCTCGGGAGTGACGGCTTGCGCGACACTGGGCACATCGGCGGTGAGCGCGAAGGCGGGACCAGCAGCGAACGAACGCAACAACACGCAGTCAGGCGCTCGGTCGTAGAAGCCCGTGATACCGTCCCTGCCCCACCATTCCGAGGCCCCGAGCTCCAGGCGCTGGACGCCGAAGACCGTCGCCTCAACGCTCGAGGCCGAGTCATTGGAAAGGCTCAGAGCGCAAGCCAGCATCTGCTCGTCCAACTGAGAGAACGCGGCAGAGATCTCGAGCGGCGGAATCCTGAAATTCAAGGTCAGGATGTTCTTCGAGTGATGGGATGCGGTCAGCATAACTCCGTTGTTGATGAAGTCGCTCTCCTCGTAATACACCTTGCCGCCGATCCGAAACCCAACGCGCAGAATCGAGCGGTAAATGGAATTCCTGCTGTAGTCGAAGTAGCCGCCTGGTCCAGCGGGATAGTAGAGTCCCAGACCGAGGGGCGGGACGGACCTCAGCACACCACTCGGATGCAGCGCCCAAGAATGATAGGGATTGTCCAAATAGCCGAACGGTGTATAAGAGCCCGCAGGGAAGCCGTCGCGACGAGTCGCTAGAGAGGCTGGATCGGAACCGGGAGCTTCCGCCGCCGGACTCGCCAGGAGATCTTCCGCCATCAGAGGCATCGCCGAACCCGCTGCCATCAGCGCCTTGGAAAATTCCCGTCGCGTCATCGAGTCATCTCCGAGAACAATAGGGTGTCCTGCACCGCGTGATCATCACAAAGAAGAAAGCCCTCTCCGAGAGTCTAGTCGGAGAGGGCCGTCACGAACAGCCAAATGGCAGCGGCAAGGGTTTAGAACATCAACCTCAAGCCAATTTGGATCTCACGCGGGTTAAAAGTACTGGTGGAGCGTCCGAACGTAAGGTCCGCCAGGTTGCCGTCAACGCCGCTCAGATTGACCCGGTTGAACACGTTGAAGGCGTCGCCCCGCACTTGGAGCTTGAACCGATCGCGATAGACGTCGAGCGTTTTTTGCAAGGCGAGGTCAGTACTGGCAAAGCCGGGTCCGATGTAGACGTTGCGGCCCAGACTGCCGTCCGTTCCGAGCGCGGGCGCGGGAAACGCGCTGGCGGGAAAGACGCCTTGAATGAACTTACTGTTGTTGGGGTTGTTGATCTTCAGCCCAAGCGCCGGGGCATTAGGCCGGTCGTTGGTGGTGCCGTCGGCATTCCAATCGCACCCCGCGCCGGGGTTGGCGAAGTTGAAGCTGCTGCCGCAAAAGACGTTGAATGGGGCGCCCGACTGCAGAACCACGAGCGGAGTCAACTGCCAGCCGCCGGCGACCGCTTTGGCGAAGCGGTTGTATGCCGCCAACCTGGGTAAGTCCCAGGTGCCGTAAGCGACGAACTTCTGCGCGTGGTAGAAATTCGCCAGCCCACGCTCCAGCTTGCGATTCTGAATGTCGACCGGATCGTTGCCGTCAACCGAGGTATCATCGATAGCCTTGCTCCAAGTGTACACCGCATTGAAACTGACGTTCTCGGACAGGCGGTGCTTGGCTTGCAAGGAAAGCGCATGGAAGGCAGAATTCGCCTGCGACTGGAGGTAACTGATATTGGCAAAGCTCTGGTTATAGCCGTGGAAGGTGCCGTTGGTCAGCAGATCGCCTGGGAAGCGGTTGATGTTGTTGGTCCAGGCGAGACGATGCGCCGTCGAGCCTAGATAATCGGCCTCCACGACCCAGTTGTTCGTCAACTGATACTGCACTCCCTGGAACCAGTTCATGACGTAGGGAATCTTGAAGTTCGGATCAACAGTGACGACGCCAACCCGCGCTCCCAGGATGCCGTTGTGCGAGTCGAGCCCGGTCGCGAATGCCGGATTGTTCGGGAACCCGTAATTCGGCCCCGGCCCACCGATCGAGTAGACGATGGGGGTGTTGAAGATCGGCCCAGCGTTGGCGCTGGCCAGCACCGGCGGATTGGTGGCGAGGCTCTCCCAATCGCCGTTCGGAATGCGATCGTAGGTGACGCCAAAGCCGCCGCGCAGCACGAGCTTGCTTTGCGGGTTCCACGAGTACCCGAACCGGGGGGCGAAATTGAAGTTGGAGCTGCTCCACGGGTTCGGGCTCAATTGCATGCTGCCATTGGCGATGCGGTCGGCGAGAGTCGAACCGCTGCCAAGGATGAAGTTGGCGAAGGTGCCGAAGTTCTCAGTCGGGTGATGGTAGTCCTCCCAACGCAGGCCGAGGTTCAAGGTCAGCCGGGGAGCAACCTTGTAGTCATCCTGGATGAACGCCGCGGACTCGAAGGTCCGCTCCTCGTAGTTGGCGCCCTTGGCGACCCCGGTCTTGGGATCAACACCGAGGTTCTCGGCAATGGGCTGGTCGGTGGCGAAGTCGAGGACGTTCTGGAAAGTGTAGGCGGGCTTCGATACCGAGAAGAAGTCGTCGTGCCCGCGGCGAAACTCCACGCCCACCTTCAGATTGTGCTTCCCCTGATACTTCGTGAGGATATCCTTCCACTCGTAATTCATCTGGAAGAACCCAAACGGTATGCTGGAAAAGATTCCGAAGCCGGCCACGCCATCGTTCAGGCCAATCGACGGAACGCTGGGATTGTTGCCCGGCACAAAGGAGCCCGTGCGGGAGAATCCGAACTTGGCTTCGTTCAGCATGGTGGGCGAGAAGATATGTGTCTCGTTGATGTTGAAGAAGCTGTCGCCTTCCGGAAAGTTGAAGCTGAAGGCCGGCCGGGTACTCGGATTTTCCGACAGGACCCGGGTCTGCATGAAGCTGGTGTAGAACCGGTCTTTCTCGCTGAAGTTGTAGTCAAAGCGGCCGAGGTAGTGATCGCCGTCGTCGAATTGCGGGATGGCGAACACGGTGGTGCCTATGACCGGCAGGTTGGCTGGGAATTGGGACGCTTTGGTGAAGAACCCGTCGCCATACTGTCCGGCGGTGACAAAGTTCGCGCTGGCGTAGTTCACCGGCGGATACAGCTTCAGCAACTGCGCCGAGAGATTGTTCGGATAAGTGCTCTCGACATAGTTGGCGAAGGCCTGCGTTTCAACCGTGGATACCACCGCAGGATTGCCCGTAGTCGCCGAAGGCCCGCCCCGCTGCCGCAGTCCTGAGTACGAGCCGAAGAAGAACGCCTTGTTCTTCTTGATGGGGCCGCCCACCGAGGCGCCGAACAGGTTCTTGTCGAAGCGGGGCTTGTACGCATTGCCGCTCGGGCCGGCAGGGGAGGTATTGGAGAAAAAGCTGTTGGCGTTCAGGCGCGCCGCGATGCCGTCATAATAGGCGTCGCCGTGCAGCTCGTTGGTGCCGCTCTTGGTGGTGGCGTCCAATTGAAAGCCGCCACTGCGCCCATGCTCGGCGGAGAAGTTGTTGGTGGTGACGTGCAACTCCGCCACGTCGTCGAGGCTGGGCGCGATATTCATCGTGCCGCCGTTCGGAGTCTCGGTGACGGTTGTGCCGTCAATCTGATAGTTGTTGGAGGAGACGCGCAAGCCGTTGGCATTGACGGCGGAACTGTCAGCAACACTGAAAATGTCGCTATTCCCGGGCGTGACGCCGGTGACGCCGGGCAGCAATTGTACCGCGGTCAGAGGATTCTCGCCCTCGATGGGCAGGCTTTCAAGTGAGAGGTTGCCGATGTCTTCGGAAAGGTGCGCTTGCTCGGTGTTGAGTAGCGGCGCGGCGACCTTTACGGTGACGGTCTGCCGGAGGTTCCCGACGTTGAGCGTCAGATTCACGCCCTTCAGCTCTTCGGTGTGCAGGATGAGCTGCGCCGTCTCTGCCTTTTCAAAGCCTTCCTTCTCGGCACTTAGGGTGTAAGTACCCGGCGGAAGGTTGGTGATGTGATACACGCCGTCCTGGTTCGAGGTCGCCGTGTAGGGAACCCCACTGGCTAAGTTGTGGGCGACGACGTTGACTCCCGGCACCACCGCGCCACTCGAGTCGGAAACCACTCCCTGAAAGCCCGCGTTGTATTGGGCGGACGCGGGGATCGTCCATCCCAAGACTCCCAGGGCGACGATCATCAGAATTCTGTAAAGCGCCTTGCGCATACAACCTCCTTATTTCGGTGCCTCACTTGAAGCGGCGGCTTGGTGATTATGGGATGCGGGCAGCCCCGGTCCCATTCCGGCGGCTTGGGCGGCGAGCAACGATTGCCCGACGGTCTGGATGCGCTGCATCTCTCCGCGATGCTCACGATCCACCTGGGCGATCGCGGCCATACCTTCCTCTTTACGACCCTCTTTGAGATACGTGCGGCCCAGCAAATAGCGGGCGCTGCTGAACTCGCTGTCGGCCTGGAGCGCCGCTTTGGCCTCGCGTTCCGCGGCGGCAAAATGATTCGCGTCATACTCCATCCGCGCGAGATCGTAGTGGGAGTGCGGAAAGTCCGGGTTCAAGCGGATGGATTCGATCAGCTCAGACTTGATGCGCGCCGCAACCTTCTGCATCCCCGGCTCACTGAGGTCCGGCCGGTGCTCGCGCAGGAGCAGGCCGGCGTACAGGTAATGGACCAGGTAGCTGTCCGGGCAGTTGCGCAGCGCCGCCTCGGCCGCCCGCAGAGGCGACCGGTACGAGGAGTCCACCATCGTGTCGGCAATGATCAGCGTGGTGTAACCCAGGGGATTGTGGGGCTCTGCCGCCACTGCGTCCTCAAGAATGGGTACCGCTTCCTTTTCGTGTCCCGCCAACGCCAGTACCGTGCCCAGCTGAACCTTTACCGGATACGTGCCTTCTACAAAGCGCAGGCCCTCGCGCAACGTCTTTTCCGCCTCTTCAAAGTGGCGATGCTCGGCGTAAAGCCATGAGAGCTGCAGATACGGCTGGGCGTCCTTGGGGTTCGCGAGGATGGCACGGCGGTAAGCCTCGGCGGCCTCGGTCGGATGATGAGTCTGCTGTTGAATCGCGCCAAGCAGGTCGTACAGAGGCGCCTTGTCCTGGGCGGTGTCCAGCGCGGTCTCGAGTGTTGCCGCCGCCTGATCCGGCTGCCGGGCCACTAACTGGGCTCGCGCTAAAGCGAGTTCCACGTCTTCGTCGGCCGGGGAATGTTGCAGCGCAAACGAAAGCTGGGCCGCGGCATCTTCCGCGTCGCCAAGAGCGAGCAGCGCCTTCCCAACCGCCAGTTGATTTGGTGGATCGAGCGCGGGGTCTCGCACCAGCCGACGATAATCGGCGCGCGCCGCTTCGGCGTCGCCGGCATCGGCTTCCGCCCGTGCCAGCGACATCCTGACCGTTGCATTCTGCGGAGCAATTGCGAGCGAGCGGCGCAGGGGGTCGACGGCTTTCGCAGGATTTCCCGCCGCGGCCACCGTGACGCCGAGGAAACGCCAAGCCACGGGATCGGCCGGCGCGAGCCGCGTCGCGCGAGCGAGTGCCCGCTGCGCTTCGAGGAGTTTGCCCTGCTGGTATTCCAGGATTCCCAGGTTCTTGTGCGCGGCAGCAAGCTGAGGATCGAGTTCGATAGCCCGCCGATACTCCCCCGCCGCTTTGGATGGTTGGTTTAGCGCAAACCAGGTGTTGCCTAAAGCATTCGCGACGCGTGCGTCACGGGGCCGGAGTCTGGCCGCCTCCTCAAAATAGTGCAAAGCTTCTGCCGCCCGGCCCTGCTCGAACGCTCTGAGCCCTAGCGCGTAAGGATCATCAGCCGCACCCGCTGCGATCGGGCGACCCGCCGCGCTGCCTGCCACGGCCACCCCGAGCGAGGTGAGGAGGAAGCTCGCGGCAAGCTGCAAGGCAATACTCGCCGCGGCTCCGCGGCTGCGGCGCACTCGATTGCGCACCCTAGTACCTTTCACCGTGTGACTTTCCCGCCCGACGACCTGGAAACGCCCCAGACTGTCGAAGCGCTTCAAGGTGAGCGGTATTTTATCGGGCGTCAGGCAAAAGTGTCAAGAGCTTTGTCGCGGAGCTAGACCAGGCTATTAATGGCGCTCTACGCCGTAAATGGGCTATACTGCGCGAGTAGGTCCACCGCAGAAGGTCAGGTCTCGTTCGCGGCCGGGTGTACAATCAAATATCTAAGCGCTTAGGTGCTGAGCCCGACACGCTAGGATCCCGGACTTGCGTTCTGGGAGCTCCTGCTGATAAGAACGGTTGGGAGGAAGGGCGAGTTTGGCCAAGATCTACGACGTTGCGAAGCTAGCGCGTGTTTCGACGGCGACCGTGTCCGCAGTGGTCAACGGACAGAATACCGTGGAGACCAAGACGCGGCGTCGGGTACTCGCGGCGATCAAGAAACTCCACTACCAGCCGAATCTTTATGCGAGCAATCTGGCGCGTGGCAGGACGCGGCTGTTGGGCTTGATCGTGTCCGACATCGTCAACCCGTTTTTCGCCGAGATCGCGCAGTCGATTCGTCAGGAAGCTCAAGCGCGAGGCTACGAACTTTCCGTGGGATCGACGCAGTTCTCGCGTGACGACCTCGTGGCAGCGGCAAAACGGATGATCGGCATGCGCGTCGCGGGTCTTGCCATCATGACCACGGAAATGAGTCCGCAGGTCCTCGAAATCCTTCGCCAGCATCAGACACCCGCAGTCTTCGAAGACGTCGGCACGGTAAGCGACACGCTCAGCAACATTCGCATCGACTACGAAGGCGGAATTTTCAAAGCCGTGAAATACCTCGTCGATCTGGGACACAAGCGCATTCTGTTCGTGCGCAGCTATCCCGACGGTGCGCAGCAAGAGGCCGCCTTTCTCTCCATCCGCCTGCGTACCATGGCGTTTCAAAAGGCCGTGAAGCAATTCAAGTCCGAGGGTATCCAGCCCGAGATCGTTACCTGCCCAGGTCCCGGCCCCAAGGCTGGCCAACAGGCAATTCTCCAGGCGCTCGACCGACTGAAATTTACCGCTGCCATCGCCATCGCCGATCCCGTCGCACTCGGCGTGCTCCGGGGCCTGCATCAGCGGGGCGTTCGTGTGCCCCAGGATGTGTCACTGGTCGGTTTCGACAACAGCTACCTGTGCGAATATCTGTGCCCACCGCTCACCAGCGTAAACATCCCTCGCAACAAGCTGGGGAAGATGGTCGTCGATTGCCTGGTGCGCAATGTGGAGAACAAGGAACCCGGCCGCGAGTTGCTGCTCGAGACGGACCTCATTGTCCGAGAATCCACCTCGCGTCTGGTCGAAGGACGGCGCGCAAAGTCATGGACCAGTTAGGCGCGAGCCAGAAAACTGATGGCCGCGAGCAGCAAACCAATCCCCGAGAAAAGTTCGATGTGAGTACGACGCGAACTGTTCGCCCACTCGCCGGTCACAAGACCGATGCTGTTTCCCGAAAGAATGAAGGAGGTCATGTAGATCGCCCATGCCAGGTTCTTGGGCGGGTGACCGCGGACGCTGGCGCCTAGCCCGTAGAGTAATACCGCGCCGAATCCCAAGACCCCCATGAGATTCACGAGCGTCCAGTTTCTTGCGGCGTGGGGGCGCAAGAAATTCTCCAGGCTCCTCGAACGCACGGCGCAGTAGAGCCCGTAGCCCAAGCCGACCAGCGCCGAGCCGAGGTAAACTGGAATCCAGACCACCAGGGGCGCAATTACCGGAGACACTCCGTTCCTGAGCAAACCGTTGACTAGGTCTTCTCCCTGCGCCAGCGCCAAGCCCATGCCGGCAGAAAACACCCCCGCCAACAACGCGATGAGCAGTGAAGCTGCATAGGAGAGACCTGGCACGGGCATGGCAAGGACGTGAGCCCTGGCCGTGGCAGTTGCCTCATGCTCGCGACGCGCCGCGGCGCGTGCCAACACAATCGTTCCTGCGACACATAATCCCAGGCCGAGAGAAAAGCTGGTGAGCCGAGCGGGCCGGGCGCGCAATCCCATCCACATGGGAAGTAGAGCGCCACACACGGCGGTCACGCTGAAGACCACCGAATAGGTGAAGGAGAGTCCGAGAAGGACCAGACTCATCCCGTAGCCGATGCCACCCAGCCCCCACATGATGCCCATCATCACCAAAGTGAGATACCGCGCGGCGGGCACCGCCGTCATGTAATCGCGGAAGAGCGGCCACAAAACTCCCAGAGTCAGCAGCGGAAAGACGACGTTCGAGGTCAGGGCCTGGCCCATCCACACGTGCTCCCAGCGCCAGCCGCGAAAATGTTTCATGGGCCATGCAAAGGAGGCCCCGGCAAGACCGGCCAGCACCAGTGCCACGAGGCTGAAGACAGATGAGTCCACGTTATTCGCTAAAACGGCTGAAGAGCGACGGATTGACAACTTCGATGACGCCTGGATCCTCATCAGCGGTCAACGGCACAGCGGAAGCCCACCGTGCCTGAGCGGTCGATGCTCGGGGCCATCAACAGACATTTGCCGTGCTGGTCAAGCCGGTAAGCCTGGGGAAAGTACCACATGGATCCCTGGGGCTGGTAGTAGCTGCCGCCGCGCAGCACCGCCGACCGCGTGTGCGGATCTTCAAACTCGTCTGTCCATTGCCACACATTACCGACCAGATCCATGATGCCGAAGGGGCTCGCGCCCTTGGGATGCACGGTCACGTCGTCCGGACTAAGCAGCATCCGACCCTTGTCAGCCGAGGGCACTGCCGAGGCATCCCATTCGTTCCCCCAGGGGTAAATTCGCGCGTCGCGGCCCTGGGCGGCATACTGCCACTCCCACTCGTGGGGAAGCCGCTTGCCGGCCCAGCGGGCATAGGCGCGTGCATCGTCAAGTGAAACCCAAGTGACGGGTTTCATCGCCCAACCCTCGGGGTACGTGCCGCCGTGCCAGTCGCGCAGGAAATTGTGATCGTCGCGCGGATGATAATGAGCGGCGCCGAGGAACTGCTGGAATTGCGCGTTGGTGACGGGAAAGCGGTCGATGTAGAACGAACGGACCGCCAGGTGACGGTCGTGATAACGGCGTAGCGAATCCTCCCAGGCATACTGAACGTCGACCCCGACATCGTTGCCGCCCGCAATCTCCACCCCCTGAACCTTGAAGTCGAATTCGCCGCCCGGAATCAGGACCATGCCCGCTGGAGCATGAGCGGCCGGTTCAGTCGAGGGAATGTCGACAAGGTGCTGCGGAAGGGAAGTCCAATCATCGGCGTAGTCAGCCAGCTTCCTGCGTGCCCGAAAATGCATCTCGGCAAGAAGGCCGCGCATCGACGCAGAAAGCTCGGGCCCATGCGTCGCCAGCACAGCGCCGAAGCCGTGCGCTTCGAGATCGAAACTCAGCGTCGCGACTTGTGGCCTAGGGTTGAGCTCCGGATGGAGCTCGACTCCATGCCACAGGTCGAAGTACCGAGTTCCGGCTTCAAAGGGGACTTGGATCTGCCGCCCCGTGATGTCGTATGGGTTGCGATTGATGATCGCCCACAGGGTTTGCGCCTTGCCGGGAAACTTGCTCGCGAAGACGCCATACTGCAGCGTGGGTGTATGCGGCTCCCAGCCGGGGCTGATCAGCAAGCCCGCAAACGTCCTTTCGATCCTCATAATCCTCCGCAGCGCTTCGAGTTCGCGCGGCGTGAATCCGTTGTGAAAGCCGATCACATCCTCCTGGTCCGCGTATCCGACTCCGTTGAAGAAGGCAGCCTGGAGTCCGTCGAGGTGATGGCGTCCGCCGCTCGTCAGTATCGGCATATGCCGGTGCTCGAGCCACTTGTACCGGCTGATCATGGGGACGAAGGGAAAACTCCAGTAACCCCAGGTCATGTCGTTCCAGGCCAGGGCCTCGTCTGCCGGCAGACCTTCCGGTTGCAGGGCCAGCCGATGTCCGATCTGGTCTGAGGCGACGCGAAATGCCCGCGGCACGCCGTCCAGCGTGTCCCCGAGCAGGCCGTCGGCGCCGACCGCGGCCATCAGACGCGCCTGCGCCGTCCAGTCCGGCATGCCTTCGTCGTGTGTTCCCTGGTCCCAGGGCGTCTCCGGGAACAGTACTCGAACTCCACGCCGGTGGAAGTCCGCGACCATCTGCCTGACGCCGGCAACCCCGCCCGGCATGTCGCGCAAACGGTCATACTGATTGCGGTCGTCGATTCCCAGGTTCGGGTAGGTATCCCATACCAGAACGCTGTCAACTCCCCCGAATTCCTTCTCTAATCCATCAAGGTAGCGACCCACCGTGTATTTGCCTTGGTCGCGATCAAAGAAGTTGCGCTCCTCGATCATCATCTGCACGCAAACGAAATTGCGCTGTGTCCATGCGAGCTCAGGCCGAGCATACTCCGAACCGTCGTATCCCATACGAATCAGGCGCTCGCGACGCCAGTGCTCGACGTCAGCCAGCCACAGTTTGAAGTCCTCGGCCGTCTTAGGTCCGGGAATCTGAGCGTCAACCGGGGCGTAGGCCGTATCCTGTGCCCAAAGTCCCCCTGAGAAAAGACACAGTACTATCACGCAGACTGCTGAATTCATCCTATGAATTGGTCGCTGCATTCCGCGCATACTAGCACGCCGTCCAGCAGATGCGAATGCGCATTCGCGTGCTGGGAGATAACTTAGGAGGGCTTTGAGATATCGGACGTGTATTGGCCAAGGGAGATCGAGTTCACGCGCCAGTCGAAGTCGAATCGTGGCTGAGACATCTGCCGCTTTCAAGAGGCAGCTGTGCAAAGATCCCGGAACGTCATGAGCGTGCTTTTCAATCATGCTCGTCGGCATGACCTCGTCGACCGCAATCCGATCAGTCTAGTTCGCCAAAGTGCCAAACGCCGAAAGGTCCAGGAAGAAGTCTGTAAGCTGTTGGTTTGAAAGTGGCGTCCCCGGCGGGATTCGAACCCGCGTTACCGCCGTGAAAGGGCGATGTCCTAGGCCGGGCTAGACGACGGGGACGGCGGACGCGAGATCACGCCGCGCGCAGACGGTTCAAAGTCAGGGTGCGCCCTGAGACCCTGAGCCGCACGACGGCCAACGATCAGCAGAGACCCCATCGTAGCAGCGCCGCTTCAAGGCTGTCAAACACTCCGACGGTGATTGCGTGCTCGGTAGAGCTGCGTGTCATTGCGAGCGCTGCTTCGACGCACGTGGCGGAGCTTCGCCGGCCGGCGAAGCATCGAAGGCCCGCGGAGCGTCGAAGCTAAAGTCCGCTTGCCGCGGCGCTGATCCCTCGGGCTCGGGCGCGCGGACCTGGGCGAGCTCGGGATAGCGCCCGGCCAGTGTCTCAGGCACCGGGACCTTCTGGCCGGTGAGCAGGCTCTTGAGCTCGAGGGCGTTCGCCACCGCCTTGCCCTCGAAGTGGTTGTTCGCGATGACGTAGGTCACGTCGGCCTGCTGGGCGACGTCGCGGATCCGCGCCGCCCAGGGCTCGAGCTCGTCGAGGCTATACAAGTAGTCGTAACGCTCCGCCGGATGCGCCTCCTCGCTGAACCAGTTCTCGTAGTTCCGGCCGTGCAGGCGGACGTAGCCCACCGGCGACGTGGCGCGCGCGGAGGGGCCGAGCGACCGCCCGATGACCGGCTGGTCGATGTTGCAAAACCCGACGCCCAAGTCGGCAAGCATCTGGTACGCCTCGGGGGTGTTCCAGGAGCTGTGCCGCACCTCGATCACCAGCGGGTATTCCATGAACTGCATGCACACGCCGCCCAGGTACTCGCGCTCCTCGGGGGCGTTCTTGAACGACCAGGGAAACTGCAGCAGCAGCGCGCCCAGACGGCCGGCCGCGCCCAGGGGTTCCAAACTCTGCTTGAACGTCTTCTCGTCCTCGCGGCCCGCGTCGCGATCGTGCGTAAAGCGCCGCCAGAGCTTGGCGGTAAACTTGAAGTCGGGGTTGGCCTGGACGCGCTCCACCCAGCGGCGCACCACGTCCGGACGCGGCGGGCTGTAGAACGAGGTGTTGATTTCGATGGTGTCGAAGTACTCGGCGAGGTAACTAGCCTCGTGAAAACCGGGTGGACGGTGCGCCGGGTAGACGATGCCGTGCCAGTCGGTATAGGACCAGCCAGCGGGGCCAACGCGGATGCGGGGCGGGTTGGAGGTCGAGGTCATGTTCGCTTTTTATTCGCCATCCAGTTTAGGCGGACGCTCCTTGCTTGTCAAGTCCTTGTCGCGCCGGCTAATTGGGTCGGTTTGAACCGGACGCTGGAGTTCCCGCTATCGAGCTCAAACTCCCAACGTAGAAGCCTTGTCGAAGAGCGCCATCTCTTCCGGTGTCGGTACTTGGAATTTCTCGACCCATTGCAAGAATTGATCTCGTTCTAGGGGTGGATTCTCCATGCCCCGGCGTTGAATCCTGTCGAAAAGAACATCCACTGGGGCGGAGAGATAGTGCAGCTCGACAGCGGCGCCCAGGGCTCGGGCTCGGAGTCGCAGCGTATCCCGCTCGGACCTTCCCCAGGTGCCCCATTCGATGATGACCGTGAGACCCAACGCGAGAAGTTCCTGACCGAGCTGCCACTGTAGAGCTTCAATCTTCGCGCGCTTCGCTTCGTCGTAGAGGTCCACCGCCAGAGCAGCCATCCATTCATCCGGACAAAAACGGATCGCACCGAGCCTGGCCTGAAGCAGTTTGGCATGTGCGGTCTTTCCTGAACCCGGCAAGCCGCAAACGATGATCAGTCTCGGGCCAGTGCCGGATCTTTCCATAAGGGGATTATCGCTTATAACGTTTTCGGTCGGCGCGTGCCTTTCGTGCACAAACGGTGGCCAGTTTCACAAACTGACTCAACCATGCTGTACCACACGGACTCGACGTAGAAGCGTCCATTCCTGGCATAGCGGGCCGTGCTTGAGCGCGTTTCGCAACGATCGCCGCTTGCCAAAGTGGTGCGCGGTCCAGTCGACTTGCGGGGCGTGGCCGCCGACGAAGAAGAGGGGGCGTCAGCGGACGTGGACGAAGAAGCGGAGGCGTCCGCGGACGAAGCGTCAGTGACGGGTGCCGGAGGCGATCCAGCGTCGACAGGCGCCGTCGCAGTTGATGTCGCACTTGATTCAGAACATATCTCTTCCATGGGGATTCTCCTTTGACGGGGACAGAATGTTCGTCAGACGCGGGGGCTTCGCGCGGACGGCCTATTTGGGAAAGGAAAGGTGCGCAGTTTGCCGTGTCTGCGGGCGCGGGGCCGTTGAACTCCCTCACCCCCTGCCCTCCCCCGCGAGGGTGTCGAAGGCGGCGCGGGGGGCCTCTTCCCCAGGGCTGGCGCCCTGGGCTACGATATTCGGCCCCTACGGGGCTAAGGCTGTGTGAGGGCCCCTTCGCCAGGGCTGGCGCCGGGCCTTAGTGCGAATCGAAAAGGCCCACGGCAGAAAAACGCTGCCGTGGCTACCGCTCTCCGCCGCTATATTTTGTCGATCATCTGATCCAGAATCTTGGTGAGCTGCTCCAGCACACCGCAAATGAGGCCTGGAGCTGGGGATATGGCGGGGCCGGACGGGGTCATGATCGGCGCATTCGCCATGCCTCTCGCACCCGCCAGCATTCCGTTCGCGGCTTGCAGTTGACCCTTGAGTACAATCTTGTCTATGTCGGTCATTTAGGTAAGGCACCTTTCTCTTTCAAGCGATATCGCGCTGTCGTCTGGTTGCTCGAAGCCTGCTTCGGCTGCGTGTCGCGGGATTATATACTAAAGGCGCGGCGCCTGCTCACCACGACCTTTACGCGGTTGGCGCGGACAGT
Source organism: Terriglobia bacterium (assembly GCA_035945295.1). Classification (GTDB taxonomy): domain Bacteria; phylum Acidobacteriota; class Terriglobia; order UBA7540; family UBA7540; genus QHZK01. The sequence goes on along the minus strand of DASZAI010000024.1, from coordinate 40,116 downwards.
CAGAGGGGCTGCGCCAGCCCGACTTAGCGAGCCGCAACGGCCAGCAAGCGCTTGGGGCCTTTGCCCACTTTAATGCGCGCGACTTCGTGCCGGGTTCGCGTATCGATGATCGAGCAATCGTCGCTGCCACTATTGCTGACGCAGCCGTACCGGCCGTCGGGCGAGAAGGCAATCCAGTTGGGGCACGCGCCGACGCGAATCTCCTGGGAGAGCTTTCCGGTGGCAACGTCGTACACGTAAACGCCGCCGTCGGCCAGGCTGGTGACCCAGAGTTCCCGGCCGTCGGGGGAGAGTTCGAGACCGTGGGTGGGCGTATGCGGCTCGAGGGCGCAGGTCGAGGGAGGAGCGGGCGGCAGGTTCACCCGTTGAATCACCTTCCGCTCCGGGATGCCGGCAATCACGAAGCCATGCAAGTCGGTCAGGGCGACGAACATTTTCTTGCCGTCGCGGGTGACGGCGTACGGACGCGGTATGCCGCCCACCGGGATGCGCGCGATGTAATCGAGCTTCTTCAAATCAATCAGATCAATCTCATGGCTGCCCATCGACGAGACGAACAGGTGTTCATTGTCGCGGGCATCGTAGCAGTTGTGAGGAACTTTGACGGGCAGGACTTTCACTACCTTCTTCTTCGCGATGTCGACGATGTCGACGCTGTTGCCGTTGCGGATGGGCACTCCGACGAATCGTCCGTCGGGTGTCGAGGCGCACTGGTTGGGCCTGCCGGTGAGAGGAATCGCGCCGACCACTTTGTCCGTCGCCGTGTCGATCATCTTGAGGTTGTTCTCGGACTCGATGGTGGTGAATAGCAGGCGGCCGTCCGCCGGGGCGCACGCGCCATGAACGTCCTTACCCACCTTGATGTCGCCTACGACTTTGAGCGAAGCCAGGTCGATCACCGTAATGTCGTCACCCAGGCTGTTGGTGACGTAGAGCTTCGCTCCGTTCCCGGTCGATGCGGCGCGTCCCGACGCCACAAGCGCCGTGAACAACATTGGAACGAGCAGGCATCGAATGCTTGTCCTCATGGAACGCCTCCGTGACGAAGCTTTCAGCGCTCAGCTATCAGTAAACGCCTCGGCGGGTTGTGATTTTGCTGATGGCTAATGGCTGACAGCTCTTGTAGCGTACACTGCGGCGCGGTCGATTGGAATGGCCAAAATCCGCGGAACGAATCAGGCCCGGTTGCCCTCGGCTCGGCATCCCGGATAGAATCGCCCCTTCGGACAATTGCGGATTCCCTAGCGAGAGGTGGAGCGAATGGCGGAGTGGACTGAACCGATCAAGCTACGGGCGGCGCGCGTCGAGGACGCTAAGGAAATCGCGCGCATCTACAACCAGGGCGTGCAGGACCGAGCCGCGACCTTCGAGAACGCCTTCGTCACGCCGGAGGAGCGCTACCTGTGGCTGGTGGCGCGCCCCGAGAAGTATCCCGTGCTGGTGGCGGAAGTGAAGCACACCATGATGGGCTGGGCGTCGCTCGCGCCTTACAGCCCGCGCGCCTGTTACAGCGGCATCGCCGAACTTTCCATCTATATCGACCGCAGCCTGCGCGGGCACGGCGTGGGGCAGGAATTGATGAAAGCGATGCAGCAGGCGGCGCGCGAAAAGGGATACTACAAGCTGATCGGACGCGTCATGGCCGCGAACGAGCCGGGTCGCAAGCTCTGCCAGGTGACGGGCTGGAAGGAAGTGGGCATCCACGAGAAGCACGGCAAGCTGGGCGGAGAGTGGCACGACTTGGTGCTGGTCGAGTATCTAATCCCGGAAAATCTGAAGTGACCCCCTGTAGCGCCCGCCCCTTCCGGGCAGGCTGAGACCGGCGCTAGCGCCGAGCCTAGTTAGCTAGTTGCTGGTGCTGAGCAGGGCCACGGGCGCCGGACCGAGCGAGCGCGGCCGGAGGCGCGTCTCGTCGCCCGGCTCGGAAGGCGGAGCGGGCTTCGAGGGCGGAGTCGGGGCGCTGGGCGAGCCGGCGCCCTCGCGCGTCACGCGGACCGTGCCGTAGGCGGTGGCGAGGCGGATGGTCGGGCCGCCCTTGCCGTAGCTGCCCTCGAGTTTCGGCGTATCGCCTTCCTTGGTGAGCTTGAGGGTGGGAGCGGAGAAGTCCGACTGCACTTCGCCCTGGCGGGACGTGGCATCGATGGTGAAGCTCGAGTTCGCGGGCAGCGTCAGCTCGATCTCGCCCTTCTTCGATTCCACCTCGATGGGATGGGCGGGGGGTGCGGCAGCCGTCAGGTTGATGTCGCCGTTGGTGTCGCTGATCTTGACGGCGTGCTTGAATCCGTTAATCTGGATGTCCTTCTCGCGCGTGGTCACCTGGAAGGGGCCGTCAACGCCCGAGGCTTCGAGCGAGCCCGTCTCCATGCTGAGGCGTCCCGAGAGTTTCTGGGTATCGAGGTCGGTGCGCGAAGAGGTGAAGCGCAGGCTCTGGGTGATGTCCTCGAACTCGACGGTGCCCGGATACTCGCCCTTGACGGTGACCGTACCCTGGACGCGCGCCACACTGATGTCCTGGCTGCGTCCGTCGACTTCGACGTTTCCTTTCACTTCGCGGACGTCGGTCGAGCCGCCCGACTTGTGGATGCGCACCAGCCCGTCAACGTTCGAGACGTGCAGGTCGCCGTGCAACACATTGAGTGTCTGGTCTCCGTGCAGGCCGTCAACCAGCAGATCGCCGTGCTCGGAGGTGATCTGGGTGCTGGCCGCTTTGGGGACGCGCACGGTGAGGTCAAGGCGCACCTGGCGGCCGTTGTCGGGCAGCGAGCGGCGATTGGAGCGTAACTGATAGTGTCCGGCCTCCTCGACGATCTCCACCTTGAGCTGGTCGGAGAGCTTGCGCGCCGCCGCCTCGTCGTCGGCATGGATGACTTTCTTGATCGCGACGTCGATGCGCGGCTGGTCGGTGCCCCGAATCTCCAAGTCGCCGTTCTGGTCCTCGATGATCAGGCTGGGTTGGCCCTTGACCGGCTGGGACAGGCTGTCGGTGTACGTATAGGAGTTGGCGAACATGTTGCCCCAGTCTTCATCGCTGATGCCGAAGTCCTGGCCCCACTGATGCCACGGCCGCAACACGATGCGAGAGACGATGGTGCCGAGGATCAGAATCATCAGCAGCAGGACAACTTCGCCGCCCGAGAAGAGCGGCGCAGGAACGGTCTCCGGGTGGAGGCGCGCCTGAAGGTGGTCGATAAGCTTGGAGATTCCCCAGAAGATGATGAGCACCGGCCAGAACTTGGCGAGGATGTGCCAGGGATGGATGGACGGGTTGAAGTTCTGATAGAGAAAGATGAAGCCGACGGCAATCAGCGTCAGCGCCCAGAATATCGACCCCCGACGGTAGCTGTAAGCGCTCATAGGACTCTGCTTTCTGCCTCTCCCTTAACGGCTCCTCACCTAAACGCTCGGTCCGCGCGGTGGACGCGGCGGCCGGGCGGCGTCAATCAGCTTGAGGATGCCGAAGACCACCAGAATCACCGGCCAAGTGCGGTGGAAATCCCAACGGGGGACAAACTCGTCGAGCATGAACAGTACGCCCAGGGTGATGAGAATGATGGGCCAGGTCACGCTGCCCCGGTAATGCGGATATGGACTAGGCGTCAGGCCCATGGGTATGCCTCCCGCGGGGCCGTGCTCCTGGGTCCGACCGCCGAAGTTGTAATCGTTGAAAGTGGTTGTATTGATTCTAAGGGACTTCTTCGGTTCGTTCCTCGAGTTGTGCTATTCGATGGTCGATCGGCAGGCGAACCTGGAGCTCCTTGCAGCGACGGCCTGCGACCGTCGGATCGGCGCTCCCCAGGGCAGGTTTCGAGGGTGGTTACCGTAGACTGGCCTTCTTCAGGCCGACGATCCGCGGAGGCCGTGTTGATTCTAAGTGACTTCTCCGGTTCGTTCCTCGAAATTCGCATATTTCGTGCTCTCAAAGTTCTCGGTTCGTGCCCCATCTCCGGCCGTTACCCTCCGGCCTTGAGCCGCTCAAGCTCCTGCTCGAGTTCCTTCATCTTGCGCTGATGCTCAAGTTGCTCGGCGTGCAGGTTCTGCTGGACTTCCATCTCCTTGTCGTGCAGTTTCGCCATGCCGGTGATGCCTACGATCAAGACGACCATCGCGAAAACCGCCAGCGGAACCAACAGTCCGTTGTCCATCACTGCTTCACCTGCGCCCCGGCCGGCGCCGCCAATTCCTCACGACACCCTCTGGGCGTTGCTGGCCTTGCTCTTTTCGAGCTCGATCTCGAGTTCCTTCATCTTGCGCTGGTGCTCCATCTCGCGAATCCGCATGTCCTGGTGAACCTGCAATTCCTTGTCCCGTGCCTTGAACCACAAGACCACCGCGACGATGCCGAAGGTCATCAGCGTGCCAAAGACGACTCCCCAGATAGGAAGAGTGTCCGCCCTGAGTAACGTTTCCATTTGCCAGCCTCTCCGCCCGCCCTGGGCTATGCGCTCCGCACCGACGCCTGTTGCGCCTTGGCCTTCTCGATCTCCAGCTCCAACTCTTTCATCCGGCGCTGATGCTCCATCTCGCGAACGCGCATTTCCTGATGGACCTGCAATTCCTTCTCCCGCGCCTTGAAAAACATGATGACGGCGACGATGCCGAAGACCATCATGGTGCCGAAGATAGGCCCAACGATCTCCGGCCGCGCAAACTCTCCAATCGTTCCCATGCCTCACCTCCGGCGTGTTCCTCGCGCTCGACTTACAGAGGATTGCAAAATACAGTGACAAGCGCTGCTGTAGCGGCGGCCTCTGGCCGCCGTCATTCGGCGCTCAGAGAGCGCCGCTACAGAAAATGATGTCACTGCATTTTGCAATCCTCGTTAGCTGCTCTTCTGCGACGCCTGCTGCGCCTTGGCCTTTTCGACTTCGAGTTCGAGCTCCTTCATCCGGCGCTGATGCTCCATCTCCTGGATGCGTATCCGCTCGTGGGTCTGGAGCTCGCGTTCCCGGCTCTTCGACCAGAAGACAATGGCCACGATGATCACCGGAAGCATGATCCCGGAGAAGGGGAAAAAGAATGGAAACCAAAATCCAGGAAATATCGCGTGCATCTTGACCTCCGGCTTCTATTTTCGCGACACTCTGGCGCGCCTCAAGCCTCCTTCAGGCGCCCTTGCTTTGCTTGGACTTCTCGAGCTCGATTTTCATCTTTTCGATCTCCATCTCTTTCAACCGGCGCTCGTGTTCCATTTCCCGCATCCTCAGGTCGCGGTGGGCCTCGAGTTCCTTCTCCCGCATCTTCCGGAACGAGGCGATGGCCACGATGATGATAACCATGACGAATGCTCCCAGCGGTACGATCAGTCCGGAATGCAGCAACTCCATCGCTTGTCCTCCCTGCCTGGCCTAAGCCAGCCAACCGGTCGCCCGGCCAACCGAGTCTAAGCCGAACCTCTTACATTGCCCGCGGACCTTGCACGTTGGGCGGCGCGCCTGACGACCCGCTTCCCGGCGGAGGGCTGGAAGAGGACGGGTTGTTGCGCTGATGGGCGGCGCTCCCAACCGCCATGCGCCGCTGGAGCAAGACCAAGCCGATGACGATCAACAGCACCGGCCAGAACTTCGAGATATGGCTGAACACGTGGATTCCCAGGTTATCGAGAAGGAACAAAGCGCCCAGACCGATGAGCAGCGCCGCGCCGATGGGGGCGTTGAGCTTGAAGTCGCCGAGTCCCAGCCATTCCTCGGTGGGCTCTCCCAACAGCTTGCGACGCGCCGTCTGGTAGGAGTCGATGACCATGTAGAAGTAGAAGGCGGCGGCGCCCAGCCCGAAGATGGTGTCCATGGGGCTTTCCACCTTGTCGCTGATGGCGATGAGCGAACCGAAGATCAGCACCTGAACCATAGCCTTCAGGATCTGGCCGTTGTAGATGGCTCCCACGCCAGGAATGAATCCCAGCAGCAGCGCGACGCCCGGCTGCGGTCCGCCGCCCGGACCCAGGATTGGCGGCAGCGACGACAGTGGCGACGACGACGGGTACTGCATCCGCGACGCGAGGCAGTTCTCGCAATAAATCATGCCCTTGACTTCACGCATGCAGTCCTTGCAGAGGGCGCGTCCGCACTGGCCGCAGAAGGCCACCGAGTCAACCTCGGGATGGTTGGAACATTTCATCGACTAGCACTCCCTGCCGGAGCTGCCGGAACGGAACTTGTCCTGGCCCGCCACGCGGCATTTCTCATCAGGTAACGTAACGAAGCCATTTGCTCGGCGCCGGCCGTGCCGTCCGAGGTCCCGCCCGCGGGAGCTTCCTGCTTCGGCTTCTCCTGCTCGCTCGGCGCGGGCGCGGATTGCGGGCGAAGCTGGCGCAGGCGCGATTCAATTTCGTAGACCACGCGCAGGTCGTAGCAAAACTTCTCCGCCCGCGCGTACATCAAGTGACCGCTGCGGTCGGCCCGCCGCACCCAGGTGCGCGGATTCAGATCCTCGATCGTCAGGTGGCGCAGGTTGACCCCCGCCGCGTTCAGGATGAAAGAGAACGAGAAAACCGCCATGGCGACGGTGTAAGCGACTCGCGGTTGCATCACCGGCCGGAGGTATGCCGCAATCCGTTCGCGGAGCGTCGGCTGATGCTCGCCCACCGTCGCCCGCATGATCTTCGCGACCAGCCAGGGCGCGGGTTCGAGGTCCTCGGCCGCCTGGCACAATTCCATGACGCGGCGAACGTCTGCCACCACTTCCTGGCAGCGGACGCAGGTCGCAAGGTGCGCCTGGAACGGGCTGAGGCGGGCTGCCTCAAGCCTTCCCTCCAGGTAATCACTCGCGAGATTTTCGACTTCGAGGTGCGTCATGGCCTTCCCAACCTACTCCCTAAGCTCCTGTACTACCACGATCTTCCGCTTCTTTGCCTCTCACTCCTTCTATACGTTTTAAGATACGCGCCAGTTCCAAGCGCCCGCGGTTAATTCGGGACTTGACGGTACCCTCCGGAACGCCCAGGATTTCGGCGATCTCCTGGTAATCGAGGTCCTGGAGGTCGCGCAGGATGACCGCTTCGCGCATGTCGGGCGAGAGGCGGTTCAGGCCCATTTGCAGCAGTTCCTGGCGTTCCCGCGCCTCGACGTGCGCCACCGGACCCTCGCCCGGGCCCGGCTTCTGCTCGATTTCGGTGGCCTCGTCTTCGAGCGACGAGGTGAGACGGTCCTTGTGAGTGCGGCGGTAATGATCGACGAGATGATTGCGGGCCACCCGGTTCAGCCAAGTGGAAAACGCCCCTTGGGCGGCGTCGTAGGTGCGGAGGATCTGGAAAATCTTGATGAAGACTTCCTGCGTCAGGTCCTCGGCGTCGCCGGTCCGCCCACTGAACCGGTAACACAGGTTGTAGACCTTGCGGTTGTAGCCGCGCAGCAACTCCTCCCAGGCCGAGTTCTCGCCCGCCAGACATCGGTTGATGAGCTCCGGGTCGCGCTCCACTCAGGGTATCTCTCCTTCGCCCGAGCCCAAGGACACCACCCACCCGAAGATTCCACAGTTCATGAGCTGACCCAAGAACGTGGCGGCATTCTATCAAAGGTTGGGGCCAGGGGGTTAGGGATTGGATGTGCCGGTAGTGTCTCAGTTTGAAAATCTCACAAGCCCAAAGGCCTACTGGGGTCATGCTTGGAACCCGGTGGCGGCTTAGGGATTTCCAACTCTAGGTTAAGAACCTGCGCTGCACCGAAGCAAATAATCCCAATTATCAACGCGGCAATCTGCAACAAGACCTGCTCGGACGTGTGGAACGGGGTGAAGAAGAAAACTACCCCCGCCGCACCACCGATCACTCGCAGAATATCGCGGGTCACCCGTATGACCCAAGTGCGCGTCATGGCAGCGGCTCACTTCGCAAGATCGCTGATCTCCTCAAGAGACCAGACGTGATCTGAGACCCGGCTTCCATCGCCGGAGTCACCCGCAGCGTCGTATGGATTCTGGCAAAATTATAGTACATGAAGTGTAGGGCAACCTGATAGGCGTGGTTCTCGACCTTACCCAGAGCGCGCCTTGACTTCGCGGGGCTAATTCCTATACCTTGCCCACTTTGACCGGCTTGCCAGATGTGTCAGAATCAGCCTCATGAAGAAGCGTACGCGACGATGGCTAAGCTTCGGCTTGACCGCCGCAGTCCTGGCGCTGATCGTCTACAACCTGACGCGAGGTTCGGAGTGGCGGGACTTCGACTGGAATCGCCTGTGGGCGACGCTGGTGAGCGCGCGCCGCGACTACCTGCTGGCCGCCGTCGCCGCCACCCTCTCGAGCTACCTGGTGCGCGCCTACCGCTGGCGCTTCTTCATGGACCCCTTCAAAAAGGCTTCGCTTTGGACCCTGTTTGTGGCCCAGGTGTACGGCTTTTCCTCAATCTATCTGATCGGGCGGCCGGGTGAGTTCGTCCGTCCGGCTTATATCGCTCGCAAAGAAAACGTCCCCATCAGCTCGATGCTGGCTATCTGGGTGCTCGAGCGCGTCTACGACACGGTCTTCATGGTCCTGATCTTCGCTCTGGCCCTGGAGTTCGCCCCGCTGCACCTTACCGGGCGGCACGGCCACGCCGTGTTGTATGCGCTGCATCGCGCCAGTGCGCTCCTGACGTTCGGGATGCTGCTGGCGATCGCGGTGCTGGTGGTGATCCGTCTGCGTGCCGACGACTTGGCCGCGTTTCTGGGCAATCGCCTTCGCTTCCTGCCGCCGCGCGTCCGCCGCTGGCTGAAGAGCGCTTTCTATTCCTTTGCCGAAGGCCTCGACGTCATCCGCAACTGGAAGGACCTGGTGGCGAGCCTTGTCACCTCGGCCGTCGTCTGGGGGGTGAACATCAGCATGGTCTGGTTCGGGTTTCGGAGTCTGGGCGGACGCGTAGGCGAGCTCACCTGGATGTCGGCGGCGCTGGTGCTGTTTTGCGCGGCCCTGGGCCTGTTCGTCCAATTGCCGGGAGTGGGCGGAGGATATCAGGTGGGCGTGATCGTGGCGCTGCACCGCATCTTCGCGGTGCCCCGCGAGCCCGCCGCGGGTGTGGCAATTCTGCTCTGGATCGCGATGCTGGTGCCGTGCCTCGCGCTCGGCCTGCTGCTCCTCGCCTACGAGGGTTTGTCGTTCAAAAAGCTGGGAGCCATGGCCAAGGAAGAGCAGGAGCACGCCGCGATGCACCAGAAAGTGTGAGGTGTTCTGACTCCTGTCTCCTGACTTACTATGAAATGTCCATTCTGCGGGCATCTGCAAGACAAAGTGGTTGACTCGCGCGAAGCGAGAATCGGCGACACGATCCGGCGGCGGCGGGAGTGCGCCAAGTGCCGGCGCCGGTTCACCACCTACGAGCGTATCGACGAAATTCCGCACATGATCGTCAAGAAAGACGGGCGGCGCGAGACATTTGACCGGCAGAAGCTCATGAACGGCATCTCGAGGGCCTGCGAGCGGCGGCCCATCCCGCCCAACAAGCTCGAGCAGATCGTGAACGACGTCGAGGCCTACGTGGTCGAATCGCCCACCCGCGAACGCCCCAGCTCCGAGATCGGCGGGATGGTGATGAAGGCCTTGAAGAAGCTCGACAAGGTTGCCTACGTGCGCTTTGCCTCCGTCTACCTCGACTTCAAGGACGTGCGCGAGTTTATGGACGAGCTGAAAGACCTGCTCAAGGCAAGAGGCAAGTAAGTGAGCCGCATGACGGCCGATTCCTGGATGTCGCAGGCTATTCAACTAGCCATCGAGAACGTGCGGGCGGGCGCGGGAGGCCCGTTTGCGGCGCTGGTGGTGCGCGACGGCCAGGTTATCGGCAGGGGTGCGAACCGCGTGACCTCGAGCCATGACCCGACGGCGCACGCGGAGATTGTGGCTATCCGCGAAGCCTGCCGGTGGCTCGGCCATTTTCAACTCGCCGAGTGCGAGATTTACACCACCTGCGAGCCGTGTCCGATGTGTTTGGGGGCGATTTACTGGGCGCGGCCGGCCAAAGTCTATTACGCTTCGACGCGCCAGGACGCCGCGCGGGCGGGATTCGATGATTCGTTCATTTACGACCAGCTCCAGGTGGCTCTCGACCAGCGATCGATCCCCATGCTTCAGCTCATGCGCGAAGAGGCCGCGGAAGCTTTGCGCGTCTGGGAATCCAAGCCGGACAAGCTGAAGTATTAACCCACCGGCTTTGCATAATCGATTGACCAGCCCCTCACCCCCGCCCCTCTCCCATCAAGGGGCGAGGGGAGGAAGAGGTTCAATTCATCCCCTCTCGCTTTGCCCCTTGCGGAAGAGAGCCTGCCCTGAGCGCAGCGAAGGGGTGGCGCGCAACGCCGGGTGAGGGGTGCATGCATCACTCTATCAGGTGAAACTCAATAGGTCGTGATTCGTCGCGCGCGGGCGCTTCTACTCGCGGGTCCATACAAAAGCTCCAAAGTTCCGAAACGTGTCGAACCCCAGCCGCTCGTAGAGCTGCACCGCGCCTTCGTTTTCGTCGGTCACGGTGAGCGAGACTTCCTGGTAGCCGGCTTGGGCGAGTTCGCCGAACGCGTGCCCCATCATCGCCGTCCCCAGCCCCCGCCCCTGGAATTCGCGCGCCACCGCCACTTGCGGAATGTGCGCCGTCGACGGACGTACGGCGGTCAGCGCCAGCATGGCGGCCAGCTTACGCGTCGGCTTGTGGACGGCGACGAGCGAGTTCTCCCGCAGGTATTCCCCGCAGCCGTGGTGATGGATGATGTTGTCGACCAGGCGCGTGGTGCCTTCCACCGAGCTGTACTGATCGTTGATGATGGAGTCGACGTGAGCGCGATAGGCGTGGTAGACCAGGCGTGACACGGCACGGTCGTGCTTCCGCTCCCAGGGCTCGAGCGCGAAAGCATTCACCAACGGGCCGGCCACCACCGGGCGCTGCTTGAGCGGCACGGCCATGAACCGGCGGCGGTAACTCGCAAAGCCGTGCTTGCGAAAGCACGGATCGAGCTCTTCAAAGCTGTAGTGAGGAAGTTGCCCTTCGATGCGGCGCAGCCCGGGGGTCGCGAGCAAAGTTTCGATCACGTGCTCGACGAGCACCAGTGCCGGGCCAGCAGACACGGCGCTCGAGCCGTTCTCGGCAGCGACGAAGAGGTCGCCGATGAGGGCTTTTTCGTCTTCATAGAAGAAGAAGCTGTAGCCCTGGATGCGGTCCTGCTGGATCAGCGCGTAGCCCGAGAGCCGTTTCTCTTCGAGACAACTGGAGATGAGCCGCGCCGACGAAGTGTAGTCCCAGCGCAGCTTGGAACGCCAGACGTTCGACTCCACCTCGAGCAACGAGGCGAAATCGCGGGCGTCAAAGTGCCGGATGTCAACGATCTCGCGATCCAAACGCCGCCCTCAGCGCCGCTCCAAGGCCCCAGCCCCGGTCGCCGCACTCTCGATGATTCCATCTTAGACCGAACTGCGGCTTGGAGAAATGCCTCGACTCGGAAAAGCGCCCAGAGTATAGCGCACTCGTACGCCGGAGTCGACGGCGGTTATCAGGCCGGGAGGCGTGGCGGTCCGCCTTGGCGTCATGCCCACCCGAGCGCTCGGGAGCGGTCCGCTAACCCGACGGAGCGTCGAGTGTGGTAGCATCCGGTGGGGATGAAGTCTTCGACCGTCCAGAATCCCGCCGCTCCGCGCACCGCCTCGTCTACTCGCGCCGTCTCCTATCGACACCGGGTGGAATACTGGGCCGTGGCGGGCGTACTGGGACTTCTCGGCTGGCTCCCGCATCGAGCGGCTCGTGGCGTCTGCGGGGCGCTCGCTGCTTTGGCCTATTGGTTCTGGCCCAGGCTGCGTCACGTGGGACTCTTCAACCTGCGCCTCGCCTTTCCGGAGTGGACCGAGCGCCAGCGTCGCCGCGTCCTCCGAGGCGTCTTCCGCAACTTCGGCCGGATGCTGGCAGACTTCGCGCGCTTTCCTCAGCTCAGCTGCGCCAACATCGAACGGCTGATCATCTATGACGGCTTTGAGCACTATGCGCAGGCGCGCGAGCAGGGCAAAGGGGTCATCTTTCTGACCGCCCATTTCGGCAACTGGGAACTGAGCTCTTTCGCCCACGGGCTTTACGGGTATCCACTGAACTTCGCCGTGCGCAAGATGGATAATCCGCTGCTCGACGAGCTCATCAACCGCGTGCGATGTCTCAGCGGCGGACACGCTATCGAGAAGAACGACTTTGCGCGGCAGGCGCTGCGCGCATTGAAACAGGGCGAGGCGCTGGGCATCCTGATGGACACTAATATGCTCGCCGCGGAGGGAGTCTTCGTCGACTTCTTCGGACGGTCGGCCTCAACGACCACCGGTCCGGCGCGCATCGCCCGCAAGACCGGCGCGCCGCTGGTGCTGGGACTGGCCATCTGGGATACGAAGCTGCGGAAGTACCGTCTGCGCTTCGAACCGGTCGAGTGGATCCATCGGGAGGACCCGGAAGAGGAGATCCTGGTCAACACGGCGAACTTCACCCGGCTCATCGAGGAGTACGTGCGCCGTTATCCCGACCAGTGGTTGTGGGTGCACCGGCGCTGGAAGACGCGTCCGCCGGGCGAGCCGCCACTCTATTCATCCTGAGATTTCTCGTCCAAGGGAGTCCGAACATGCGAGTCGAAGAGCTGGCCCAACGGCTGGGCGCGATACTTCACGGCGAGGGATCGCGCGAAATCACCGGAGTCGCGGCGCTCGAGAATGCTGGCCCTCAAGACCTGGCCTTCGCTGAAGGGGAACGGGCGCTGGAAGGCGCGATGACCTCGCGCGCCGGCGGTATCCTGATTGCGGCCAAGTCGCCGCCGGAGCTCGTCGCGAAGCTCGGCGGTCAGACGACACTTGCCGTCGAGCATCCCAAACTGGCTTTCATCCAAGCTGCCGCTGCCATCTGCCCGAAGCCCGAACCGGCACCGGGGATCCACCCCACCGCGGAGATTGCCGAGGGAGCCAAGCTGGGTACGGACGTCACGGTCGGACCGTTCGTCGTGGTCGGGCGCAACGCGAGCGTCGGGGCGCGCACGCGACTGGCGGCGGGCGTCGTGCTAGGCGAAGGCACGGTGGTCGGCGTAGACTGCATGCTTCACCCGCACGTCACCCTGTACCCCGGAGCGCGCGTCGGCAATCGCGTGATCCTACACGCCGGAGTGGTGATCGGCTCGGACGGCTTTGGTTACGTATTCGCCGGGGGGCAGCACCGGAAGTTCCCTCAGCTCGGCCAAGTGATGATCGAGGACGACGTGGAGATCGGCGCGAACTCGACCGTCGACCGCGGTTCGCTCGGGACCACGGTGATCGGTGAGGGCACCAAGATCGACAACCTGGTGCAGGTGGCACACAACGTCAGGATTGGGCGGCACGTGGTGATCGCGGCGCAAACCGGCATCTCTGGCAGCGCCCAGATCGGCGACTACGTCGTGCTCGCCGGACAGGTGGGTATCGGCGAGAAAGCGCACATCGAAGAGAGATCCGTAATCGGAGGGCAGGCGGGAATCCTGCCGGGCAAACTGGTACGGCAGGGAAGCACGCTGTGGGGCACACCGGCACGTCCGCTGGCCGAGTTCAGAAAAGTCTACGCGCACCTGTCGAACTTGCCGCGCTTAGCGGAGCGGGTCCGTGAACTAGCGGAACGCCTCGGTTAGTTGGCTAAGCAGCCGTATCCGGACCGCCGGCCAACGCACAAGGGCTTTATTATCACTCTTTTGGATACAACCCGGCGGGGTGGCTTCGGCATCCCATTCAATCGCCGCCGTGTTGCCTCACGGCAACCCGGCCAGCAGGGTGGGGAACCGAGCGTTGGCGCTCCCCACGCCATTGGTAGTCAGCCTGACCTGAGGGCGGGTTACTCCGGCCCTTTGCTACCGACTTGAGCTTTGCTAAAATGAGCGACCGTGTCTAATCGCCTGAATCGCCGATTCTCGCGGGTTTCTATCACACTGGGACTCCTGCTCTTCCAAGTGAACCTGCTGTGGGTCGCGGCGCTGCATCGTCACGAGATTTTCGAGATCTCCACTTCGCACCCGAGCGCGATCCGTCAGGCGAGCCAGCCGCAGCAACCATCCGCTGATAGTGGGCTGCTCTGCATCGCCTGCCAGATCGTGCGGCACGCGGCCGCTTGGCCGTCCACGGGCGCCACAGCATCCGAAGCGCAGGGTGCGGTATTCTTCCTGGCGACGTCCTCGCACAGCGCCTTCCAGTCCCGTCAGCCGTCCGCGCACTACGGACGCGCTCCTCCCCGCGCCTGATTTGTTCCCGTGATTTTCTCGCTTGCCACAGGCAGGCCTTGCCAATAGGCAAAGCGCGCCGGAAGACGGACCCTAATCGGCATCTTCCTCGTCGCGCTTTCATTACTGGCGGACTATTTCGGGTGCCAAAATGTATCTTTTACAGACCTCAAAGCGGTGGATTACCAAGGGATTTCGAGGCAGGAGTGTCGCTGCGGCGGGCCTGTTGGCACTTACGCTCGCAGCGGGTGACGCAAGCCCTCAAGGGCCGCCGCCGCCCGCGACGAAGATCACTCTCGACCAGGCCATCCAATTGGCCATCGCCCACAACCACGCCTTGAAGGCGGCGCGCACTCAGATTCAGCAGAGCCAGGCGCAGGAGATCACGGCCAGCCTCCGCCCCAATCCGGTGTTCACCTATGACGACCTCTTCGTGCCCATCACGCCCAGCCAGTTCACGTCCAACACTCTAAACACGATCACGGAATTTGACGTCGGACTCTCGTATCTCTGGGAACGCGGGCACAAGCGGCAGGCGCGTATCCGGGCGGCGCGCGACCAGACGGCAGTGGCGCAGTCAGTGGTGGGTGATAACGAGCGCGCGCTCTCCTTCAACGTCGGGCAGCAGTTCATCGGAGTGCTGCTCGCCGAGTCCAATCTGGACTTCGCCAAGCACGACCTCAAGAGCTTCGAGCAGACCGTGGACATCGCCGAGGCCCGCTACAAGGCAGGCGCCATCAGTGAAGGCGACCTGCTCAAGATCAAGCTGCAACTGCTCCAGTTCCAGACCGACGTCTCTTCCGCCGAACTCAGTCTGCTCCAGGGGAGAGCCAGCCTGCGAAGCCTGCTCGGTTACGACACGGTGCCTGAGAACTACGACGTGGCCGGCGATCTCACTTACGTGCCGGTGCACGGCAACAAAGAGGACCTCCAAGCCGCGGCACTCGGACTGCGGCCCGACCTGCGCGCCGCCGTCCAGGGGATCATCGCCGCCCAGAGCCAACACCGGCTCGCCGTCGCCAACGGCAAGCGCGATTTCACCACCACGCTCGATTACACCCACGTCTCCGCTATCAACAGCGCGAGCTTCATCTTCAACATGGAGATTCCCATCTTTGACCGCAACCAGGGCGAGATTGCGCGCACCGAGTACGCCATCAACCAGTCGCAGGAGACCAAGACCGCAGCCCAGGAGACGGTCCTGACGGACGTCGCCACCGCCTACGGAACGGCGAAGGAAGGCGAGAAGATCGTCGAGCTCTATCAGTCCGGTTACTTGAAGCAGGCCGGGGACTCACGCGACATCTCCGAGTACGCCTATCAGCGCGGCGCGGCCAGCCTGCTTGACTTCCTCGACGCCGAGCGCAGCTACCGGGCGACGCAACTCGCTTATCGCCAATCGCTCGCCACCTACATGCTGGCGCTCGAACAGCTCCGCGAGGCCGTCGGAACGAGGACATTGCCATGAGAAAAACGGTGATAAGTCACAAGTGGCAACAGACGAGTGTACGCCCCGGAGTCCACCGCTCGGCGTGCCTCGCCGCCCTTCCGTGGCTTTTCCTCGCTATCCTGCTTATGCCGCTCGCGGGGTGCAGCCGACACGCCGCCGATGCCCAGTCTTCTTCGACGTCGTACAGCGGCCGGGAAACAAGCAGCGAAAAAGCGCAACTGTTCACGGTGCCCGCCGACCAGATGTCGCACGTCGAGGTCGTGACGGTGGAGAGCCAGCAACTGCGGCGCGTACTGCGCCTGACCGGTTCGGTAGCCTACAACAATTTTGAGACCACTCCGGTCATCACTCAGGTGAGCGGGCCGGTGGCGCGGATTCTGGTCTCACCCGGTGAAGTGGTGCGCCAAGCCCAGCCCATGCTCTACGTCGCGAGTCCTGATTACGCCCAGGCGCGCACCAATTACTTGAAGGCGCGTGATGCTTTCGCGCTCGCAGCGAAGGCCGACGCCCGCGCCCGGGACCTCTACGCGCATCACGCTATCGCTGAGGCTGATCTTCAGCAGGCGGACACGACTCATAGCCAGGCGCAGGCAGACCTGCAGGCGGCTGAGCAGGCGCTCAAGGTGCTGGGCGTCGACCCGGGGAAACTGGCCCAACAACCGGTGTCACCGGAGATTCCGGTGCTCGCGCCCCTGGCGGGAGAGATAGTGGAAAGGCTGGTGGGCCCAGGCCAAGTCATCCAGGCGGGCGCGACTCAGGTGTTCACCATTTCCAACATGTCGACGGTGTGGGTGCTAGCCAATGTCTACGAGCATGACCTCGGCTACGTCCACGTCGGCGACCCGGTGGCGATTCAGACGGACGCCTATCCGACAACTTTCCACGGTCGCATCTCCTACATCGGCGCGGCGCTCGACCCGACTTCGCGGACGCTTCAGGTGCGCATCGTCACCGAGAATCCCGGGCGCAAGCTCAAGAAGGACATGTACGTGACGGCGAGCGTCCAGGCAGGTGTGGTAAACACCCTGGCTGTGCCCGACTCAGCCGTGCTACGGACACCCGAGAACGAGCCTTTCGTCTACGTCGCGGCCAACCAATCCAACGAGTTTGCCCAGCGACTGGTCCAGATCGGCGACAGTCAGGGTGGAAGAACCGAGATCAAGAGCGGTCTCAAGACGGGCGAACAGGTCGTAGCCGACGGCAGTTTGTTCTTGCAGTTCGCCAATTCGCTGCAGCGCTGATCGAACTGACGGTTGCCGATTGGATCCCGAATCGGCAGTCGAGCATCCATGATCCACCGTGTCGTCCAATTCGCTTTGAACCAGCGCTTCCTGGTCCTCATGCTGGTGGTGTTTATCGTGGTGGCAGGGGCCATCTCTTTCCAACGCATGCCGGTGGATGCCTACCCCGACCTTTCGCCGCCCATGGTCGAGATCATCACGCAGTGGCCCGGCCACGCTGCCGAAGAGGTCGAGCGCCTGGTGAGCTTGCCCATCGAAGTCGAGATGAACGGCGTTCCGAAGCTCGTGACCATGCGCTCCATCTCGCTCTATGCCCTCTCAGACGTGCGCCTGACCTTCGAGGATGACGCCGACAATTACTTTGTCCGGCAGGTGGCCTTCGAGCGGCTAAGCGGCGTCAGCCTGCCTGCAGGAGTGACGCCGACGCTCGCGCCGCTCTTCAGCCCAAGCGGACTGGTCTACCGCTACGTGATTGAGAGTCCCGACCGTACTCCGCAGGAACTCAAGACCTTCGAGGACTGGGTTATCCAGCGCGCCTACAAGTCGGTGCCCGGCGTCGCTGACGACTCGGGCTTCGGCGGCACGGTGATGCAGTATCAGGTGCTGCTCGATCCGGCGCGTATCTACGGCTATCACCTCACCGTGCCGCAAGTGGTCCAGGCGCTCGCCGCCAACAATGCCAATACCGGAGGCGGATTCTATTCCCAGGGCGGCCAGTTCTACTACGTGCGGGGACTCGGCCTGGCGCGCGACACTCAGGACATCGGCCAGATCGTTGTGGCGAGCTCAAACGGCGCGCCGGTCAGGGTCCGCGATATCGGCGAGGTCGTCATTGGTCACGCTCCGCGCCTGGGCGAATTCGGCTTCGCGGACAAGTCAAAGGACAACCAGGACGCCGTGGAAGGCGTCATCCTGATGCGCCGCGGAGAGCAGACCCAGGAAGTCCTCAAGCGCGTCGAAGCCAAGACTGCAGAATTGAACCAGGAAGTGTTGCCGCCCGACGTGAAGGTGCGGCCGTACTACGACCGCAGCGACCTGGTGCAGTTGACGGTGGATACGGTGGAGGCGAACCTGCTGCGAGGCATGGCGCTGGTGCTCATCGTGCTCGTCTTCTTTCTAGTGAGCTTCCGCGCCGCGGTCATCACCGCCCTCACTATTCCCATCGCCCTGCTCTTTTCCTTCATCTTTCTCCACGCCCACGACGTTTCCGCCAATCTTCTCTCCATTGGCGCCATCGACTTCGGAATCCTCATCGACGGCACCATCGTGATGATGGAGAACATCTACCGCGAGTTGGGACTTCGGCAGGGTCAGTCGTACAAGCTGGACGAAGTCATCCTGGCGGCAGCGCGCGACGTGGATCGGCCGGTCTTTTACTCGGTGTCGGTGATCATTGCCGGCTACCTGCCGATCTACGCGCTGAGTGGCCCTTCCGGTAAGCTCTTCCACCCCATGGCCGATACGATGTCCATCGCGCTCGTGGGCGCGCTGATCCTGGCTCTCACGCTCGTCCCCGTGCTCACTTCGTACTGGTTCAAGGCGGGAGTGAAAGAGCGCGTGAACCGGCCGTTCGAGTGGATCAGGAAGGTCTACGGCGGGCAGCTCAAATGGTGCCTCGACCACCCCAAGCTGACCCTGCTTGTAGCGGGCGCGGTCTTCGGCGCCACCTTGTTGCTGGTTCCAGGCATCGGCGGCGAGTTCATGCCGCACCTTGACGAGGGGGCGCTGTGGGTGAGGGCGACGATGCCCTATACCATCTCCTTTGAGGAGGCAAGCAAGATTGCGCCTCAGATCCGACAGATCCTGAGGTCCTACCCGCAGGTCACGGTGGTGGGCTCGGAACTCGGCCGGCCCGACGACGGCACGGACCCCACCGGGTTCTTCAACTGCGAGTTTTACGTGGGACTGAAGCCTTACAAAGACCCGGCCTGGAAGACGCTCGGCGGCATTCATACCAAGGACGAGTTGATCGATTCGATCCGCCAGAAACTCCAGTCCTATCCGGGCATCATTTTCAATTACACCCAGCCGGCCGAGGACGCAGTGGACGAGGCTCTGACCGGGCTCAAGAGCGCGCTGGCGGTGAAGATATACGGCGCTGACCTGAATGTGCTCCAGGAGAAAGCGGTCGAGATCAAGAATGCTCTCGCGAAAGTTGCCGGCTTCTCGGAACTGACCGTAGTGCGCGAGCTCGGCCAGCCGAGCCTGCTGGTGGAGGTTGACCGGCAGAAGATCGCCCGCTACGGAATCAATGTGGCCGACGTTGAAGCCGTTGTCCAGGCGGCAGTCGGCGGCCAGGCGGCGACGCAGGTGATCCAGGGCGAGAAGTTGTTTGACCTCGTCGTGCGCATGCAGCCGCAGTTTCGCTCCAGCGCGCGAGAGATTGGGAACCTCCTGGTCGGCACTCCCACCGGCCAGCAGATTCCGCTGAGCCAACTCGCTGACATCCGGCAGGGCAACGGAGCCTCCTTCATCTACCGCGAGAACAATTCGCGTTACATCGGCATCCAGTACAGCATCGTAGGACGCGACTTGGAGCGCGCGGTGGAGGACGGTCAGCGGGCGGTGCGGAAAGCCGTCCAACTGCCTTTTGGCTATCGCCTCGAGTGGGGTGGAGAATACAGTGAATTCCTCGCCGCCAAAGCCCAGCTTTCAGTGATCGGGCCTCTCACCATTGTACTGATCTTTCTCATTCTGTTTGCGCTTTACGGCAATTTCAAGTTCCCGATAATGATTGCGCTGGGAGTAGTGATGACCGAACCCGTTGGGGCATTGCTGGCCCTCAGGCTCACGCATACGCCGTTCAGCGTTTCCTCGGTGCTGGGACTCTTGGCGCTGATGGGCGTCTCGACGGAGACCGTCGTGATCATGGTTTCCTACATCAATAAACTGCGCCTGGAAGGCAAGGACATCCGCACTGCGACCCTTGAGGGATCGCTGCTGAGGCTCCGGCCGATTATGATGACCGCTCTCGTCGCTTGCCTGGGGCTCCTGCCTGCGGCGCTGTCGCACGGAATCGGCTCGGACTCGCAGCGGCCCTTCGCCATCGTCATCGTGGGGGGCCTGGTCTCGCCTTTGCTCCTGGGGTTTTTCGTCAATCCCGTGCTCTACGAGCTCGTGGCGCGTGAGGGCGACGTCCTTCAGGTGTAGCTCGTTTGGCCTCCTGCGGCATTCACCCGAAGCAGTTGCCGGAGCACGGACGAGTCAAATCCAGAGGAGTCAAATTGATTTTTCGTGGTGGGGTTAGTAGAATCTCTACAGTGGGGACAAATTGAGAACTGAATGGCAGGCGACCGGTTGTTTGTGGGGCCGGCCCGCCGGGGAAAGGAGTTCTCGAACGTGGCGCGAAGGTTTAACTCGCGAAGGTTTAACAAAGGCTTTCTGATTCTGGCGGGGTTGGCGCTCGTCGCCGTCTGCTTATGGGTGGGCGTCGGAACGGCGCGAATCGAGGCGCGAGCCGCTCGTACCTCGGGGACATCAAGCGCAATCAACACCGACCGGATCGTGCGATATATCCGCGAGCGCTTTGGAGTTCCGGAAAGCGTCAAGCTGACCGTCGGTCCTGTGGCAGACTCCGCGCTGCCCGGATTCTATCAAGCGGTGGTTGACGTGGACTATGGCGAGCAGAACAAGCAGCAGAACACCAAGCAATCGATCCTGGTCTCCAAGGACGACCGGTATCTGGTGATCGGCAGCGCCGTTCCGCTGGGCGCGAATGCCAAGGCGGAGGTCGTCCAGAAGGTGCGCGAGGCGCTCAAGGTTCCGGCAACCGTACAGTTGACTGCGAGCGCGTTCCGCCCCTCGGAGTTCGCCCTCTTCAACCAGACGCAGGTCACGGCGGACGACGGCAAGAAGAAGCAGAGCCAGAATTTCTACCTCTCGAAGAACGACCACTTCCTCGTCCTCGGCCAGGTCTTCTCCATGAACGTCGACCCGATGCGCGAGGCGCTGCGCACCATCGTGACCCAGAATCAGCCGAGCGTCGGCCCCACTACCGCGCGGGTGACCATCGTAGAGTACGCCGACCTGCAGTGCCCGAGTTGCGCCCACTTGCACGAGGTGCTCGAGAAGCAGGTGCTGCCCAAGTACGGCGACAAGATCCGGGTGATCTTCAAGGAGTTCCCGCTGCCGATGCACGACTGGTCAGGAGAGGCGGCGATCGCCAACGAGTGCGCTTACCAGATCGAGCCTTCAGCGTTCCTCAATTACCGCACCATGATCTTCGCGCGCCAGAGCTCGTTCACCGTCGCCAACGTCCGCGACCTGCTGCTTCAGTACGGCCAGGAAGCGGGCATCGATCGCTTGCGGCTGGCCGCCTGCATGGACGCGAAGGCGTCGCTGCCCCGCATCGAAGCTGACAAGCGCGAAGGCGAGAAGCTCGGCGTCAACCGCACGCCCACGTCGTTCATCAACGGCCGCCGCGTGGAAGGCGCGCCATCCGACGCTGACCTCTACAAGATCATCGATGAGGCGCTGACCGAAAAGCCGGAGAAGAAAGGGAAGGGGTAAGACGACGCTCGACGGACCTTCTTAGACCCGGTTGTCCGCTTCTGGCCACGGCAATCGCGCGATGCGTTGCAGCCGCGTTAGCGAGACAGACAGAATGAGGAAGTAAACCAGGCAGATCCCGCCACCCAGCGCCAGCGCGAAACGCGTACCGTTGACCTCGGCGACCGAGCCCACCCACAGACTCCCCAAGGGCGAGAAGCCCAGAACCGTCAGCGTGTAGAAGCTCATGATCCGCCCCCGCAGCTCGGGCGGGCTGATGAGCTGCAGCGTTGTGTTGGTGAGCGCCAGAGCCCCGATCATCGTGGCACCCAGCACGGCCAGCAGGAAGAACGCCCACCAGAAGGAGCGCGCCTGGGAGAGCAGAATCAACGCCAGGCCGAAGACGGCGGCGCTGCTGATGATGAAGCGTCCCTTGTGTGCGCCGCTTCTCTGAGCCGCCAGAGTCAGGGCAGAGACCACGGCGCCCAGCCCCGCGCCCGCCATGAGGTACCCGAGTCCAGCGGCGCCTGTCTTGAGCAGATCGCGCGCAAACACAGGCATCAGCACGACGAAAGGCAGCCCGAAGAGGCTCAGGAATGACGGGATCGACAACAAGATGAGCATCAGACGGTGCTGGTTGATGAAGCGCATGCCGTCGAGCATCGCCCGCCAGACGCCGGGGCCTGCGTGGCGGTGACGCGCGGGCAACTGGATGATCCCGAGGGCCACGATCAGCGCCAGGAAGCTCACTGAGTTGAGGTAAAAGCACCCGGCTGTTCCCACGGTTGCCAGGGCCAGGCCCGCCAGCGTCGGCCCGATGGCCCGTGACATGTTGAATTGCGCTGAGTTGAGCGCGATGGCGTTCACCAGGTCTTCGCGCTCGACCAGATCGGGGACCATCGCCTGATAGGCGGGACTGTTCAGGGCGGAAGCCAGTCCGGTGAGGAAGCTGATGGCCAGAATCTCGCTGATGCGGATGACGTGGAACGAAGTGAGCAGGCCGAGGATTAGCGCCAGGACCATCATGCTGGTCTGAGTGACCATCATCATCTTGCGCCGGTTCAGCCGGTCAGCAATCGCCCCGCCCGGCAGTGAGAAGACGAAGGACGGGACGTAGCCTAGGAAGCCGTTCAGTCCCAGCAGGAACGGAGAATTCGTCATTACCAGAATCTGCCAGCCAAGCGCCAGGTTCTGCATCCAGGTGCCGATGTTGGAAAGGAAGTTCCCACTCCAAAACAGCGCGAAATCGCGGTGACCGAGCGAGCGAAACATCGCTGGCAGGCGGCGGGGCTCGGCCGCTCGCGCGGCCGTGGCGGTGCTGAGCCTGTCGAGGTTATCGGCCATAATCGAGCCTGCTGCCAGGCGGCGACCAAGCCCTTCATTATATAGAGAATTCGATTCATCCTGCGGATTCAACCTGTCGATAGTTTCGTTAGGCGCGCTCGCTGGCTCTGGGAAGAGCTTGCCGGAAAGAATCGACAAGCGCTCTCTTGCTCCGAGGGAACCGGGCCGGCGGGCGGCGCCGGCTCCGGATTTTCAGGGAGGGAGGCGTTGGCCTTCCGAGTTCCAGGGTCGGCCGGCAGTGACGGCGGGTGGGAGATCATGAAAACCGAGGAGATCCAAAAGCAGCTTCAATCTTTTGATCGCGTGAGTCTGCGCCTGTGGCTGACCGCGATGCTGACCATGTGTGCGGTGGCATTGGGCTTTATCTGGCTGGTGCTGCCGGCTATTCTGCGCCAAGCGCGCTCATTCGAGGCGCAGTTCTGGCGGAGTCCCCAGGCGTTTTTTGGTGCCGTAGCCCTGATCCTGCTTTTCAATGTCTACTTGCTGCGACGACGTAAGATGCTCGATCGTGCCCGCGACGAAATGATTCGCGAACTGGTCCGCGCCGAGGCGGAGGAGATGTTGTCCCTCCTCGATCCGGTCACCGAGCTTTTCAACCGCCGCTTCCTCGACCGCATTTTGCCCCGCGAAATCAGCTACGCCGAGCGGTATGACTCGCCGCTCACTCTGGTGCTCCTCGATATCGCAGGTTTCAAGTCGGCGAACGAGCGCGCGGGGAATTTCGTGGGAGATGGAATCCTGGTGGAAGTCGCGCGGCTGCTCGCTCGAACCTTTCGGCCGGCCGACCTGGTCATCCGCTATGGCGGCGACGAGTTCGTCGTCTTGATGCCGGGGACGGACGAGCCCTCCGCCGGGCGCGCCATCGCGCGCCTGATGAAGCAGGTGGAAGTGTGGAACGGGGAGCGTGCCCGCCAGGACTTCCGGCTCGAGTTCCACATGGGGCTTGCCGCTTATTCCCGCGGTACCGACGGCGCGGCGCTGCTTGCTGCCGCCGAACACCAGCTTTACCTCAGCCGGGTTCAGGGTTCTCCTGTGCCTGTCGCCGTCAAGAATTAGTCGCTGCCTTCGCTGCAGCCTGATCGTTCCCCGCTGCCTAAATCTCCAATCGAAGATATAATGCGGCCTGATATTGCCAGGCTCGCTCGCCGGCCTCGAAGTGCGAGCCGGTGCAGCCGGTACGAGGGTAATCGCAGCGACCTACAGGACCTTCGCCGCAGGCTATCGCAGGAGGATCACAATGAACTGCTCGCGCCGAGAGTGGTGTTTGGGGCTGACCTCGCGGGCTTCGCTCGCTGCCTTGACAGCGCTCGTGACGACGCACGCCGAGGCTCACGCCGCAGCAACCGGCGCGCTCCCCTCCCGAGCCTACCGCTTCGAGGACCTGCCGGCTCACACCAGCGCCGGTAACACCTTCCGCCCCGTGCTCGATGGCGAGCTTCATACAGGCGCGTATATCGAGCTGCACGAATCGGATCTCGCGCCCGGCGCCATGCCTCATCCGGCGCACCACCATCTGCATGAGGAGATGTTCCTGATTCGCGAAGGGTCAGTCGAAGTGACGATTGCGGGCAAATCTTCGAGCCTGGGCCCGGGGTCGGTCGCCTACGTTGCATCAAACCAGGAACACGGCATCCGCAACGCGGGCACGACCGACGCGCAGTATTTTGTCCTCGCATTTGGTAAAGATGAGCAATAGACCGGCGAGTGGCGGCTCCCCTTGCTTCGACTTTCGCTGCGCCGGGGAGAAAGTCACACAATGCCGCGTGCGCTGTAGCGGCGCTCTCTGAGCGCCGAGGACGGCGGCCAGAGGCCGCCGCTACAGAACATCACGCCTCGAGTTCCTTCCGGCAATACGCGTAGCACTTCTTCATCTCGGCGATGGTATCGAGTCCTTTGATCTCCTCGTTGTACTCGTACTCGATGTTGGCGGGAATCTTCCAGTGCTGGTCGCGCAGCAAGCGCAGCACCGGCCCGATGGGCGTCTCGCCCTGGCCAAACGGCTCGTTGGGGCCGTGGTTCTTCTTGCGGTCCTTGATGTGGAGCGTGACGATCCGGTCGTGATGCTCTTTGATGTAAGCTACCGGGTCGTAGCCCGCGGCGGTGAAGTGGCCGATGTCGAGGTTGACGCCGATGTATTGCGACGCGCCGTGCATGGCGCGGGCAAAGGTCTCGGGGGTCGAGAACTCGTCGGAATCGCGGGTGTCGTCGTGGCCGTGGAAGCCCACCATGATCTTGTACTTCCGGGCGTAGACGTCGACGCGCGGCGCAACGCTGACGTTGGCCGAAGCGGTGATGTACTTCAAGCCCAGCGCCTGCGTCATCTGGAAGCCGCGCTCGATTTCCGCGTCGGTGAAATCCTTGCGGAAGCTATAATTGTAGGCGTAGAGCAGAATGCCGGCGTTGTCGAACTGTTGGCGGATCTCGTGAAAGTGGGAGAGAGGGACGGTCAGCCGCCACTTGCGCAATTCCTCGCGCGCCGTGCGGTCTTCATGGGGCTCGACGTGTCCGGCATAGAGCTCGCACTCGCCGAGTCCCACCGTCCGGTAGGCTTCGATGGCGGCGGCCAGCGGCCGATCGCGGAAGGAATAACTCTGCGCGCCAATTTGCACGCCTCGGACCACCGAGTCAATCCCTTCAGCGCCCAGCAATCGTACGCCTCCCAGCATCAGCCCGGCGCTCGCACCCACCATCAGCTTGCTAGCTTGTCGACGGGTTAGGAATGTCATGAATCCTCCTCGGAGCAGATTTGCTCGTCATGGTGCGGGCAGTATATGCGCTCGGTGGCGCGCCTGCAAGAAAAGGAGCTACCGCCTGCCTCGCCTGCGGCGGTCTGTTACAATGGGCGCGGTGGTCGTAGCCCCGTGAGCCGCAATTCGCAGCTTTACTCGAAGTGGGCGCTCGAGATGCGCCGCTCAGACCTGTTCCGCGCCGGAGAGCGCGTGGGTGTAGCGGTGTCGGGCGGCGCCGACTCGGTGCTGCTGTTCGATTTCATGAAGCGCCTGGCGCGCCAGCGGGGGCTGGTGCTGATCGCGGTCCACTTCAACCACCGGCTGCGTGGAGCGGAATCAGATGGTGATGAAGCCTTCGTGCGCGAACTGGCTCAGCAGAACGAGGTCGAGTTCCTGGGGTCAGGCGCCGACGTCGCCCGAGCGGCCCGCGAGGCCCACTCGAATCTCGAAGCTATGGCGCGACGGCTTCGCTACCAGTTCTTCTTTGGGCTGGTGCGGCAAGGTAAGCTCGATAAGCTGGCTACCGCGCACACTGCCGACGACCAGGCTGAAACCGTGCTGATGCGCCTCCTGCGTGGCACAGGCACGCGCGGTCTGGGTGGAATCTATCCCGCGCTCGAGGGAGTTATCATCCGGCCGTTTCTCACTCTCACGCGGGACGAGGTCCGGGCTGAGGTCAAGGGGCGCAACCTCCCCTTTCGCATCGATTCGAGCAATCTCGACACCCGCCTCGTTCGCAATAAGATGCGAAACGAGCTCTTGCCGCAGCTCGCCCGAGACTTCAACCCGCAGGTGGTTCGCCTGCTGGCGGAACTGGCCGAGCGGGCGCGCGACGACGAGTCCTATCTCGAGCAGCAGGCGCGGGAGCGGGCGCGTCCCTGGCGCGGGAGCGTGGAAGGCCAGGAGAAAATTCCCTTGAAGCCTTTGCTGGATTTTCCACCCGCGCTACAGCGCCGCATCCTGCGGCAAATCGTGATGGCCGTGCGGGGAAGCTTGCGCGGCATCGCCTACGCGCACATCGAAGCGCTGCGGCGATTCGTGTCCGCAGCACAAAGTGGCCGCCAACTCGTCTTGCCGGGCGTGCTGGCTCGCAAGGATTTTGACTGGCTGGTTGTGGCTCCCCAGTCCAGGCGCCTGACCGAAGGGGCCCGAGCCTACTCCTACCCCGTCGAACTGCCGGGCGTGGTTCCTGTACCCGAGCTCGGCGTCACGTTCCGGTTCAAAATAGTCGATACAGAAAAGTTGAGAACATCGTATAATAAACTTGGGTTGGCGTGCCTAGATCGGATGAAGCTAGGAACGCCCTTGGTTTTGCGCAGTTGGTGCGCGGGAGACCGCTTCCAGCCCGGTGGTACGCACAAGCTCTTGAAGCTTAAGGAGCTTCTCAGCCGTGGTAAGATCCCCTCGTCGCAGCGCAGGCTGTGGCCGGTGCTCCAAGGCGGCGAAGGGATCGTTTGGGTGAAAGGGTTCCCGCCCGCGGGTTTTGCAGCGGCGGCCCCGGGTTCGGTAGAAGTGGTGGTGCTGAGCGAGGATTGCCTGGCAGCGAACCTTCCCGTAAGTGGCTGATTCCAAGACGGGTGGGAGCGGTTGATGCGATTAAGGAACGAGGGTCACTGTCAGGCATCTAATTGAGTGGCCAAGGCGGGTGCTGGGATTTAGACGGTGGGAATCGTGGAGTCGGCTGGTCTTCAAGAAGTCGGTTCTCGCCGTGATGAAGGGCGGGGGGCTCAAGGAGCCGCGGGAGGAACTTAAGTGAACTCGGTGGTCAAGAACATTATTTTCTGGGTGGTGATGGTGGCCACCGCAGCTCTCTTGTATGCTGTGGTCAAGTCCAACACCGGCGAACAGCCGGCCAAGCTCAACTTCTCCGACTTCATGAACAAAGTGAACACGGACGACGTTCACGATGTGACGATCTCGGGTACGGACGTCACCGGGCACTTCAAGAAAGAGAATGGTCACGCCTTCAAAACTACCATCCCCGCCAACTATCCCGATCTCTACAAGGACCTGATCGACAAAGGCGTCAGCGCCGAGGTGAAAGACAATTCCAACGGTAACTGGCTGACGTGGGTGGGCAACGGGCTGCCGATGATCATCCTGTTGGGTTTCTGGATCTTCTTCATGCGGCAGATGCAGAGCGGCGGCAACAAAGCGCTTTCCTTCGGGAAGAGCCGCGCCCGCCTGCTTTCCAGCCAGCAGAAGAAGGTGACCTTTAAGGACGTCGCGGGCGTGGACGAGGCCAAGGAGGAACTGCACGAGATCATCGAGTTTCTGCGCGAGCCGGCGAAATTTCAGAAGCTGGGCGGGCGCATCCCCAAAGGCGTTCTGCTCGTCGGACCTCCTGGTACCGGCAAGACGCTGCTGGCGCGTGCCATTGCCGGCGAAGCGAACGTTCCCTTCTTCTCTATTTCGGGCTCGGACTTTGTGGAGATGTTCGTGGGCGTGGGCGCTTCGCGCGTCCGCGACCTGTTCGAGCAGGGCAAGAAGAATGCCCCTTGCATCATCTTTATTGATGAGATCGACGCGGTCGGGCGCCATCGCGGCGCTGGACTGGGCGGCGGCCACGATGAGCGCGAGCAGACGTTGAACGCGCTACTGGTAGAGATGGACGGCTTCGAGTCGAACGAAGGCGTCATCCTCATCGCCGCCACCAACCGTCCTGACGTGCTCGATCCGGCGCTCTTGCGCCCCGGCCGTTTTGACCGGCGCGTCGTAGTGCCGCGTCCCGATGTGGGCGGGCGCGAGGGCATTCTCAAAGTTCACACCAAGAAGATTCCGCTCTCCGAAGACGTCGATATCTCCGTGCTCGCCCGCGGTACGCCGGGCTTTTCCGGCGCCGATCTCGCCAACCTGGTGAACGAGGCGGCCTTGCTTGCGGCGCGTCAGAATCGCAAGCAGGTGATCATGGTCGATTTCGAAGCTGCTAAGGACAAGGTGTTGATGGGCGCCGAGCGCAAGTCCATGATTCTCTCGGACGAAGAAAAGAAGAATACCGCCTACCACGAGGCGGGACATGCGCTGGTGGCCTGCATGGTTCCCTATGCCGACCCCGTCCACAAAGTGACGATTATCCCGCGCGGCATGGCCCTGGGTGTGACCATGCAATTGCCCGTGGACGACAAGCATACCTACACGAAAGACTATCTCGAATCACAGCTTGCCATCATGATGGGCGGGCGTGTGGCCGAGGAGATGTTCCTGAACCACATCACCACCGGCGCCGGCAACGACATCGAGCAGGCGACGGAGTTGGCGCGCCGCATGGTGTGCGAGTTCGGCATGTCGGGCCTGGGTCCCTTGGCCTTTGGCAAGAACCAGCAGGAAATCTTCCTGGGACGCGATCTGGCCACACAACGCGACTTCAGCGAGGACACCGCCATCAAGATCGACCAGGAAGTGAAGAAGTTCGTCATGCACGGCTACGAGCGCGCGAAGGACGTCCTCACCTCGAATCGCGAGGCGCTGATCAGGATTGCAGAAAATCTGCTCGAGCGCGAGGTCCTGGACTCGAATGAAGTGAGAATGTTGGTGGAAGGGAAACCGCTTCCCGTACGCGTCAAAGAGCCACCCAAACCTCCCGAAGCCGAGACGACGCAGGTCCTCAAGCCCAAGCCGAGTCCCGGACTGCCGGGACGCGAGCGTCCTCAGCCGGCGTAAGGTCAGGGTTTAGGCAGTCGCTGAACCTGTTTAACTTCATTTAAGGCGGACTTCGCGGTCCCACCGTCTTTCTCCGGCCAAAACACTATATAATCCTCGCCCGTAGAACGACTGGGAATGCTGACCAGTCTGGCCGATGCGGCCAAATCAGGGGAGGAATCGCTATGAGAATGTTCACCGCCGAGCTGGTGGGCACAATGCTGCTGATCCTGCTGGGCGACGGCGTGGTGGCCGGCGTGTTGTTGGCCAAGTCGAAAGCGGAGAAGTCCGGTTGGATCGTCATCACCACGGGCTGGGCGCTCGCCGTCGCGATGGGAGTTTACGCGGTCGGACGCATCAGTGGCGCGCACTTGAATCCTGCCGTCACGCTGAGTCTGGCGGTGGTCGGCAAGCTAGCGTGGAGCCAGGTGCCGGCGTACCTCGCGGGCCAGCTTCTCGGCGCATTTCTCGGCGCGGTACTCGTCTGGCTGGCGTATCTCGCGCACTGGTCCGCGACGGAAGATCAGAATCTCAAGCTCCTGGTATTCTCGACCGTCCCCGCGGTTCGCCGCCTGCCCGCCAACGTTGTGACCGAAATCATCGGAACGTTTGTGCTGACCTTCGGCGTGCTGGCACTGGGAGCGAACAAAGCGCCGAATGACACGGGTCTGACGCCGTTGCTCGTGGGGTTCCTGGTCTGGGCGATTGGTCTCTCGCTTGGCGGCCCGACGGGATACGCCATCAATCCGGCCAGGGACCTCGCGCCGCGCATCGCCCACGCCATCCTGCCGATTCCCGGCAAAGGCGGTTCCGACTGGGGTTATGCCTGGGTGCCCATCGTCGGACCTCTAGTCGGCGGGATCATCGGCGCGGTAGCCTACGTTGGCCTGTTTGGAGCCTAGTGAGAAGCCGCCCCCAATTTGAACTTCGGGTCGGCGGACGGCGGGTCCGCCTGGGCGAGCGCACTCTCGTCATGGGTGTGGTTAACGTGACGCCTGATTCCTTCTCGGACGGCGGCCGCTACCTCGATCCCGCGCGTGCCGTCAAGCACGGACTCGAGCTCGCGCGCCAGGGGGCTGATTGGATCGACGTGGGCGGGGAATCGACGCGGCCGGGCTCGAAGCCGGTGACGGTGGAAGAAGAGTTAGAGCGTGTCCTGCCGGTGATCTCTGGGTTGCGACGCGGACTGCGACGGCGGAGTCACGGCAAGCCGGCTGCAAACCCGGCGGCGATTTCCATCGACACCACCAAGGCCGAAGTTGCCGAGGCAGCCATCGCGGCGGGCGCGACGGTCATCAACGATGTGAGCGGTCTGCGTTTCGATCCGCGGCTGGCCGAAATCGCGGCGCGCTATGGGACGCCGCTGGTGCTCATGCACCTCCGCGGTCGCCCTGAGACCATGCAGCAGCGGCCTTTCGCGCGCTCCATCTGGCGCTCCGTCCGCGCCGGACTGGCCGCGTCGATTCACAGGGCGCTGGCCTGCGGCGTTCGACGCTCCCAGCTCATCCTCGATCCCGGCCTCGGCTTCGGCAAAACGCGCCGCCAGAACTTTGAAATCCTCGCGGGACTCGAGCGGTTGCGCTCCTACGGCTTGCCGATCCTCGTCGGCAGCTCGCGCAAATCGTTCGTGCGAGCCATCGTGGCAGGCGAAGGGGCAGGGGAGCGCTTTGCGCTCCCGCCGTATCAAGTAGGGGAGCGCTCTGCGCTCCCTCGGGAGGGCCAAGCCCTCCCCTACCATTGCCTCCTTTCTGGTGATGCGGCGGCCGTCGCGGCGGCGATCCTCGCGGGTGCGCATATCGTTCGCGTGCATGACGTGGCCGCCGTGATGCCGGCAGTGCGCATCGCGGACGCCATCCTCGCTGCGGCGCCGTAGCCGTGCGCTTGACTTCGAGGTTTACGGAGACTATATGTAGTTTGGGCGCTGACCTGAGGCGCCCTTCGCCGAAGGACAGCACTCATGAATAGCCGGCTGGCCAGTTTGTTGACCGCTACGATGGTTGCGAGTATCACCTTTGTCTCGCCCTCGCTGGCGCAGATGCGTTTTGCGGGGGGACGAGGTCCCGCCATGCGGCCTGGGCCCGGCGCCTCTTTCCGGCCTGGATTGCGTGGTTTTGGCCACTTCCGGCGCCGTGGCCGGTTCTTCGGCTCACCGTTCAACGGCAATCCCGACGTTCTCTATCCTGATTATTACGACGATGGTGACTACTCCGACTACGCAGGCCAGCCGCCTCCTCCGCCCCCGCCGTATCCGCCCCAGGAATTGGGCGATCAGGCCGCCGCGCAGCCTGCTCCACCGTCATCCCCTGCGGACCCATTGGTGATTGAGTACCAAGGCGAAGAGTGGGTGCGCGTGACGAATACCGGCGGGTCGCCCGCGTCCGCGCAACCTGTTCAACCGGTGCCGGCGGAACACGTGGCATCGGCCGGCCGCCACGCGATCGCCCGCCGAGACCAGCCTGCCACATCGGCTCCCGAGCTTCCACCCGCCGTCCTGGTGTTTCGCGACGGTCACCAGGAGGAAGTGAAGGGATACACGATCATGGGTGCGACCTTGTACACCAGCGCGGATTACTGGACCACCGGCTCGTGGACGCGGCAAATCCGCATCGCTCAATTGGATGTACCTGCCACGCTGAAGCTCAACCAGCAGCGCGGTGTCAAATTCAGCCTGCCTTCCGGCCCGAACGAAGTCGTGATGCGCCCGTAACCTGTATCCTTCAGCGTCCCGCGAAGAGATAGCGCCGCCCTGTTTCTCAAGGTCTGCGGCTTGTCCGCGGGGGGGCGAAGCAGCGGACCGAGCCTTCGTACCTGTTGCCCTCGCTTTCCGCTACAATGAGTATTGTGAGCGAAAAGCCCTTGCTCTTCGGCACGGATGGCGTCCGCGGTGTCGCCGGACACTATCCGCTTGACCGCGAGACCGTGGCGAAACTCGGACTGGCGGTAGCGGCGGTGCTCGAGCGCCAGACGGCGGAGCGCCCGCTGCGCATCCTGCTTGGCGAAGACACGCGGGAGTCGAGCGGCTGGATTTCGCGCTTGTTGGCCGCCGGGCTGAGATCGCGCGGCATGGAGGTCGTCTACACCGGTGTGATCACGACACCCGGCGTCGCTTATCTCACTCGCCGTCACGGGTTCGTCGCCGGCGTTATGGTCTCGGCGTCCCACAATCCTTATCAGGACAATGGCATCAAGATTCTCTCCAGCGCGGGCACCAAACTCGCCGAGCCCGTCGAGCTCGAAATCGAGCGCGAACTGGGCCGCGAGAAGGGCGCGTCCGCCAGCGCGGAGACCCCGGAAGCCGCGCTCGCGCCCGATCCTGAGCTGCGGCGCGACTACGTCGATCACCTGGCGGGGCTGCTGCCGGAACCAATGCACGACGTGCGCTTCCGCATCGTCGTGGACTGCGCGCACGGCTCCACGACCTACATCGTCCCGCCGCTGGTCGAGAAGCTCGGCATCGAGGCGCGCATCCTGCACGCCGAGCCGACCGGCCGCAACATCAACCTGGACTGCGGGTCGCTGCATCCCGAGCGGATGGCGCGTGAGACCAAAGCGTGGGGTGCGGACCTGGGCGTCGCGTTCGACGGCGACGGCGATCGCGCCATCTTTGCGACGCGCGACGGCCGGATTGCCGACGGCGATCACGTCCTGTATGCGATGGCGCTGTTTCTGAGGCGTCACGGCGCGCTGAAGGGAGACGCCGTGGTCGGGACGTTGATGACCAACCTGGGTCTCGAGTTGGCGCTTGGCGGGCACGGCATCGGCCTGAAGCGGACGCCGGTGGGCGACAAATACGTCCTGGATGAGATGCTGCGCTCGGGAATCAACCTGGGCGGCGAGCCCTCGGGCCACATCATTTTTTCCGACATTTCGCTCGCCGGCGACGGAATCATCACGCTGCTCGAAGTGCTGAAGTTGCTGGCGGAGACCCGGCAGTCGCTCGATGAACTCGTGCGCAGCCTCCAGCCTTTCCCGCAAGTGATTCGCAACGTTCCCGTCCGGGAGAAACTTCCGCTGGAGTCGATTCCGGAAATCGAACGCGCCGTCGCTGACTGTCGTCGTGAGTTCGGGCCGCGTGGGCGGGCTATCGTGCGCTATTCAGGGACCGAGCGCGTGGCGCGCGTCATGGTGGAGGCGGATGACGCTGAAGCGGTGGAGCGTCATGCGGCGCGCATCGCCGGAGTCATCGGCGCAATTCTAGGTTAGCGAGCGCGGGGCTTTCGACGCGGCTCAGGATCATCATGGACAATCCTCTCGGAAGTCTGAAGGTTCTGAAGACCTGGAAACCGGGCGACACGCGCGAGCTGAGCGAGAAGGTCCTGAAGGCGATTCGTCTGGAGGGCCGTTACGATTCCTATTCGCAGACCTATGACCTCGATGGACTGCGCTGGAAAGTTCAAGGGCAAGTCAGCCAGCCCAGCGGCGAAACGATCTACACTCTGGTTTGTGTGAATGAATAGCCCGGGGAGATTCATCGTGAGGTATAGTGCCGTAGCGACAATGCTCGGGTTGACGCTGATAGCGCGCGCCGGTCATTGTCAGAACGTGCCGGCGCAGTCAAGCTCACGAGCCAGAGCGGCGAGCGCCGGCCAAGTGGTGCCTGCCGCGACCATCATCCCGCTCGAGCTCAAGAACACAGTGAACTCACGCACCGCCTACGAGGGTCAAGCGGTGTATTGCGAGACGATTTTTCCGATTGTGCTCGGCGACCACATTCTGATTCCGGCGCACAGCTACGTGCGGGGTGAGGTGACACACGTCACCCGGCCCGGCAGGGTCACCGGCAAAGCGCAACTGGGGCTCCGCTTCGAGACGGTCATTCTGCCGAGCGGTGTCACCAGGCCGATTGCCGCGACACTTTCCTCGATCGGCGGAGCCAGGCTCGAAGACGCGAAGAAGGCCAAGGACGCCGAGGCCGCGGCGAGCAACGACGGCGCGCAGAGCGTCGCCACTCAGAGCGCGGGTGACGCCGTCGTCGACGCGAGCGGCCTCGGTGGCGGAAATCCTCTCATCGACGCCTCGGAGGGAGTCGGCGGACTGATCGTCATGCTGGCGACGCGCGGCAGGACGATCATCCTGCGGCCCGGAACCAGCATGGAAATCACGCTGACGGAGGCGGTCGACCTGGGCAAGAACGCGCGCCCGGTGGACACCAGCAAGCCTGCACCGCTGCGGCATCGGCCGCACGACCCGTGAGCTGCAGAAGCAACTTCGGCAGTGGTTTGTCCATCTTACGTGGCAGGCCTTTGGAGTCCGCTTGAGTCCGATTGAAGTCCGCCCTGGGGAGGTATCCAGCCATGCTGACTCGCGCGCTGTCTCAAGGTCGTACCCCACCAGGTCTCGCGCTTCTGCTGGCGGCGTCGACGCTCGGAGTCGCGACAACTCTCGCGCAGAATGCCCCGACCTCCGCGCCGGCGCAGGCAGCCGCCGAGCCTGCTCGACCCAGGGCCAACGCGAACAGCACGAAAGTCGTCGTGATGGCCGACACGACGATTCCCCTCGAGCTCAAGAACGCGCTCAGCTCCCGCACCGCGTATGTAGGCCAAGCTGTTTATTGCGAGACGATCTATCCCATCACCGTCGGCAACCGCATCGTGATCCCCGTCGGATCATACGTGAAGGGTGCGATTACCCAGGTCGTGCGGCCGGGACGCGTCAAAGGGAAGGCGCAGATCGGCCTGCGCTTCGACAGCTTGACCTTACCCGACGGTACCACGCGTGCCCTGCGCGCGACGCTTTCGAGCTATGCCGGCAATGGTAAACAAGGTTTCAAGCGCAACGAGGGGAAGATACAAGGCGAGTCCTCGAAGGGCCAGGACGCTGGGTCGGTTGCGAGTACGGCGGGCGAAGGCGCCATCATCGGTGCTATTGCGGGACGTGACCTGAAAGGTGCGGGCATCGGCGGCGGGGCCGGAGCCTTGGGCGGTCTGATCTGGGTACTGGCGACGCGTGGTAAGGAGATCGTGATTCCGGAGCGGACCACCTTCGAACTTCAACTCACGGCGCCGCTCGAGTTCGATCCGAGCGATGCGGAACCGCAGAATTCTCCCGAGGGTCCGGCGCTGCCGCGCCGCGATCCCGGTCCAAGCTCTGAGTTTTTCCCTTCGAGCGATTGACGGGTCTAGCGCTTACAAGAAGACCACCGACTGCAAACCGGACACCTCAAAGCGTTTGCGACAGCGATTATTCTTGCACAGGATGAAGTCGTCCTTGCGCAGCATATAAGAGCGCGCTTTGGCGAACCGCGCCCGGTCGCGCTCGTCGGCGGAACCGCGCAGCGCCGCCTTCTTGGTCCGTACCACCCAGCGGATTTCGTAGGTGTCGCTCGTGTGGCACCTGTCGCAGTTGAGAACGGCGGGCTTGACGGTTTCGCTCTCGTCGAAGAAGTCGCGCTCTTCCATGCAACTATTCTAGCTCGAAAGCCGCCCGCGCGAGTCGAAAATCCGCGGCGGATGCCGGCTTCTTCCACACAAAAGGGGCAACCGCAGCCTCCCCTGGCTTCAGCGGTGTCCGGTAAGAACCGGACACTGTCTGGCTCCAGATTCCGCTTTGGAGATTCGCATGACGCGGTATAATGGCGCCGTTACCCAAATCCATCGTTCAAAGTCCTTCTGGCACGGAGGTCCGAGCCATGACGCGAAGCATCACCGAGCAGGAACTGGCGGAATTCCTTTTTGACCGTCTGATCGTTCAAGGGCCGTCGGGGCCCGACACCGAGTGGTTGCTTCCCGCCTGCCAGCAGGTTGCGGTGGAGCTGCTCGAGGAGGCGGACATCCTCTACAAGGAAGCGCATCGCGTTGCGGACGGCGGCGCGTAGCCGGACGCCGAAGCGAGCTTCCCTCCCTGTCGTCCTGGTGCACCTGTCATCCTGAGGGGAGCGAAGGATCTGTCTCATTTCCTCTTCAGCGCAATGCTTCGCTCCGCATAACACTCTTAGGGTCTTTCAGGAACTGGTCACTTGAAATCGTTCCGCACAACGACCGCGCCTTTCATCACAAACTTCACGCGCTCGAGCTCGGTAATGTCCCTGAGTGGATCGCCCGCCACCGCGATGAGGTCAGCGAGCCTGCCAGGTTCGACGCCGCCGATACGGTCCTGCCAGCCCATGAGTTCCGCCGCCACGCTGGTCGCGGCGCGAATCGCCTGAGCCGGCGTCAAGCCGAAGCGCACGAGATACTCGAACTCCTTCGCCTGCGTGCCGTGAGGAAACGGGCCGACGTCGGTCCCAAAGGCGATCTTGAGTCCGCCGTGAGCGAGGGCGCGACGGAAGCTCGCTTCGTGAATGCGCGCCCGGCTGGTCTTGCCGCCCGTCGCCTCCAGATCCTCCTCGGGCTCAAACTCGTAAACGTAAAGCGTCGGCACCCAGGTAATCCCCTTGGCTACCATCTTTGTGATCGACTCTTCGTCGAGATCGAGTCCGTGCTCGATGGAATCCACGCCGGCGTTCACGCAGTTGTGAAGCCCCTCGCCGCCGTAAGCATGACACGCCACCTTGACTCCTTCGCGATGCGCTTCATCCACCACGGCGCGGACCTCGTCGAGGGTCAGCGTGGGGATGGCTACGAGCTTCCCATCGGGCGTGAAGTGAAAGCGATGGGTCGAGTAAATCTTGATGAGGTCGGCGCCGTACTTGATCTGCTCGCGCACTGCCTTGCGCGCTTCCTCCGGCGAGTCGACGATCTGGACGCCCGACGGCACAGGCACTTCCGGCGAATAGCCTTCGAGCGGATAGCCGCCGGTGGTTGAGATGGCGCGCGTCGCCACCTCGAGCCGCGGGCCGGGGATGAGTCCGCGATCGATAGCGTTGCGCACGTCCACGTCGCTGTACATCGCTCCTTCCGTCTCGACGTCGCGCATACTGGTGAAGCCGGCCTCGAGATCCCGCCGCGCGTTGACCACCGCTTCGATGGTGCGGTACTGCCACGACTCCTTGAGCAGTTGCTCGTCGTAGCGTCCATGCGACTCGCCGGTGAGGAACAGATGCGTGTGCGCGTCGATCAGTCCCGGCAGCACAGTTGCGTGGCTCAAGTCGATGATCTGGGCGCCGTCAGGGATGCGGGCTTGGGCGGCAGGCGCGACTTCTTGAATGCGATCGCCGCGGATGATGACTACCTGATCCGCGAGCAGCCTGTCTGACTTGCCGTCGAACAGGCGCCCGGCGCGGACCGCGACGACGCGGCTCGCCGGCACGGTGCTTTCCTCGTGCCGCGTCGCTCCGAACTGTCCGGCACGTGCGGGCGGTAGGCAAGCTGCGAGTGCGGAGACGGCAAGAACAGCGCTCAAGATTGAGTTCCGTGACATCGGGATGACCTCCTTCGAACAGCGGGAAGCGGGGCTTGGCCCTCACCCCCTGCCCCTCCCCCGCAAGGGGGGAGGGGACAGTTGGTCCGAGGTCACAACCCTCTCCCCTTTGCGGGAGAGGGTGGCGCGCGAGCGCCGGGTGAGGGGTTGAGGGCCGAATCAGGGCTCGCGCCCTGGGCTACATCTATGCCGCCCGCCACGGCGGGCTGACTTATTCGCCGAACTTGCCGCTCGCGACATCCGGGTCGCGTCGGCTCGACCCGAGCAGCTTGGGGCCGAGCCAGACCAGCGCCAGCGCGTCGATGAGGAAATGCGACGCCATCGACGGGTAGAGCGTCCCGAGCCGCACCACAGGCAGAGCGAGCAGCGCGCCGAGGAAAGCAGCGCGCGCCATGCCGTTGACTCCCTGGTAAGTGTGCGCCAGTCCGAAGGCGATGGACGAGATAGCCAAGCCCCATCCGCTGGAATGCGTCCAGTTGGCGATCTGGAACAGGAGGAATCCGCGGTAGAGGAATTCCTCGCAGAGTCCGGCGGTGGGCGCGAGCAGCAGCACGCACCAGACCTTTTCCCGGCGAGTCTCGGGCAGCAGCAGATACACCAGCTCGGATTCAGGCGGCCACCAGCCGCGCCGCTCCAGTAGGATGACGAGGAGCAGTCCTGCCGAGGAGGCGAGTGTCAAGCCGACCGTCCAGCCGAGGCTGGGTAGAAAGCCGGCGCCCCGAAATCCTAGGGCC
Source organism: Terriglobia bacterium (assembly GCA_035945295.1). GTDB lineage: Bacteria > Acidobacteriota > Terriglobia > UBA7540 > UBA7540 > QHZK01. The sequence continues at coordinate 2,043 of DASZAI010000024.1, read as the reverse complement.
CGGAAATCAATCCGAGCCGCCAGGGCGACCGCGATGCCGACGATTGCCAAGAGCCACTGGGAAAGCGTGGCGGAGAAATAGAGCGCGCGGCGCGGCAGCGTGCGGACCTCGGGTTTACGCGCCGTCGAGTAGGACATCACGGGCACGGCTACCACGAGTATGACCACGAAGAGCGCGCGGAGGAATTCGCCAATCATAGAATGAGCACGATCGGCCGCTCGTCGTCCGATCTCAGGGCCGAATTAGGGCCGACTATGGGGTACCAGTGCGCAGTAAATAAGACCCCAGCACGGCCCGACACCGATCGCGATAGATTTCAATGGGCGTATCGGGCGGCCCCATGAGCCACTGGAGGCAGTAGCCGTCCACCAGGGCGCGAATCGTCGCCGCCGCATCCTCCGGATCGACGCGCCGGAAAAGTTGTTCGTGAATGCCCTGTTCGACGATGGCCATGTCGCGCCGCCGGCAGCTCTCTAAGAACTGGGCGAGCAGCGACCGGAAGCGCTCGGAGCGCGCCGCCACTGCCACGTAGTCGAAGAGCACGAGGTAAAGCTTGCGGTTCACTTCGGCGCTGTGAAACAGCACCTCGAGCTCGGAGGCGAGTTGACGCCGGGCGGTTTCCTGGTTCGCGATCACGTCCTCGAGCGAACGGTCGAGCTCCGAGAGCACCCACTCGAGGATGGCGTAGAGCAGATCTTCTTTGTTGGGGAAATAGTGCAGCGCCCCGCCTTTGCTCGAACCCGCGCGCTCGACGACGGAGTCGAGCGTGGTACCCTGGATGCCGCGCGCCAGGATCTCGGCGTAGCCGGCCCTGATCAGCTCGGCGCGGCGGCGCGCCGTGAGCACGGGATCGACATGGCGTGGCATGACGATGCGCCCTTCGATTCCTAGGGCAACCGGACGGATTATCCGCCCAAGGCTTGATTTGTCAACGGATTTATTGCGGGATTAGGATCGCGGGGGGCGGCTGCGGCCGGTCGAAATAAAAGGCGGCGAGGGCTTCCCTCACGTTTCGTCGTAGCTCTTCCCAGGTGTCGGCTTGCGTGTAGATGCTCTCGGTCAGGCACTCCGCCACGAACCCGCCGTCCGCCTCCTGCGTCACTTCAAATACGATCTCGCCCATGCCGGTAGCTTATTCGATCAAGGGATGAGGAGCAAGCAGCGCGTAGCGCAGACCTCCGTCGTTGAGGTCTGCGGTTCTTGATTTCCCCGATGGCTAACTGTCGCCGAGGTTCAAACCCGCGCTCTCGGGTCGGACGGCGGCCGCTCACGCGGTCAATGGTCAGTCCGATTACCAGGATGAGAGCCGCGGACCTCAAACACGGAGGTCCGCGCTACCCGCATCGACGTCGCTAGCCCCCTCTACGTCGGCAGCCAGTAGTAGCGGCGTAGCGGCGTGTTCCAGATTCTCCTTGACGGATCGTATTACTACTATATAATTAGTTATCATAATATACCGGTCGGGACGGTGGTGTCCCTCGACGACATCCGCGAGGAAGCAGGGAAACGATGGGCGGATTAGCAGTTGGCGGGGTTTCTTGGCATAGCGAGGACTCCCATTCCGGAGGTCGTGTCCGCAAAGCCTTCTGGTTGGGAAAAAGGCGGAGTTCCGCGCGCGCAGGGCAATGCAAAACGAAGCCGGAATGTACCTCGTTTTCAATGGGAAACAACTCTCAGCTCCCCGTCCTATTGCGGATTCAAAATCGGATGGAGCGGCGCACCTTTCCGGCGTATTCGCGCCCGGAAGTTGTTATACTTTTGTGGCTGTTTCGAAAAATGGCGGGATGCGACTCGACTCACCCGTCACCCGGCGCTGGCGCGCCGGCCGCTCCGCCCACCAAGGGGCGAGGGTAGTCAAGGGGAGAACGGGAATTTGCGTCGCCAAGAGGTCGCGTGGAATTGCAAGAAATGAAGGTATGATCATCATGCTTGCTCCGGCGAAGAAAAGGCGATATAATCGCCGGCATGAGAAAACCCAAGCGTAAGGGGATGATGACGATCGGGAGATTTCGGGAGCTGTTCGGGGAGGAAGAGCGGTGCTGG